>JAJDEI010000207.1 GCA_029259845.1 Planctomycetaceae bacterium | reverse complement strand
ATATCCCCGATCAACTTCCATTGTTCATCCGTCAGTCGATGCCGAACCATCCTTGGTCTCCTCCCTGAAATTTCGCCCGCGGCCAAAGTCTGACCGATCACGAATTCCCAGGGAAGATGAGTTTTCCGACAAAGCCTAGTTATGCGGCTCCAGTGAAAAACCAAAAGGCAATCAAATGACACTCGGCGGCTTTCTACTCCTGTTGCTGATCGCGGGCGTCTGCGGAAGCCTTGCTCAAGCAATCACCGGTTATTCCCACGGTGGATGCCTTGTTTCGATTGCACTCGGGTTCATCGGCGCGATCGTTGGCACATGGCTCGCGAACCTCTTGGGCTTCGGTGAGATTCTTGCCGTACAGGTCGGTGGCAAATCATTCCCGATCGTTTCGTCGATTATTGGTGCCGCGTTGTTCGTCGCTGTACTTAACTTATTGAAACGTCCCCGCCCCGAATAGATTCCCGAGAAAGGATACCAGCCATGTTCGCATTGCTTGCCGATATCGTGATCCCTACTACAGGTTTGATTGGCCTGTTGGTTCTCGTTTTGGATATCATCGCAATTGTTTCCGTCGTCGCCGGTCATGGTTCGCTCGCACGGAAACTCTTGTGGACACTAATCATTCTGCTACTGCCATTTCTTGGTATGATCCTCTACTTCCTGATCGGTCGAAGCTCAACGGATGCCAGTCTTTGAATCGACTCCGCACATCACCCCCAACTCCGAGAATACCATGAACTTCGAAGAACTTCGCGAATCGCTTGGCACTAAGTGACGTAGGGTGGGTGTAGCGTAGCGAAACCCACCATTCAGACACGGTGGGTTCCGCACTCGCCATCTTACACGCGAACGCCGCCAGAGACTCAAGGACGACTTGTCCAATCCACTGACACAGAATTCGGTCGTGCTCCACCCACCCTACGACTCTCAGTTGCCATCCTTGGTCGAGGGCCCGTCGATCATTGTGATGCGGAGGTTGCGGAATTCGAGGCGGCCGAATTCCGCCTGGATGCCGACGTGCCCGCGATGGTTTTTGATATGGCGGGCCGTGGTGACCACCTGGCCGTTGAGCTTGACGGCCAAGTCTTCTCCGACGCAGCGGATTTCGTACGAGTTCCATTGGCCGGTCGGCCGAAAGACCTTCGCCAACGTTTCCCGATCCGTCTCGCTCTCAAACGGCGGGGCGCCGTAGGGGATCATCTTTCCGCAGGGGTTCTCGCCGGTGAGGATGTCCATGCACTGCACCTGATAGCCGTTGTCGGGCCAGCCATACTCGTCGTCGTTGCTCGTCCGGCCCGTGCGCACGAAAATTCCACTATTGGCCTCTTTGTCCAGAAAACGAAAATCGATCTTGAACACGAAGTCGCCATATTCCTGTTCGGACCGCAGCCAGCCGGCGCCTTTGTTGACGACGAGCAGACCGTCCCGAACTGAGAACTGTGCGTTATTCTCGATGACCCAGCCGTCGAGGTTCTTGCCGTTGAACAGCGACACTTCGCCGGGATCGTTGTCATCGCTGCTGGCGACGCGCGGCGCGGCGTCAGTAGCCGCGACGACGGCCATGCCAAGGAGACACGGAAGGGTGATCGATTTCCGGATCATGGGGAGCTTTCTTTGTTTGGTGGGGGTTGGGTTGTGCGAAACCGCAAGCGGCGCCGGTCATTTTCTGGTCACCGATCCGGGCCGGGCCAGCGCTTCGATCTGGGGGAGGTCGAACTCGCGGAGCAGGCCGAAGGTAAATTGTTCGGGGGTTTTGTTGAAATCCTGGTTTTCTGTGATCACTTGCTTGAGACTCGTTTGTGCGTCGTGAAGAACCGTGGCGTTGATGGCGGCCGGTTCGAGGGCGGCGGCGATGAGGGCGGCTTGGGTCAGACGCTTGCCGCGCGACTGGAGGGTGATGGGCCGATCGCCGAACTCCGTTTGGCTCCAGCGGGCGACGGCGGCGAGTTGGGAGGCTTGCACGCCGGCCGGACGTTCGCCGACGGTTTGCAGCACCAGTGCGAACAGGTAGTGGCGTTCGACCGGGCTGCATTCGCCGAAGTACCAGACGTCGGGGACCAGCACCCGCTTGCCTTGGGACAGCTCGGTTTCCACGGCTTCTGCGAGTGCCGCGCGGCCTTCGACCGAGCAGAGCACGACGGTGTCGCTCGGGGTGCCGCGCGAGAATTCAACAAGCGGCACGCTCCAGTCATCGTCACAGGTGAGCCTCCAGCGGACGATGTGCGTTTCCCCCTGCTGCTTACTCGAAACGGTCTCTGCCTTGACGCTGTAGTCACGATAGCGGACCAACTCGCGCAGGACTTGCCGCCGCTCTGCCTGCCACCGCGCCAGGTCGGCTGAGTCCTGAGGAATGTTCTCATCGAGCGGCAACTCCTGCATGGCGGCAAGCGCCAGGGAATGCAGCGTCCCGGTGTCTTTCGGGAGCGGGACGAGCAGATCTTCGACGGATTTGATCTCGTCGCCGCAGGGGATCTCTTCGTCGGAGTAGTTCGTCTCGTCCGGGAAGAAGGCCTGTCCGATGCGGGTGTAGAGCGCCTCGCGGTTTTCGTTCAGGAAGTTGTGCGTTCCGGGGTCGGCGTTGACGTGCCAGGTGAGGCGCTGCGGCTCGTCATACAGTTGATAGACCGGCTCGGCTGCCGCCAGCAGGGGCGGGAGCGCGGTTGCCGAAACGAAACAGCAATTGTCCTGGGCGTTGTAGGTCAGCAGTGCGTTTCTTGGGGCGAGCAGGGCGGTCAGGTGGGCATAATCCGCATAGAGGGCGAAGTCGACCGGCGTCTGTTCTGAGTCGCCCAGATCGCTAAAAACGTTGAGCCGTGTCGACAGGCTGGAATATCCCGCCACCGGGTTGGACAGCGTGACCCGCGTATCGAGAGAGGAGATGAAGATCGTCTGCCAACCGCCGCCGGACAGTCCGGCAACCCCCACGCGAGCCGGGTCGGCATGCTCCAGGGAGAGCAGGACGTCGAGCCCCCGTTTCATGCTGAGGTAGAACGGAGACACGCCGCTGATGCCACATAGGTCGAGCTGGTTCAGCCGCCCATGGGCGTTGTCCGCCGTCCGGAGTTGCCCCATGTGCAGCCATTCGACGTTGAGGGCGATGATGCCGCGCTTCGCCTGATTGATGCAGCGGATTTGCTTGTAATTCGCCTGCTTCCCTTTGCCATCATGGCCGTTGACGTTCATGAAGACGGGCACCTTGCCCTCGATTTTTTCCGGCAGGTAGAGGATGGCCGGAATCCAGAAGCCGGGGAGCGCCTCGTAGCGGAGCTTGCGCATCCGATACCCCGGTCCGCAGGGGATTTCATCGAGCATCTCCACCTGGACAGGCCCGGCGAGCCACTCCGGTGGCACGCCCCGCAGGATGACGTTGTTGAGCACATCGGCTCGAAACTGCGCGGCATGCTGTTCCCATTCCTCGCGCGTCTTGCATGCGGGCACCTGCGGAATTTTCGGCGCGGCGAGGCGGATCGTCTCCCGCTGTGTCGTGCCGGCTTCCAGAATCGGCTTCTTCAACGCTTCCCCAAGCGAGGACTCCCCCCACAGTGGCGAAGTCGTCACAACCATGACGAGCGAGAGGGCCAACACACGGAGTGGGGAGAGATTTCGCATGAGGGGACTCGTTGTTGAACAGATTGGTGGGAGCTTCGCTGTGGTCTGAGCTTGGCAGCCGTGGCACAGATTTTCAACAGACTGCTCGCCGTTCCGGGACCATTCAAAGGTTCACTCCGGGGAATATCGTAACCCGACGCGTGAGCGAGGGACGAGTCGTCAACGCATGTCAACCTCCTCGCTTACGCTTCGGGTTACGACCGGGACTTTCCCGATTAGTCTTTCCTGGAGTGAAAAAATGAATGTCCCAGATAGCCGCCCGATTGCGCATGCGTCAGGTGGCGGGGTCTCGTTGGCGTGTGGTGCAATGAAAACGCTCCGTCCGGGGGCGGTGAACGACTCACCGAACAACGACGTCGCCCCCGTGATCGGCGCTGCAACACCGCAGTACGGTATTGCATCGCCCCCGCCACCCGTCGTTCGCCGTTCGATTGCGCATGCCGTGCCTGATCGCCGGGCAGCGGGGGCTGATCGTCGGTCATGGCCGAGGTCCCTGTTCGGACCTAACCCCGATGTTCCTAGCTGGTTGCAGTGATTGGGCCATCACCGATCAGCGTGTGGCACGGCAGTTGCGTGCTGGCTTTGTGAACGATTCTCGGCACGCAACGCGACCGATCCGTGACCGGCTCGGTTTCTGTCCGCGATGCCGCAAGAAGCTCCGCTTCCGCGTGCGCTCGGGGTGCGCGCTGTGACCGCAGAAAACGGTGTACGACTGACGAGGACTAAGCTCATGCTCGACCGGAAAGCGCTCATCCCTGTCCTGCTGGCACTCCTGGTGTTCGGGTTCGCTCGGCCAGGTGACGTGTCAGCGCAAGAGAACACGTCCGTCGAACCGGCTGCCGTTGCCGACGATGCCTCTCCAGAAACGACTGCAGAGAGCGAGGCGGCCATTGATTACGCCGACCTGAAATGGGACATGGGCTACACGATCAATACGTTGATCATGTTTCTCTGCGCCGTGCTGGTGTTGTTCATGCAGGCGGGGTTCGCGATGGTTGAAGTGGGCCTCAACTCTCAGAAGAATGCGGTCAACATCCTGTTCAAGAACATCATGGACCTCTGCCTGGGCGTGCTGCTGTATCTGTTCGTCGGCTACGGGCTGATGTATCCAGGCGGAACCGATCAGGAAAAGGCCGACCATTCTTGGTTCAAATGGGGTTCATCAATGGTGACCCGTGATGCGCAATTGAATGACGATGGTTCATGGAAGACCCCGCCAGCAGACGCTGACGGTGCTCCGTACGCGTCGAATTCCGCAGACTTCATGTTTCAGGTGGCATTTGCTGCGACGGCGGCGACGATCGTCTCCGGCGCGGTCGCCGGGCGGATGAAGTTCATCGGGTATCTCGTCTATAGCGTTCTTCTGACCGGCTTAGTCTATCCCATGAGTGGTTATTGGAAGTGGGGCGGCGGTGCCCTGGACCAATGGGGCTTTCAGGACTTCGCCGGGTCGGTCGTCGTGCATGCGGTCGGCGGTTTTGCCGGGCTGGCGGGGGCGCTTGCCTTGGGGCCGCGAATAGGGCGATACACGGCGGAGGGGAGGTCGGTCCCCATGCCGGGGCACAACATCGCTTTGACGGCCCTGGGCGTGTTCATCCTGTGGGTCGGTTGGTACGGCTTTAATCCGGGCAGCCAGTTGACGTATGACGGTGCGGTGCAGGCGGAGGCGACAACCTATATCGCGCTGACCACAACGATTTCCGCAGCCGCCGGTGCGATCGCTGCGATGGTCTGCTCATGGGCCAAATTTGGCAAGCCGGACATCACCATGGCCCTCAACGGGGCGCTGGCAGGTCTCGTGGGCATCACCGCGAACTGTGACCGCGTTTCGGAACTGGAAGCGATCGCCATCGGCGCTATTGCCGGGATGCTGGTGTTCACCAGCGTGCTGCTCTTGGACAAGCTGAGGATCGACGACCCCGTCGGTGCGTTTCCCGTCCACGGCGTCTGCGGCGTGTGGGGCGGATTGGCGACTGGCATCTTCGGCGACATCCCCCCGGACACGCCGATCGTAACACGCATGGATTTTTTCCTCGTTCAGTTCAAAGCAACCGCCATCATCTGTGCGTGGGCGTTTGTCACCATGCTGATCGTGTTTTACGGCCTGAAAGTGGTCGGCATCCTGCGGGTTTCGCCCGAGGAGGAACAGCGCGGCCTCGACATCACCGAACACGGCATGGAAGCCTACACCCTCACGTGAGACTTCAACAAGGCTCTCCTCTGTGACGAAGGCCCGACCGGAAACGGCCGGGCCTTCGTCGTTTTGGGACAGGGCGGTGGGGACGGCGGCCCAATGGTGGGGCGAATCCGCAAGCGGCGTCGATTGCGGTGCGAACGTTGGATCGACCGTTTCAGTCGTTCCCCGTTTCAGTCGTTCCCCGTTTGTCAGTCGTCCCCCGTTTGGCTGTCAAATCTCGAGTGACGCAAGTTCTTTACGCCAAAGGCGTTCAACAGCACAGCCCAGGGTCGCGAACGAAGTGAGCGCACCCTGGGGGGATTAACGAATGAACCGACAACCCTGTAAGGGTTGAACAATCGCACATTCACCGGGAATCACCGAGCGTCCGTGTTGTGGAACCGGTACAGGGTTCGAGTTGTTGGCGTCCACAAGTGCCCCGGATGGCGCGGCGACGCCGCTGACCCTGGGCTGCGTTGGGTAACGCCTTCGGTGTCTTCGTGTGACAGAAACTCATCGTCGTCATGTAAACGGGGAACTTGGAACAACCGAGATTTGTTCCGTTACTCCAGCGCGTCGAGGTCACTGACGGTTTTTTCGATCAGACGGGGGACGTAGGATTTCATGCGGTCGGGAACGGTGTCGGACGTTGTCGGGAGCGCTTTGAGCTGCCGTTTGAGAATGGCCGCCCGTCCGTCCAGATCATCGATGGCATTGAGGGCGGCGATGGAGACGTACAGGCCGTACTTTTGAACATTGGCCCGTCCCAGGAGAATCGACAGCGATTGCGTGCGATCGTCCCGGTCGTCGCTGTAGCGGGCGAGGGCTTCGGCGGCGACAAGCCGAACGTATTCCGATGGCCCCTCCATCGCATCAATCAGCGGATCGCGGGCCTCCATCACGGCGGTTTCCCCCCGCATCAGCAAGCCGAGTGCTCCCCAGTAACGGACGGCGCTGTCGTCGTCGTCGAGCGCGGCAATGAGTTCGGGAACCGCCGCCGGATCCAGAGCGGAGGCGGTCTCCGCGATCGCAAGGATTTGCTCCAACGGATACTGCTGCGGATCGTGACCCATCTCGTAGGGCGTTGAGCCTTCGGAACGCGAATGGATCTCGCCTTCCGGCAAAAAGCCGAGGTCGCGGATGCGGAGCAGGTGGTCGGTGTTAGCCTGTCGGAGCCTTGTGAGGGCCTCCTGATGCTCCGGTCTGTCCGCCAGATTGTGGACTTCGTCCCGGTCGGCGGTGATGTCGTACAGTTCCTCGGGGGGCTTGGTCTGCCAAAAGCGGGACTGTTCCTCGTTGAGTTCGCCACGATCGAACAGTCGCTTCCACACACGGGTCGTTGGTGTGCGGAACATGTAGTCGAGATACTGGCCGTAGATTTCGTGGGGGTTGTAATTGCGGACGTAAACGTATCGCTGGTCGCGAACGGAGCGGACGAGGTCGTAGCGTTCGTCCATGCGATCCCGAAAGCCGTACAGATAGGGCTGCGGCTCCGTGATGAATGGACCGGCGAAGGCGTGTCCCTGGTAGTGGGCGGGCGGCTCGATGCCGGCGAGGCTGAGCAGCGTGGGCGCCATGTCGATAAACGCGACGAGCCGGTCGGTGGTGCCGCCGGTTTCGTAGCCCGTTGGACGCAGAGAGGCGAATTTCTCCGGAATGCGGACGAGCAGCGGCACGTGCAGCCCGGAGTCGTACGGCCAGCGCTTGCTGCGGGGCATGCCGGAGCCGTGGTCGCCGTAGTAAAAGACGATCGTGTCGTCAGCGAGCCCCGCGTCCTCCATCTCCCGGAGCCGTTCGCCGAACTGGGCATCCATCATGGTGAGGCGGTCGTAGTATTGAGCCCAGTCCTTGCGGACCTCCGGCGTATCCGGGTGATAGGCGGGGATGCGGACCTTGCCGGGGTCGTGGATGCGATCCTTGCGATCGATGGCGTTGCGGATTCGGCTCTCGTGGCTGATGGTCAGGTTGAAGATCGCGAAGAAGGGCTGTCCTTCCTGGCGGTTTTTCCAATGAGCCGTCTTGGACGACTCGTCCCACACCCGGCCGGGCTTTTCGAGGTTGTAGTCCTCCTTGGAATTGTTGGTGCAGTAGTAACCGGCATCCCGCAGGTGTTGGGGATACATCCGGAATCCGTCCGGCAGACGCGTGAGGCTCCGCATGTGCTGACCGCCCGTGCTGGCCGGGTACAGCCCGGAAATGATGCACGTCCGCGCCGGGGCACAGACCGGCGCATTGGACCAGCAGGTGAGATATCGCGAGCCACTCGAGGCGAACTGATCCAGATTCGGCGTGACGGCGTATTCGTCCCCGTAGCAGCCGAGCTGGGGTCCGTTGTCCTCACTCGTGATCCAGAGGATGTTCGGGCGCTCGGCGGCTGCGGCGGTTGTCGGACGATTCAACAGAATCGATCCCACGCCGAGCGCGAGGATACTCCACAGGACGAATCGGCGGATCATCTCTCTCTCCTGATCAATGGCGATCGGCGGCGGGGCAATCGAAGTTTCGGACAACGTCCCGAAGGCGGACCGTCCATCATGACGGGACTGAATTCAGAATGCCATTGAGTTTGGCGGGCGAGATGGATGGGCCGCGGATGACGCGGATTCGGAGGATGACGGCGGATTCGTTCCGCAGAGCGGCCAGACGCTTCTTTTCCGATGAGAGATACAAGCTAATTCTGCATTCGAGTGAGAATCGCGCAGACAACTCCTGTCAATCTGCGCTCATCCGTTCGATTCGCGTCATCCTGGGCCCATCCTCTTTCAAAGATCCACCGCAATCCGCAATCCGCCGACTTTGCCCCCGGCAGATGTTGCGATCCCGGGACAAGTCCGCCAAACTCGGATGTGGTCGTCGAATCCCCCAATCCCTAGGAACGAAGTGATTGACATCCCATGCTGCGCCCTTGGAAGATTGGCCTCTGTTGTGTTCTCTGCCTAACCGCCTGGTTGTGTTTGATGGCCCCCTTCGCGAATTCCGAGGACGCTTCGCCCCGCTACGCCGCGCCCTACGACCGCCCGGCGGGCAATCCCCGCAAGAGCCGCTCAGCGCTCGTTGCCCGACAAGGCATCGTGGCAACCAGTGAACCGCTAGCTGCACAAGTTGGGCTCGACATCTTGCAGGCGGGCGGCAACGCAGTCGATGCGGCCATCGCCACCAACGCGATGCTCGGTCTGGTCGAACCAATGAGCTGCGGCATCGGCGGCGACCTGTTCGTCATCTACTGGGACGCGAAATCCAAACAGCTTTACGGTCTCAACGCCTCCGGTCGCAGCCCCTATGCCCTGACTCGGGACGTGTTCAAGGAGAAAAAACTGACCCGAATTCCCAGCACCGGTCCGCTGGCATGGTCGGTTCCCGGTTGCGTTGATGGTTGGCAGGAGTTGCGATCGCGGTTCGGGACGATGGAATTCGATCAGGTTCTGGCTCCGGCGATCGCCTATGCCGAACACGGCTTTCCGGTCAGCGAACTGATTTCCCTCTCCTGGCGAGGGTCGGCAGACGAACTGGCGAAGTGGCCCGATACCGCGAAGACCTACCTCACCGACGGCAAGGGACCTGGTTTCGGACAGATCTTCAAGAACCCGAACCTGGCCCGCAGTTACCGCCTGATCGCCGAAGGAGGCCGCGACGCGTTCTACAACGGCGAGATCGCCCATGCGATTGTGACATTCAGCGAGGCCAACGGCGGCTATTTCTCCCAAAAGGATTTCTCCGACCACCAATCCGAGTGGGTCGAGCCGGTCTCGACGAACTACCGCGGGTACGACATCTGGGAACTCCCCCCCAACGGGCAGGGGATCGCCGCACTGGAGGTGCTCAACCTGCTGGAGCCCTACAACATCAAAGAAATGGGGCACAACTCGGCGGAGTATCTGCACCTGTTCATCGAAGCGAAGAAGCTCGCCTTTGCGGACCGCGCCCGGTTCTACGCCGACCCGGCCATCGAGGACGTCCCGGTTGCCGAGTTGATCTCGAAGGAATACGCCGCCCGCCAACGCAAACGGATCGATCCCAACAAGGCGGCCGTCGACGTCCCGCCCGGCGACCCGATTCTCCAGAAAGGCGACACGGTCTATCTGTGTGTCGTCGACAACGAGGGGAACTGCTGCTCATTCATCCAAAGCAACTACTACGGCTTCGGCTCGAAGATGGTGCCGGGAGACGCCGGCTTCGTGCTGCAAAACCGGGGCGCCTTGTTCGCCCTCAACGACACACACCCCAACCGGCTCGAACCGCACAAGCGTCCGTTCCACACCATCATCCCCGCGATGGCGACCAAGGATGGCCAACCGTGGCTTGTGTTCGGCGTGATGGGCGGCGACATGCAACCTCAGGGGCACGTGCAGGTGCTCGTCAACATGATCGACTTCGGCATGGACGTGCAATCAGCAGGCGACGCCGCCCGCGTCCGGCACATCGGCTCCGCCCAGCCAACCGGCGCACCAATGGAAGCCGGCGGCGGACGCGTCGTCGTCGAATCGGGCGTCACCAACGAAGTCGTCGACCTGCTCAAACAGCGCGGACACCAGGTCACCCGCGACCGCACGTCCTTCGGCGGCTATCAGGCGATCATGATCGACGCCGCCCACGGCACCCTCAGCGGCGGCACCGAACCCCGCAAAGACGGCGCAGCGGTGGGGTACTGAGCAAATCCCGAATCTCCAAGACACGGCCCGCAGACCATAGCCGCCCACTCCAAGGCAATTCACGCCGCCGCCCAGCGGAGTGATATAGTGATATTCAGACGCGAGTCACCGCACATACGTTCCGCCATTCGGTTGCGACGCACCTGACCCGGGTCGATTCATCATCTGAGGTCAGCCGAGCCACAGCCAAATCTGGCCCCATGCCGTCCTGGCCGTTGTAGCCGTTGTAGCCAGCGAGTGAGGATCCACGCCCTATGGGCGTGGATCCTCACTCGGGCTTTTCAAATCTCACCGGCGTCAGAGGGAGCTCGTTGGTGGTTCTCGGTTGATACCGGCCCCGCTGGATTGCTCTGAGCTTGTGTCGCTCGGCGTCCGGGTCCGTGTCAGTGGCCGGGTCCAATGCTCGGGAAACAAAACGGAAGACCTCGGGAAAGCGCCAATGTTTCGAGCGGCCGACATGTGCGGCACCGCGGTGCAGGTGGTAGTCGTGCTCGATTGCCGCGTCGAACAGAAGCCGGTGCAGCAACTCAACGGACCGGAAGTTGCCATTGGCGTCTTCATCGCCGACCTCAATGAGCAGTTGCAGGCCTGACTCTCGCAGTTTGCCGGGGTGATCGATGACCATCGTCGGGGGGTGGGTCCTGCGCCAAAAGGCCCTGTCCACGGGACTGCCGAATCGTGCACCGTGATCCGACAAGACATCGGCGTCGAAATAGCTGATATCCCAGTCTTCGAGCGTCAGCACCGCGGGGAAACCTGGTGCCATGGAAGCCGCTGCGGCAAACATTGTCGGGTGGCGAAACGCGATCCGCAGCGTGCCCTGTCCTCCAAAGGAGCTTCCCCCAATGACGGTTCCCGCCCGATCCTGAATGACGTGATAGTGTTTTCGCATGTAAGCCAACATCTGTCCGGTGATGAACGTGTCCCATTGGTTTGTGCCATCGTGCCAATCAATGAAGAACGACGCGCCGGTGACCGGCGCCACGACGACACAGGGCACCAGGTCCCCAGTCGCCCATGCGCTCTCGATGAATGACCGCATGCGGTTTCCGAGGAAGTCCTTCCCAGAGGTTCCACCGTGCAACCAAATGAACAGGGGCACAGGTTCGGACAACTGTTCATATCCGGGTGGCGAGAGGACATCGACGGTCGCAGGGCTGGGGACGAGTGTGGTTTCGATCTGGAGGCTGACCAGCTTTCCTGGCGGCGGCGGTGTTTGTGCCTGACAGTCGGAGAAACACCGACCGAAAATCACGAAGACGATCAGGCAACGCATGGGTTCGCTCCGCATTTCGGCTTTTTGTTTGACTCTAATCCGACTCGATCGCCAGGGGATTGGCGGACCAGTGTATCGCGTCCTAACAGCGGCAGACGTTATCCAGGTTGATCGGCGGGCTCTTCGGCCTTGCGAACAGGGCGCTTCCGAAAACGCGGTCGGTTCAACGCGGGGAATCCGCAGCATCGAAACTCGGGGGCAATCCGTCAACGGCCACATCACACGTGCGGCCATTTGATACGCTCTGGCCCTGTCAGCCGGGGGCGGTTATTCTGCCACAAGCTGGCCATCCGCCGGAGAAACCGTCTGTGGCACCGTGTCCATGTGTTTGTCTCCTTCCCAGGAGATCCATGATCGGCTGACCCGCAGTGGTCAGCCGCGATCGGCCTGCAGCAGTGACGCTGAGGCGGCGGTGCGCCGGTCGGAATGTTCCGCCAAAGTGAGAGTTCCACTTTGACTGGCGCTGAGGGCAGTTACGAAAGGCGATCGGAATGATGAAGAGCCGACAGATCCTGATTGTCACATGTTTCTTCCTATGGCCAAATGCTGCCGGCGCAGATGACTGGCCCCACTGGATGGGACCCGCAAGAGACAACGAGTGGCGAGAGACAGGTCTGATCGTCCGGTTTCCGCAGGGCGGTCCGCAAATCTTGTGGCGTGCCACGATTGCCGGTGGCTACGCCGGCCCGGCAGTCGCGCAGGGCCGGGTTGTGGTGACGGATTACGTCAGCGGCGATCACGTGAACGCTTCGAACCTTGAACGGCTCGGCTTCAGCGGACACGAGCGCGTGCTGTGTTTCGACGAGGCAACCGGCGACAGAATTTGGGAGCACGAGTACCCTGTCAACTACACGATTTCCTATCCGGCCGGTCCACGCTGTACGCCGGTGATCGACGGACGTCACGTATACACGCTGGGCGCACAAGGTGACTTACGTTGTCTGGCGTTGGATTCTGGTGCTGTGGTGTGGTCGCAGAACCTGCCCGAGAAATACAGCACAAAGCCCGCGATCTGGGGCTATGCCGCGCATCCGCTGATTGATGGCGATCGTTTGATTACACTGGCCGGTGGCGCGGGGACGCACGTCGTCGCTCTCTCGAAAGACACGGGTGAGGAGATCTGGCGGGCGATCACTGCCGAATCGCAGGGCTACTCGCCACCCACAATCGTCACAGCCGGCGGCGTACGCCAACTGATCCTACTGCGTCCCGATGCAGTCACATCCCTCAACCCGGAAAACGGCAACGAATACTGGTCGCTGCCGTACGAGGCCACCAACGGCTCAATCATCATGTCGCCAATCTTGCTTGACGACTACCTGTACGCTGCCGGGTATTCGCGGAAGAGCATGCTGCTCAAGCTCGACGCCGACAGACCTGCCGCAGAAGTCGTGTGGCAAGACAAGACCCGCGACGCCATTTCACCAGTCAACGTCCAACCGTTTGCCGATCGGGGCGTCCTCTACGGTTTTGATCAGTCGGGAGACCTCGCGGCACTGAAACTCCCTGAGGGGAAGAGACTGTGGGCGACGCCTCAACCAGTCAGCCGGCGGCGGGTCGGATCAGGAACGGCGTTCATCGTCAAACAGGCCGATCGTTTCTGGATGTTCACCGAGAATGGAGACTTGGTGATCGCCAAGATGGACGGCGAGCAGTTCACGGAGATCGATCGGGCGAGAGTCATTGAACCGACGAATGTTGCGTTCGGCCGGAATGTCGTCTGGAGTATGCCTGCGTTCGCAAACAGGCACGCCTACATTCGCAACGGCAAGGAGTTAGTCTCCGTCGACCTGTCGCGGTGAGTGACGGGACCGCCTTCCGAAGGACTTCGCTCGCTCGCGCGCTGTGAGGACCTATCAACTCAATTGGCGCCCAAGAGGCGTCTTGTCAGTGTCGCAAGATGTTCGATCTTTTCTCTCAGCCCCGCCGGTCTCCACACAGTGCCAATCGACGTTCGTGGCTGAGACTGTCAGGATTGTCGGCTCTTTCGGGACTCAGCTTGTTGCGCGCTGAAGGACATTTCGGGGATGAGGCGATTCCCCACCGGGCCGCAGCCAAGAGTTGTCACTCCAGTTTTCTCTGCGGTGGGCGCCCACCATTCGTGGGGACGGCCAGTCTTCGGCTGCCGCAGGAAATGGTCGGACTTGTGAAGAACGGGCCCGTTCTCCGGTGCTGGATCGTGAGTCGAAAAATGTGGTTGGAGGCAACCCCATCGGTAGTGGTCGTGGGCGATTCAACGCTCGGGTTGGGTTTTGGTCGACAGTGTTAATCAGTGTGTACGAACTCGACCTTGTTTGCTCCGATGAGGCGCACCAGATCGGGTAAGTCGTAGACCTCGAGCGCTCCGTGGACGGTGCCCGTCAATCGTCCGGACGGCAGGGGCTCGCGGACGACCGTCGCCCACTCCTGTGGTGCGTTTCGAATCGTCACCGTGGCGAACCGCTCGCGGTTCAATGCCGCGGCGTGCAGCGCTGTCACTCCCGCCTGTCCGACACCGACGAGATGCACGTTTCGCGGAGTTGGGGTTTGATAGAAAGCGACAAAGTGTGCAGCCGCGAGGGCGTCTGCCGTCTGCAGTCCGATCAGTGGCTTCCCCAGCAGGTACGCAAGAAAGTACGTTTTCCAGTCGCCCAGCAGCTCATCTGGTTTGCCGCTGCCGGTCTCTCCCTGACCGCGCAGATCGACAGAGACCACGACGTATCCCTTTGCGACCAGTTTCTCGATTTCGCCGCCGACTTCAGAATCGCCCAGCTTGCCGTCCTCGTGAAGATAGAGATAGGCGTCTTCCTGGGGATCGGGGGGATGAAACGTGAGCCCGGGCAGCACGGACGTTTCTGTCCGCAGGATCAGCTTATCAATGTGATAGCCGTCCCGATTGATACGCCCGACATCATCCCAGTCCGGTGCCTGGAGCTGATCGTTGCCGGGAACTCCGACGATCTTGCGAATCCGATCGGCCATCTGTTCGGGAGTGCTCTCAGTCCACAACAACTGCCGGGCTTCCGCCAATTCCAATTCGTGCTCAGCGTTGAGATCAATGACCGACCGCTCCCCCGGCAGCGTGAGCACCTGGCCCGATTCAGTGCAGAGCAATTCCTCCGACCGCCGCACAGACAGTTCGGTTGGTGCGACCGGTTCGTCGCGCCCGGTCAGCCATCGCTGCATCCAATGGACAATTGTCGCCAAGTTCTGTGGATGCACGCCATGACCTCCTTCGACTTCGACGAGGCCGACCTGTTCCGGCCGGCCGAGACGGGCATAGATGCGCTTGGCCTGTCGGAAACTGTCCCACGCGCCTTCAATGTCGAAGTAATCACCCGTTGTGGAACTGATCAGCGTCGGACGCGGCGCGCGCATCAGCACGTAGTCCGGGTGATCCATCCCGAAGGCGAGCTGGGCGTAGATATTCTGCTCGGCATCCTGCGGGCCGATCGTTTCAATCAGCTTGCGGAAGGTGGTGAGGTAACAGGCCGGCGCCGCGCAGGCCACCCGATCATCGAGCGCCATCACGTAGCTGGTGAGCGTCCCTCCGCCCGAGCAGCCGGTCAAGCCGATCTTCTCCGCATCCACCTCAGGACGGCCGGCCAGATAGTCGATTGAGCGGATCGCATCCCACACGCGGTAGCGCGCCGTGTTACGACCAACGAGGATCGAACCGACACCGACCAGGAAATGCTCACGCGTGGTGGACGAGAACTGCGGCTGCCCGTCAGCGTCCAGGAACTGTGACCGTTCCCCCTGTCCGATCGGGTCAAAGCAAAGCGCGGCCATGCCGTGCAAGGCCATCATGATGCCGAACCGCTGATTGTAATCAGCCGTCTTGGCCGTCCGGCTGTGTCCGCTCGCTACCACGACACCGGGAAACGGCCCGTCGCCGTCCGGCAGGTAGAAATTGGCCGTCACATGGTGGTGTGGCTGACTCTCGTAGATCACCTTCTCGATCCGGTAGCCCTCTGCTTCGATGACGCCGACTGTCCGGGCGTTAAGCGGAGAACGTTCCGGGAAACCGCCCAGTTGCCGGATGAAGAACTCGCGCAACTGCTGTTGATACGCCGTCACCTGCTCCGGCGTTGTCAGCTGCTCATACCGCTTCCGCCGACGATCGAGCGCCGCGTAAGATTCCTGCTGCAACTGCCCGTAGGCAATCGCATCGGCGCGAGATTGCTCCGTGAGACAGTTCAGGTCTTCGGCCTGTGCCGCAGTGCAGGCGGCCAGGATCGCCAAGACAGCGAGCGACATACCAGGTGCTCCATGGTTTCAGGGACGTCAAGCTCAACTGATTATGCGCAACTGGAACCAATTGAGAAACCGTCTGGAGAGCACCCGCTGCCAACGAGGGATCTCCTTGATGATGCGCGGCGGTTCGATTTCCGTTTGCAATTCACTTACGATTCCGTGGTCGGCATTCTCCCCGTACGTGCGGCTGGACGTGCGGTGTGCCAACTGCCGGTCGATGAATCGGGACAGACAAGAAAGCCCCGGCCCTGCTATCGATCGTGGAGGGCGCCGCTGGTCCGAACGGCAACGCCGCTCCATTCGGACAGACTCGCAAACTTGATTCGGAGGTTGTCGCGTCGCAAGAGCGGCGGGCCCGTTGTTAACGACCTGATGATCTTGACGATTGGCCGACGTGCCACACATCAATCCCCGCGCCCTTCCATCAAGGACCTCATCATGACCCCACGGCAATCTGCTCCAGACCGACGTTCGGGTCCCGACTGCATTCGCCGCGCTGCATTCCTCATCGTGGCGATGCAAGCCGCGGTATTTGCTGAGGAACCGATTGAATCTTCGTGGAAATACGCACCCGAGCTTCTGCGCCCATTCTGGCAGGGCGACACCGTCGAAGGAGAGTCCGTGTTGGTCATCAAGAATCCGGCAACGGGCGAAGCAACAGCCTCGGTGCTCTTTCCCGTGCAGAGAATTCTCGCCGTTCGAAATTCTGCCGGAGACATAACCTACGAGGAAGGACGGGACTACATCTGGAAGGCAGATTCTCGCAAGATTGTTCTCCCCGCTGGTTCGCGAATCGTGTCGCGGACTCCTCAAGAACTGCGTCGCCCGGCGGGCACACAGAAATACAAGTTGACGCATCGCGACGGCAACGGCGAGATCTTCTTTGGTGCCCGGCTCGAGTATGCCGACATGCAAACGTGCATCACGTACCAGCACGCGCCAGGCCTCTGGACGTCGCCAGTCCCCAACTTTGACGCCAAAGCACTGCCGCGATCGGTCCACAAACTGCTCAATAAGCGACCGCTGTCGATCGTCTTGCTTGGAGACAGCATCTCCGCCGGGGCGAATTCCTCAAAGCTCGGAGAAGCGGCTCCCTTTCAGCCGGCATACCCGGAGCTACTGCGGCTGCATCTGGAAGTACGGTTCCGGACGAAGGTTGATCTGAAGAACCTCTCCGTTGGCGGGACGGATACGGGATGGGGTTTGACTCAGGTCGATCAGATCGTTGAAGCCGAGCCGGACTTGGTCATTCTGGCCTTCGGCATGAACGATTCGGCGGGCCGCTCCGCGGAAGTCTACCAGGCGAACACGCAGAAAATGATCGGCATGATTCGCGGGGCTCTGCCTGAGTCGGAGTTCATTCTGGTGGCGTCCATGCTGGGCAATCGCGATTGGACCGGGCTGCGTCACGAGTTGTTTCCCGCCTATCGCAATGCACTGGCAGAACTTTGCGAACCGGGCATCGCGCTTGCCGATCTGACGTCGATCTGGGCGGGCTTCCTGGAAGTTAAGAAGGACTGGGATCAGACTGGGAACGGCGTGAATCATCCAAACGATTTCGGCCATCGTGTCTATGCACAGACCATCGTTGCTCTCCTCGACCCCCGCGGTGAACCGTCGGCTGAACCGGAGCAACCAACGACGATTGAAGCGGGGCCGCTGAAGCTCGCCGAGCAACGTTTGCTCGCGAATTACACGTATGCCTATGCGTGTGCGGTGGCTGATCTCGACGGCGACGGTGATCTTGACCTGACCAGTTCTGATGCCGAGCCGAACAGCAACCTCTACCTGCTCTTGAACAACGGGAACGGGAACTTCAAACATTCCTTCATTCAGAAGTACGCCAACGAAGAAGATCAGCCCATCCGTCTGGAGCGGCACGCAATTGGTGATATCAACCGGGACGGCCGGCCCGACGTGGTGATCGTCGACAATTTGAAATGGGACATCCGTTGGTTCGAGAACCCGGGCCCGAAGGAAATCGCCCAACCCTGGAAGCTCCATCGTGTTGCGCAGCCGAAGGAGATTCCCGGATCTTACGACGTTGCCCTTTCCGATCTCGATGGTGATGGCGATCTCGACGTCGCTGCTTCGAGCTGGCGATTCGGCAATCGGTTCGATTGGTTCGAAAACGCCGGCCAACCGGGAGAGGGAAGCGAATGGATTCGGCATGAGGTCGAACACATGACCGCAGAGACCCGCACGATCGCCGTCGCAGACTTCAATCGTGACGGCAAGCCCGACCTTCTCGGCAGCGCTCGCGTCGGCAATCTGATTGTCTGGTACGAAAACTCCGGCAAGCCGGCGACCGAACATTGGAAGAAACACGTCATCGATGCCCGGACCGTGGCTCCCGCGCACGGACATCCTGTCGACATGGATGCGGACGGCGACCTGGATGTGGTGATGGCGTTCGGCATCGCCGCACCGGTCGGAAACAACTCGCCGGATTCGCACCAGATTGCCTGGTACGAAAACCTCGGCACGCCAGGACCGGGAACCGAATGGAAGAAACATCCAATCGCCGCGAGTTTTCCTCAAGGATTTGAAGCGGTCGCGGGCGACCTCGATGGTGATGGTGATCTGGACGTGGTCGCGACGGGATGGGGCGCCCGAGGCCGTATCGCCTGGTTCGAGAATTCGGGCGACCCAACCCGCGACTGGGCAATGCACTCGATCAAACAGAACTGGCCGAACGCGGTGACGGTCGTTCTGGCAGATTTGGACAATGACGGCCGCCTCGACATTGTCGCATGCGCCGAGCGTGGCGCAAACGAACTCCGCTGGTGGCGGAATCTGGGGAAATGAGATCCGTTCAGGATGCTGTCGCGAAGGCCACGAGTGGGCTCATTCCGACCGCAGTCTGTGAGTCCCGTCCAACGTTCGAATCTCAACGCGATTCGAGAGTCAGTTCGGCGCGAATTGACCGATCAGGTCTGATTCTGAGCAAACCTCCGAGTTCTTGACCCGGGATTCGTGCGCTGGAAAACGCTTGGGAATTCAGGACTCACTCAGTCCGATCGCGCGAATCAGAATACGGTCAGTTTTCGGCGACCTCAGAATACCGATGAGATTCCACCAGTCGTTCGTCGGCCTTCGCATGACTGGGCGGTCGCATGCAATCTGTGGGCAAATGCTTACCTCAGTTTGGCCGCTCGATGTACTTCAGCCATTCCTCGTTCAGCTCAACGTGCTTGATCGCGTACCGCC
This sequence comes from Planctomycetaceae bacterium, assembly GCA_029259845.1. Classification (GTDB taxonomy): domain Bacteria; phylum Planctomycetota; class Planctomycetia; order Planctomycetales; family Planctomycetaceae; genus JAHBXU01. The sequence continues at coordinate 46,605 of JAJDEI010000207.1, read as the reverse complement.
GATACGTGTACGTGACGTGAACCTTTGCGTCGCTGGTCTGTATCACACACGGATAAGAGTATTCGCCGGGATTCGACTCAAGATGCAACGGTGTTTCCCAGGTGCGTCCTTCATCAAGCGAACGGGCGATGCTCAACGGAGTTCGAGACGATTCCGAGTCATTAAAGACGGCCACCACGTGACCGTTGGCCAGCCGTGTCATTGTGATACCGGCGTCCGGGTTCCGCAGCACGGAGGGGACAGCCTCCGACCAGGTTTCTCCCCCGTCAAGCGATTCAATTTGCGTCAACCGGGGCGCCTTCCGCATCAGTGCGAACAATGACTGATCGTTTCGCTGGACTAACGTCGGCTGACTCCCTCCGGGAGTAAAGCCCCCCTGACGCCAGCGCATTCCCCCTTCGGAACCAATCAGAAAAATCGAGCCTTCCACCCCGTTGACGATCGCTTCCAACGGCAGCACCAGATCGCCAGTCGCGAGATAAACCGGAGGATTCCGCGGTACGGCCCGCAACGTGTCGTCCAGAAACTCGGTGTCATCGCTCCAGGTCATTCCGTGATCGTTCGAGACTCTGGCCATCAACCGGCAGTTGTCCCAGCCTTGCCCTCGCCCAAGCGGCCGGGCATCCTCCATCCGGCACCAGACGATCCACACTCGTTTGTGTCCGTCGACGAAGATCACACCGTTCCCCGGCAGCGGTTCCGGCCCTTTGATCAACGCCTGCGGAGTCTGCCAGATTCGTTTGCCCGGAAGTCGACGAGCAAGGAACAGCGTCTGATCGTCCGCTGATTCATAGCTGCCGCCGTACCACAAGCAGAGCAGATCGCCGTTTGCCGCTTCGGCAATGGTCGAGCAATGATAAACGGCTGCTCCGGGGATTCGCTCGAACACCAGTTCGGACGAAAACGACAGCGCCCCGTAAAGGTCAGCTTCTTCCCGTTTCTCGCCCGGCTGGGCGATCGGCGATGGCTTGATGGCCGCCCCTTCCCCACGCGGCGTTACTTTGTCGGTCACGGCGGCATCAAACGCCAGAACTCCTGCCTTGGACTCAAGTCCCCCTCGGTGAACCAAACGCCCGTTCGAATCGATGAGTGCAACCGAAGGAACGGCGGCGATGCCGAGTTTTCCGGCAACAGTTGCTTTCGGATCCCTGTAAATCGTGAAAATCAATCCGCGGTTGCGAGCAAAGATTCCCAGTTCGTCCGCCGTTTCGACTCCGTTGGAGCAGATACCGAGATACACCACGCCAAGTCGCCGATGTTTTCGGTACAAGCGATTAATGGTCTCCAGCGACTCGTCCACCGCGTCACTTCGCGCGGACAGAAAAAGAATCGCAATGGCGGCCCGCTTCGGGCTGGTCGTCACCACAAGTGCATTGTCACGCGCATCGAGGATGGAAAACTCCCCAACCGACTGACCAAGTTCGACCACGGCGAACGCCGGTGAACAGAGCACCAGGATCAGACTGCACAACAGCCCAAACTTGAGCGAACCGGATCCGTGCATCGGCAGTTTTCCAGACTAGACTTCGGGGCAACAGGGCTTGGGGGATCACGCACTCCCATCGCACATCCTATTGTGGCGCGGCCGGGGGAGATAGGCTTGGGGCGACGAGCCCGCTGCTCGAATTCTGGTTTTCGAGACTGATTCGTGATCGTAGGTTCTGAAGCCGACCGACTCCCAATGCCAAACTCGTCGGCCATTTCGCGCCTGTCACTGATCGCATGGCGGCGCGACTGCGGTCGCCCACTTCGCGCCGTCTCGAAGAACATTCGATGGCAGCCGCTCCTTCAGGGCCTCTCCATTGGCGGATCACCAAATGGCGTTTGTTCGCAAGAAACGCATGGAGAACTCACGGTAACCGTTGACACCTCGGATCGCAGTTTGGGTGTTGGTTGGCTGACGAAGTGGGCTTTGACGGCGTCGGTGACGAAAGCAAACACGTTGCGTCCCTGCTGGCGGCACGTTTCGATCACGCTCAGCAGCGTCTCCACGAAGCGGCTGCCGGAAGTGCTCGGCGTGCCGAAGGACAGCTTCCGCCAGAAGCAACCGAGGCCGCCGACCCATCCGGGAGGAGGAAGGCCGAGGGCGGTAGCGAAGGACCACGCAATGAACGCTCACTGGCATTGTTCGTCGGATCGACATTCTCGTGCTGCAGAAACGTCCACCGATGGTCGACGCCATTTCAAATGTGCCGGCACAGGCCGGCCTGCTTGCCTTGGAGCTTGAGCGTTCCCTCTTCGAGGGTTTCGTAGGCCGGCCACCACAGTTTGTGGATATTGCGTCTTATCGTCTGTCGCGTGATCGTGCCGTTGCGGTCGCGGTGCCAGTCATGAAACGATGTCTCCCCACAGGTTTTCAATCGCCGGCCGATGGCCTTCGCTTCTCCGCCGGCTTCGATCAGACTTTGAATGTCGCGCAGCCAATGCGCCCAGCAGAGTTGCTGGCGGCCGGCCCCGTCGTACCCGCCGTAGCGGTCGCTGGTGACGATGCCCGAAAAGTCCTCCCCCAACAAGTCCTTGGCGACGTCGGCTGCATCAACTTTATTGATCTGATCAAACCATCGGGCGAAGTGTTCGGAGGCTGAAGCCATGAACGAAGCCAAATCCCGCGCCGAACACGTCGCGCCGGTCTTGGGGATCGGTTTCCTGAAGCGAAGCGACGACGGATGACATGTCGCTGGAAACGACACGCCCGCACAACATGTCGCAGAAATCTAAAAACAGCGACACGTCTTCTTGACCTGTCGCTGACGACGACATATGCTCCAGGCATGCCGAAAACAGCGAAACCATCGAAAAGGAAAGAGGTTACGTGGCGGGCGGATATCCCGTACAACGGCCTCCCGCCGCTGCCGCCCGCAGCCGAGTTGGAGACGCGGGCCGTTCTCAAGCAATGCATCCCCGCCCGTGCCGCGCTGGCCGAACTCAAGCAGGCGGCCCAGTTGATCCCCAATCAGGCGGTGCTCATCAACACGTTGCCGCTGCTGGAAGCGCAGTCGAGTTCGGAAATTGAAAACATCGTGACCACCACGGATCAACTGTTCCAGCATCGGGCCAGCGACGACCAGGCCGATCCGGCCACCAAAGAAGCCCTGCGTTACAGCCAGGCGCTGCTCGAAGGCTTTCGATCGCTCGCCCAACATCCGCTCACCACGCGCACGGCCGAGACAGTCTGCACCAGGATCAAGGGCATCGAAATGCGGGTGCGCCGGGTGCCCGGAACGGCCCTGGCCAGAGAAACAAGCAAGGGCAAACCGACGATCGTTTACACGCCCCCTGAGGGCGAAGACCTGCTGCGCAAGCTGCTGGCGAACTGGGAGCGCTTCCTGCATGAGGCAAAAGACATCAATCCGCTGGTGCGCATGGCGGTGGGGCACTATCAATTCGAGGCGATCCACCCATTTACCGACGGCAACGGTCGCACGGGGCGCGTGCTCAACAGCTTATTCCTAATCCACGAAGGACTCCTGACGCTGCCGATCCTGTATCTCAGCCGGTACATCATCGAGAACCGCGCAGACTATTACCGCCTGCTGCTGGAAGTGACTTGCGACAACAATTGGGAAGCGTGGCTGCTGTATCTCATCCAGGGTGTCAAAGAAACCGCCGACTGGACTCGCGCCAAGATCGAAGCTGTCCGGCGGCTGATGGAGCACACCAGCGACTATGTGCGTGACCGACGAACGAAGATTTACAGCTACGAACTGCTGAGCTTGATTTTCGAACTGCCCTATTGTCGCATTCAAAATGTCGTGGACGCGGGCATCGCAAAACGACAGGCGGCCTCGCGGTATCTGAAGGAACTGGTCGAAATCGGCGTCTTGGAAGAACGCCCCGTGGGCCGTGAGAAGCTGTTTATTCATCCGAAGTATCTCAACCTGTTAATTCGAGACGACGACTTCGCCACATACTCGTGAGTCGCCACCGATGAACGAAGCCGAAACCCGCGCCGAACACATTGACCCGGCCCTCGCTGCCGCCGGTTGGGGCGTGGTCGAAGGGAGCCGCGTCCGACGCGAGTATCCGATCACGCTGGGGCGGCTCGAAGGCTTCGGACGGCGCGGCAAGCCGCGCTCGGCCGATTATGTGCAGGTCTGTCGCAACACCAAGCCGGGTGTCGTCGAGGCCAAAGCGTGGGATAAAGAATTGGCCGACGGCGTGGCGCAAGCGAAGAACTATGCGGACAAGCTGGCCATCCGATTCACCTACGCGACCAACGGTCAAGGAAGCCATTCTCTTACCAGGCAATGACAGACCGGGCCGCAAGTACGCGGACACCGTGGCAGGCATCCTCGCGAAGCTGACGTCCCCTGTGGTCGTCAAGTTGGTCGATCTCCCCGACCTGCCGGACCACGGCGACGCTGCCGACGTTGTGGCGGCCCGACCGGATGCCGACGCCGACCGGCTGCGTCACGACGTGGAGGCCCTGTCCGACGCTGTCCGCAATGCCTGCCCCGACGCCCAGTGGCGGCTGATATATCCACTTAGCCGCTTCGGCGGTCTCCGATGTCCCTCAGAACATCTCTCCCTGCGATGGGGCGATGTGGATGGGGAGAACGACCGCATCACGGTCACGCGTCCGAAGACTGAGCACCACGAGGGGAAGGGGTCGCGTGTGATTCCGTTTTTTGCGGAACTGCGGGAGCAACTTGAGCAGGCGTTCGACGATGCCGAAGATGGCACCGAATTTGTCATCACGTGCTACCGCGACACCAACGCCAACCTGAGAACGCAGCTACTGAGGATCATCTCGCGGGCCGGGTTGGAACCGTGGACCAATCTGTTCCAGATTCTCCGGAGCACGCGGCAGACTGAACTCGAAGAGACTTTCCCATCACATGTCGACTGCGCGTGGATGGGGAACTCGCAGTCGGTGGCCCGAAAGCACAATCTTCAGGTGACCGATGACCACTTCCAAAAGCGGCGCAGAATCCGGCGCAGTCAGTGCACGAATCGCCTCGCAACCGCTCGCAAGCCGATCGGCCCGCGCATGAAAAAACCCCTGCGTTGCAGGGGTTAGCGACGAATTGCGACTCCTCGCAAGATCGTCGAATGGAGGATAGGGGACTCGAACCCCTGACCTTCTGGCTGCCAGCCAGACGCTCTCCCAACTGAGCTAATCCCCCGGATTGTTTGGACTTCCGGTCGGCTGACCGAAGAGCGTCGAGGGTATCTGCGGGTGAAAAACGTGTCAACCCGATATCGGGCGCGGGCTTGGGCGAACGTGTTTTTCGGATGGGGGGGCGTCCGTCGCCGTCGTCCGTCGCCGTTGGCTCCGGGGTAACTCCCATCCATGATCCTGGTTAGCCCGGAGGCAACGCCGATGGCAGTTCGCCGACAATCCCCCCATCGTGAAAAACACGCTTGCGCCGGGGCGTGGGCATGGCTGCGGGCGGGGAGAAGTTGCTACAGGTACGGTTTGCGGCCTTCGGCGGTCCGGTGGCGGTTGACGTCGCTCAGGGCGCGGGGTTCCCGTTTCAGGAGTTTCAAAAGCTGTGACTGTGTGCAGCCGAGCGTGCCTGCGGCTGCGGAGAGGTTCCACTCAGCCGCCTGGAGCGCATCGAGGGCTTCTGCCAGCAGAGCCGGGAAATCTTCGTGTTTTGAGCTGATGTGGACTCTGCCGCCGCGGCAGCGGGACGTCCACGTCAAGGACGGTGCTCGCTGAGCGGACGCTCGAAAACCGAGCGCCAGGTTGATTCTCAGCCGCCGCAAGGCTTGTGCGAGGTTGGCCGCCTGGCTTCGTCGCTCCGTCGCCATCGCTGTAATACCGGTGGGGCGATGAGTGAGACGGATGGCGGTCTCCACTTTGTTGCGATGCTGCCCGCCGGGACCGGACCGTCTCAGCCGTTCGACATCACAGTCCGCGAGCAGCATCTCGGCCGGCAACGTGGCGGGATGGGGGGCAGGGTCGGACATCGCGACAGATTCGGAGGAAACAGTGGATCACAGCGGGCAGTCTAACGCGGGCGGACGATTGATGAGGGGTTGTTGGACTCGAACTCCGGCCGATTCGACTCGCGGGAGGAAGGAACTCGGGCCGGAGAACCGTCGAAACCCGGGCCACCGCGCACGATGTTTGTCGAACTCAACATTCTGATGAATCCCAGACGCCACATCCTGAAAAACGGCGAATTTGCATTTGACACCTCCGCTGACGGACCTAGGTTTCTCGTGTGACACGGACGACGCAAGCCGCGAGTCGACACGAGACGGAGCCGCAAAACAGTGGGGGTTACGGGTCATCTTGGCGCAGGGTGTTCCTCGTCACGGGGCTCGGCTACATATCGAAAGAATGAGGGGTTGCTGAGATGAAGAACCTTGCCAACAGCGTTAAGACTTTCCTGGTTTCGGAAGATGGTCCCACCGCCGTCGAGTACGCCGTGATGCTTGCTCTGATCGTCGTGGTTTGTCTGACCGCCATCCAGGCGATTGGTACGAACGCGAACACCAAGTTCGGTTCCGTTCGCGACGCACTCACGTAATCGCGATCCGACGGTCAGCCGTTCGCTTCCGCGAACGCATGACATCAGCCGCCCGGTGTGGGAACCGCTCCCCGCCGGGCGGCTTCGGTTCTTTGGCGAAGCGACTGCGGTCCGGTCCGGTCCGTGACGATTCTGGAGGCACCGCTTCCCAAGGGAACGTTGCCGAAAGCGGCGCTTTCCGCAGTAGCCAACGCGGGTGACCGGCCGAACTGCCGACCGGTTCTTGAACCTCCGAACGCTGAATGTGAGACATCTTGTCGCTTCGCGACCCAGCCGGACCGGCTGGGCCACCCGCCGCGGCACTCGTCATTCAACGCGCGGATAGGTTCGAAAGGAAGAGAAGGGCTACTCCTGCTCCGAATCCGGCGGGGGGGCGAAGCCGCGGCGGAGCGTGTTTTCGCTGACGGCAATCGGGATCAGGAACTGCAACAGGTAGTCGTGACCGCCGGCTTTGCTGCCGATGCCCGACATCATGTAACCGCCGAAGGGATGTCGCTGCACCAGCGCTCCCGTGATGCTGCGGTTGAGGTACAGGTTGCCGACCCGCATTTCGGTTCGCGCCCGCTGGAGATTCTTCGGGCTGCGGCTGTACATGCCGCCCGTGAGGGCGTAGTCGGTGCTGTTGGCGATTCGGAACGCTTCGTCGAGGTCTTCCGCTCTGAGAACCGCGACGACCGGTCCGAAGATTTCGTGTTGGACGAGCCGGTTGTCCGGTTCCACGTCGGCGAACACATGCGGACCGACGTAGTAGCCCTCCCCGGCGAGGCTGCCGACGTCCATGCTGACAATCGTGCGGCATTCGTCCTTGCCGATGGCGATGTAATCTTCGATTCGCCGCTGTGCCTCCTCGTCGATCACCGGACCGACGGTCGTGCCGGGGTCTTCGGCAGGCCCCACCTTGAGACTTTCGGTCGCGCCGGCAAGACGTTCCAGGAATGAATCGTACGCCGGTTCCAGCACGATGACCCGCGAGCAGGCGGAGCACTTCTGTCCGGCGAACCCAAAGGCGCTGCCGACGACGCCCTGCACGGCTTCGTCCAGGTCGGCGTCTTCATCAACAATGATGGCGTTCTTGCCCCCCATCTCGGCGATCACCTTTTTCACATGGTTTTGCGAAGGCGGTGTGTGGGCGGCTTGTTCATTGATCGACAACCCGACTTCTCGCGAACCGGTGAAAGCGATCAGATCGACTTCCGGGCTGCTGACCAGCACGGGGCCGACCTCCGCGCCCGCACCCGGCAGGTAGGTGACCACGCCGTCCGGCACGCCCGCGTCCCGGATCATCTCAAACAGCTTGGCCGCGATGACGGACGACTGTTCGGCCGGTTTCATGATGACCGTGTTGCCCGCCACCAGAGCGGCGACGGTCATTCCGGCCAAGATCGCCAATGGGAAATTCCAAGGGCTGATGATGACGGCGACTCCCCGCGGCTGATAGAAGTAGCTGTTTTCTTCCCCCGGATAGTCGCACTGGACGGGAGGGGCGAGCAGCCGCATCTGCTGGGCGTAATACATGCAGAAGTCGATCGCCTCAGCGACATCGCCGTCTGCTTCGGCCCACGGTTTGCCGCACTCGTAGACCATCCAGGCGCACAACTCAAAGCGGCGGTTACGCATCTCGGCAGCGATGAGTTCCAGGTACTCCGCCCGGTGCGTCGGCTCGACTTTCCTCCATTGCGTGAACGCGCGGCGAGCCGTCCCGACCGCTTGCTCAGCATGGTCGGCGGTCGCAGAGGCGATCCGGCCCACGGCCTGAGCGGAGTGCGACGGGTTGAGCGAAACAATCGACTTCCGCGAACTGACCGCCTTGCCGTCGATCACCAACGGGTATTCCCGTCCCAACTGGCTGCCCACGTCGGCCAGCGCCTGTGCGAAGGCGTCGCGATTCTCCGCGCGGCTGAAGTCGGTGTGCGGTTCATTGTGGAACGGCTCCGCCTTAACGGCCGTCACTGCCTGTGCTGTTGTCTCGTTCATGATGCTCCATCAATCGGGGTGCTGTGATCCTAGCTCGAAATGTTCTCCGGTCAACGTCCATTTTCGTTCCCCGCCGATACGGGAGCAGGAGCGGACTATCGCGTATGGGGTCAGGCACCAGCCTGTGAATGCTTACGACTTCGCAAGCCGTCACGTGTCGGTCCGCCGAACCTGTGCTGCATGCCACAAGGGAGAAAAGGAAACGCGGATTAAGCGGATGGGGGCGGATCGTCATGGATCGTCACGGAGCGGCCGAGCCGCAACCGAATCCAGAATCGAAGAGTCGGAACCACGGGACACACGGAAGACAAGTGGCGTTGATTGCACGGACGAGGAATTCCATTCGCAGCATTCGCGTGATTCGCGGTTGAAAACAGGGAACCATGAATCGGGCGAATCCGACGAATCGCTCGGTCCTGCAATCGCCGATGCAGCAACGGCTCCGATCAACAGACCGTCCCTGTTTTCGTCCCTTCCGTGGTTCTCCCCCGACGTCAGAAACCTGCGCACGACAGCGAATCTTTGGAGCCTTTGCAGTACAGATCGTTGGAGACCAACCCTGAGATCCGCTCGAATCTGCTTTGATCCGATTGATCCGCGTTTCCTTTCTCTGTCGGAAAACGACCAACAACCTCTCCTTTCCGACACGTCAAAACAGCGCCCGCAGCATCCCCTCGGCCTTGTGCAGCGTTTCTTCGTATTCGGCTTGCGGGTCGGAGGGGGCGACGATGCCCCCGCCGGCGGGACAATGGACCCAACCGTTCTTCTGGACAAACGTGCGAATCAGAATGTTGCTGTCCGCAGTCCCGCCGAACCCGCAATACAACAGCGAACCACAATAGGGACCCCGCGCGACCTGTTCCAGTTCGGTGATGATTTCCATCGCACGGACTTTCGGGGCGCCGGTGATCGAACCGCCGGGAAAGGTCGCGGCCAGCAGATCCCAGAAGTCGCGTCCCTCCGCCAACTCGCCCCGCACTTCCGACACCAGATGTTGCACGGTCTCGTAGGTCTCCACCTCGCAGAGTTGCGGCACCCGCATCGACCCCGGCCGGCAGACTTTCGACAGGTCGTTGCGCAACAGGTCGACGATCATCACGTTCTCCGCCTGATCCTTTTCGCTCTCCCGCAATTCATCGCGCGTGAACAGATCGGCCTCCGGCATGGGCCGTCGTTGCCGCGTGCCCTTAATCGGCCGGGTGGAGACGAACCCCTCCTCGACCTGCAGGAACCGCTCGGGCGAGGCACTCAGTACGGCCCAGTCGTTGTGGGCCACATAGGCGGCAAACGGCGCGGGATTCCGGCGACGGAGCCTTCCGTACAACTCCAGCGGGGAGCAGAGAGCGGGGGCGACAAGCCGTTGCGACAGATTCGCCTGAAAGATGTCGCCGGCACGGATGTATTCGATCACCCGCTCCACCGCTTCGATGTACCCACCGCGGCTGAAGTTGCTCAGCACACCCTCGACACCGGGGAGCGGATAGGCAGGAGCGGTGATGTGCGCTTGTAAAACCGCTGCCCGGGGAGGACGGACCGGCTCATCGATACGCAGCGCGTCCAACACCGCCTCAATACGGTGGTCGGCCCGCTGTGCCCGCTCCCCGTCGGACGGCGATTTGCCGCTACCGTGGGCGATGACCCAGGCGCGGCCTTCAAGATGATCCCATGCCAGTACCCAGTCATACAGCCCAACGACCATCGCCGGAAGTTGAAACTCGTCGTGAGTCGCACGGGGCAGCCGTTCCCAGCATCGCCCCAGTTCATACGAGAGCAGTCCGACCGCTCCTCCTTGAAACGGCGGCAGTCCATCAACGGGCGCGGCAGGCGACTCCGCCAGAAGCTGACGAATCTCAGTGAACGGTGAGTCGCCGTACCGGGGCGCGGCCAACTCGACAGTGCAATACGGCTCTGCCGTCAAAAACGAATACCGTCCCACGCCGTCCCGCAGCAGCGCACTCTCCAGCAGCACGACGTCCTTCCAACGGGACATCGCACACAACGCCCCGAACACATCGGGCGGCGGATCGAGTTCGTGCACCAGCGGCAAGGACATCAGGATGTTATTCCATTCGTCACCGTTTCAACCCCGTAACGTTGCGCGCCCTCCGTTTCGCCACACATTTCAAATGGGTGGCGAAACGGAAGAGCGACGTGCGGCGAAACCGCATCCCAATGCCATCGAGAACCCCATCAGGACGTCCGTCGACGGCCGTGAGCGCTTCGTTCCGGGATGGTGAGGAACCCCCATTGGAGGGCGCTGTCTTGATTGTACTGTTTCCCCAGCGTGAGTGCGGTGACTGCCTTCGCCAGCTCATAGCCGAGGTAAAACGCATGCGACGCATCAACCGATCCCGACTCTGCCACAAACCGGTCGAAGAGTTCAAAGGCGTCGGACCCCCGCCAGTATCCGTCCCGGTTCATCACATGCACCTCGCCCCGTTCCACGAAGATGCGGAAGTTTGGGTCGGTGAGACCGGCTGCCATCGCCTGTAACGTCTCAGCACCGTAGTCGTTCACCCGCGGGTCCCGGAGCATCACCAGTGAAGAGTCGACATGCTTGGGAAGCGTCCGCTGGGTGACGGCATGATGCACGAGACGGCGGGCCCGGTCAAACTCCCGCACCGCCGAGCGGGACCAGTTGACCACCTCAGTTGTCAGAATGCTGCCAATGTTGAGTTCCTGACAGAGGCCCGACAACAGCATGTTGACCCCGGCGGAATCGACCTCCGTCAGCTCCGTCAAGTTGCCGACCCCCATCAGCATCGGGACATCCGGCCATCGTCGTCGCGTCTCGAAATACCGCGCCAACGACGCAGCGAATCCGAAACCGATCGGTTCGATGATCGGATCGGCCCGGAATCCAGAACCGGCCGCCGTCAACGCATCAATCGTCTTCGCCAGCGTTGACAGATCACGCGGATCATCGGGAATGGCGACGAGCTCGACACCCAGCTCGGCGGCCCAGCCGATGTTGGTGCTGTTGCAACTGAGCACCAGCTCGGCTCCCGCTGCGACAGCCGTCTCCACTTCCCGGCGGTCAAACGAGTCGATGGAAACGCGGAACCCGTCGTCGGCCAGCATCCGCACGACCTCACCAGTGCGCGGCCACGATTCGCCCGGAATCGTCCCCACATCGATCACGTCCGCACCACTGTCGCCAAAGTGCCGGGCGACGTTGAGAATCTCCGCGTCGCTCAGCCGCGGGGCATGGTTGATCTCGGCGAGAATCTCAATGTCGTATTGCGACAGGTCCGCCGCTTGTCGCGACGTGCCGAACATGCCCGGCAAATCGCGGATGTCCTTCGGCCCGAGTTCAAACGGCACGCCGAACTGCTTTGCCAGCACGTCCGGATCCCCCTGACACCAACCGGGCAGAATCACACGATCGAACGGCTCGTCCACGGTGAGCTTCCGCCGCACCCAATCGACGTGCATCAACGCCGCCACCGAGATCCCCAGCGGACGAACCTCCGCCGCGAAACCAACCGTTTCACTCAGCTCCCCCACAACCCGACGCACGAGCGGCTCGGCCAACCGGCCCGTCACAAACAGCAGACGTTCAGAAGCCGGCGTTGGCATGTTTGAAGCTGAACGGTGTGAGGGTGAACGACGGCACGAGCGTTCCGGTGCACCGACGATTAGTCAAAGATTCGGGGCCAGGCACGAATGGTTCTGGAAGTGTCGTAAGTGATGGTGTCTTCGATTGATATGGACAGCAAAGGCCTCTCAGGCCGGAAGGACTGTTGTTCCAGTGGCCCAGCTGGCAAGGAGGCCACACATGGGGAAATCGTTTCGTGCGGCGGTGTGGGCGGCTCGACGGGAGAACGGTTTGTGTTTTGCGGCGTTGCTTTCGAAGAAGCGTATCTCCCAAGCGATGCGGGAGGCAACAGCAGGATGACGGGGTTGGCTTGACACGCCGTCGGTGACCGTCTGGGGGTTTCTGTCGCAGCGCCTCAGTGCCGATCATTCGTGCCGGGAGGCGGTGGCCCGGTTGTTGGCGTGGCGGGTCAGCCGGGGACGGAAGCCCTGGTCGGCCGAAACGGGGGCCTCCGGCACGGCCCGCGAGCCACGGCCCGAGGCGGCTTGTCGCCAACTCATGCGGGGCGTCGGACAGGAGGGTCGGTCAGGCAAAGCCTGACCTGCGTCACTGGTACGACGCCCTGCTGAGAGCGAGCGCCACCCACACCGTCGCCAATCGCCCCGACCGGATTGAACTCCGGCGTGTCAAACGACGCCCAAAACCCTACAAACTCCTCCAACAACCACGACAGAACTACGAACGAAAAGCCACGTAACAGGTTCCAACGAATCATGTACGATTCGGGTCAGGCACCATTTCGTGGGGACGACAATCCAGGATGCTCTCCAAGCCTTCCCTGCCACGAAACGGTGGCCGCCCCCCACGTGCAACAATCCGCTCCCACACCCTCGTTCCCCGGGTGCATCCGCTCACTGGTGGGGGGGTGGCTGGGGCGATCTGACACCGATGATGAGTCAGCCGCTCGGAACTCTGGGGCTGTGGACCGTGAACGAGCCACGTGACGGCCCCCGTGTTTGGTCTCAGGACACGTTTCCGCTGCCTCAACAGCGCCCCAGCCACCCTGAAATGAGCGAGCACCACCATCGAACGGATACCCCCTCGTTCCCCGGGCGCGGGATCTCGACGTTGACCCGGGCGTTGTCTCGGGTACAATCGGGCTTCGAGTTCCGCTCTCTGTTCCTGCCTGCTTGCGGGGCGACCGAGTGGACGCTGCTCGCCGAACCGTGCCCTCATGTCTTCTGCACGGTTTTCTCCACGTGTTCCCTGCAGTACCCATTTTTTGTACAGCGACTGTTGTGACGCTGATGGGCATGCACGGCTCGTGTTGTTTCTGAGCGCAGATTGGTCACCCGCTTTCCGGAGATCCGAACCATGGCCCCGGCCTCCAAAGACTTGTTTGACGACAGCACGATGAGCTTCGGGGAACACCTGGAAGCGCTCCGGGTTCATCTCTGGAAGGCGCTCATCGGCGTGTTCATCGGTGTTGTGTTTGCCTTGTTTCAGGGATCGGCCATCATCGGCATTGTGCGGGGTCCCATCGACCGGGCGCTCGTCAACTACAGCGAAGAAGACGTGCACGACGACACCGAAGCTCTGCAGAACATCGACTTCTGGCAGAAGGCCAAACGCTATTTCAGCGAACAGTTCTCGACGGACGCACTGTTCGATGGCGATGAGAAAACCGATCCGGGCAAGACGGAAGCGGACGTCCCGGAGGTTTCCTCCGCACCGGTTTCCGACACGATCCGCGTGGCGATCAACGCCGGCGAATTGGGAGAGGCCCTGCACGGCGTCGACCCGAAGGCCTACCCCGCGCCGCCGGAAGAGGCCCGCACGGTCTCGCTCAACCTCAATCTCTCCGCGCCGGAATTTCGTCAATTCAAGCTGACGGCCGAGCGCGCCCGGCAAGTGGTGGCGCTCAACGTCCAGGAGCCGTTCCTGACGTACCTCAAGGTCTCGATGATCTCCGGACTGGTTCTGGCCAGTCCGTGGGTTTTCTATCAACTGTGGATGTTTGTGGCGGCTGGGTTGTTCCCCCATGAGCGAAAATACGTCTACCTGTACGGCACGGTCAGCGGCGTGCTGTTTCTGGTGGGGGTCGTGTTCTGCTTTTACCTCGTGTTTCCCTTTGTGCTGAAGTTCCTGTTGGGATTCAACAAATTGATTGGCGTTCATCCACAGATTCGGCTGTCGGAATGGATCAGCTTCGCTGTGACGTTGCCGTTGCTGTTTGGAGTGAGCTTTCAACTGCCGCTGGTGATGCTGTTCCTGGAACGGCTGAGCATCCTGAGCGTCAACGACTTCCGCGACAAACGCCGCATGGCCATTCTGGTGATCGCCATTCTTTCGATGCTGCTCACGCCGGCGGACCCGATCAGCATGCTGATGATGATGGCACCGTTGGTGCTGTTGTACGAAATGGGCATCGGCCTGTGCCTGTTGTCGCCTCCCAAGAGCCCCTTCGGGTGAAGCTAACTGTCCGGACCAGCGGTAGGTCGAAAACCTGCCCCACCCCCATCAGGTCACTTCAAGGAGGGATTTCTCGGTTGGTGGGCCGTTCTGCGAACGGTCGCTAAACGGCAGAAGTTTCCGCGCTTAGCCATCGATCGGCGATCGATGCCTGTCATCATCTCCCTGATAGTGCAGGGAGTGCACGGGGTGGCCCTCGCCGGGATCGCCCTGTGCGGGCGTTTGCGGCTATGATGATTGGCCGAGGACAGGAGCGGTTCCGGAACCACACTTACGGGAGACAGGCCTTGCATTCATCGGGATCACCGGCGGAATCGTCCGGAATGTTGCACCGGACGATCCTCGAACGGTGGGAACCGGACATCGACCGGCAGGTGGCGGGCCTCGAATCGCGGCTGATCGGGATTCGCCGGCATCTGCACGCGCATCCCGAGCCGAGCCGCGAAGAGATCAAGACATCGCAATACGTCGCCCAGCTTCTCTCCGAAGCCGGACTGGATGCCCAGTTGTGCCGCGACGGGCTCGGCGTGATCGCCAGCGCAACGCTCGGCGAGCCGGCGGCCGATGCTCCCGTGATCGCGATCCGGGCCGATCTGGACGCCCTCCGTATTCAGGACACCAAGACGACTCCCTATGCCTCGCAGACGCCGGGACTCTGCCATGCGTGCGGGCACGACGCCCATGCGACGATCGTGCTGGGGGCAGCAATGTGCGTGGCGGCCTGTTCGCGGGAACCGGCGGAAAGCCGGGGGGACATGTCGGCGAACAGGCCGGGCGTCAAGCTGCGGTTTCTGTTTCAGCCGGCCGAGGAGACTTCGGACGGGGCGCGCTGGCTCGTGGAACAGGGCGCGGTCGACGGAGTGGACGCGATTCTGGGAATCCATGTCGACCCGGAGTGTCCGTTGGGAACCGTCGGCATCCGTTACGGCACGCTCACTGCCAATTGCGACGAGGTGGAGATCGGCGTGGAAGGCAAAGGCGGACATTCTGCGCGTCCCCATCACACGCTCGATCCAATCGCCGCAGCCGCCCAGTTGGTCTGTTCGCTGTATGAGTTTCTGCCTCGCTCAGTCGACTCCCGTTGCCCGGCGGTTTTCAGCGTGGGCAAGATCGCCGGCGGGAGTCTGCCGAATGTGATCCCCGACCGTGTCGAGATTCGCGGCTCCCTACGCACGCTGGATGGGGACACACGAACCGTCCTCAAGGATCGCATCGAAGAGATCGTGCACGGGGTGAAAGAATTGAGCGGGGCGTCGATTCACCTGCGGTTTCTGACGCCCATTGACGCAGTCAACAACGACCCTCGCGTGACTGCCGCGCTGGAAGAGTCGTCGCGGCGGGTGCTGGGGGACGAAGCGGTGCGGACGATTCCTCACCCGAGCATGGGAGGCGAGGACTTCTCCGGATACCTGACGCGCGTGCCGGGAGCGTTGTTGCGGATCGGCTGCGCGCCGCCCGGTTTCGCGGCTCCGTTTCTCCACGCGACGGATTTCGACATCGACGAACGGACCATCGCACTCGGCACACGAATTCTGCTGAGAGCCGCCCTGATCCTGTCCACGAATCGCGAGACCGGCCAGACGACAGAGACCTATTCCATCTAACGGAACTGCAAATCGAGTGGTCCATGCCCGCACTCACATTTACACGCAACGAACGGCCGACGATCGGCGTCGAACTCGAATTGCAACTTGTCGACGCGGACACGCTCGAGTTGTCACCGTCGATCGAACAGGTCCTGGGGAATCTGCCGGAGCCTCTGGCCGCTCAGGTCAAACCGGAGTTGATGCAGAGTTACCTGGAAATCAACAGTTGCGTTTGCGACACGGTCGAAGACGTGCGGCAGGATTTGAGCGCCATCCTCAAGCCGTTGGAGCAGGTGACCGACTCGCTGGGGCTGCGGCTCTATTGGGCGGGGACGCATCCGTTCTCGTCGTGGCGGCGGCAGCGAATCACCGTCAACGAGCGCTACTACCAACTGGTCGACCTGATGCAGGACGTCGCGCGGCGGCTGGTGACATTCGGGCTGCATGTCCATGTGGGAGTCGAGTCGGGCGATAAGGCGGTGATGGTCTGCGACCGCATGCTGCGGCACCTGCCGTTACTGCTCGCGTTGTCCGCCAATTCGCCGTTCTGGGAAGCGCGGCCGACCGGGCTGCATTCCAACCGGTCGAAAATCATGGAGATGCTTCCCACCGCCGGGCTGCCGCATCAGATGCGCAACTGGAGCGAGTACGTGTGGCTCGTCAGTCACTTACAGGACACGGGGTTCATTAACACGATTCGTGAAATCTGGTGGGACATCCGTCCGCATCACAACTTCGGCACCGTGGAGATTCGCATCTGCGATATCCCGCCCAATCTCGATCAGGTGCTTTCGATTGCCGCCCTCGTGCAGTGTCTGGTCGTCGCCATTTCCAAAGAAATCGACGAAGGGACGTTCCAGTCCGAGTACCACCCGATGATCATCCAGCAGAACAAATGGCGGGCGACGCGGTACGGGGCACAAGCGCAGCTGGTCAACAGCGATGACTACAAACAGTACTCCGTCCAGGAAACGACGAACCATCTCGTCGAGCGGCTGATGCCGACAGCCGAATCGCTCCGTTGCACGAAGGAACTGGAATCGGCCCGCCATCTGCCCTCTAACACCGGAGCCGAACAACAGATTCGTCTGTACGAACAGACCTACAGCCGCCATCAGGTCGTCCGCCGTATGCTGGAACAAAACCACTCGGCTTAGTGCATCATCCAGTCTTGGAATTGGTGTTGGAGTTCAGCCTTTAGGCTGCGAAAACAAGCTAACTCTTGAACTCCAATCCCCCAAATTTAAGGTTTGGCAAGGCACGAGAGGTTATTTCCAAGCCACGATACCGCGGCTCCCGCCGAGCCGCGATTTGTGCCGAGGGCGGGTGGCACAGCCGGCATGGCTGGGCTGGGCTGGGGCGTGGCGGAACCGACCGGTGGGGCTGCCGCGCCGTTCACGGGGGCGATGGCACTGCTCGGGAGATCACCTGTCGCCCTCGGTTCCCAGGGAACTCTTAATCCACACACCAACGTGCCCCCGCCACCCGTCGCAAATCGTTGCAGACTCGGTCGTGTTGACATTCGATGGCCCGTGTATCAGGGGAACTCAGGGTAGCACCGGTTGTCCCAACCGGTGTCGCGCAGCGGCAGGAAGCCTGTCCTTGACCGGACGATTCACGCAAAAGCTTCTTGTCGCGGGGCGACACGGGTTGAGACAACCCGTGCTACCTTTGTTGAATGTCAACACGACCTCGCCAACCGATCCGCTTGATCCGTTTTTCTTTTCTCTGTCAAGATCCGTCCAACCGTCAACCGGGCGACGGGTTTCACGATGCTGCATCACCACGGCGATGTTTCCCGAATTGAATTGCCCCACCAATGGCCCCGATTCGAAAAACGGGTCGCCCCGCGAACTCTCGTCGATTTGTGGCATTTCGCCAGTCCTCGTCCTAGAATGGCGGCACGCTGATTCTGCGAAACTTTGCGATGCGGCCCGTCGGCGGCCAATCACTGGTTGTCCCGACGCCTCCCTTTCCGTTAAACAGCATTGCTGAGTCCTTCTGACTGATCGATCCGTGTTGGAGACGACGATGCCCGATCACACTGTTGCCCGTTCCCGCGTCTGGTCGACGTTGCTGTTACTGTTGGCGATCGGAATTGTCGGAGGAGGCCTGCCGGCAACGGGCTGGGCATATCAAGGGGAAGGGGATGCCGCCGCGCCAGCGCCTGCCGCAGAAGCGGCTCCGGAAGCCGAGCCCTCCCCGTCCTCGCAAAGTTTTCTCTCCTGGATGGTTGCGGCCTCCGGCCTGTTTGGGGCCGTGTTGCTGCTGCTCTCATTTCTCATGGTGGCCATCATCATGATGAACGTGCTGCAGGTCCGCCGCGAGAACCTGTTGCCGCAATCCTTCGTTGAAGCCTTCGAAGGCAAACTGCAAGGCAAGGATTACCAGGGAGCCTACGAGACGGCGCGGGCGGACGATTCGTTCGTCGCCCGGGTGTTGGCGGCGGGCCTCAGCAAGCTCAACCGGGGTTACGGCGAGGCGGTCGAGGGGATGCAGGAGGTCGGCGAGGAAGAGACGATGGAGATGGAGCACCGGCTGAGCTATCTGGCCCTGATCGGCTCCATTGCTCCCATGATCGGCCTGATGGGCACGGTGTACGGCATGATCGAGAGTTTCCGCGTGATCGCCAATTCGCCGACGCAGCCCAAACCGTCCCAACTGGCCGAAGGCATTTCGACCGCGTTGTTCACCACGCTCGAAGGGCTCACCGTCGCCATCCCCGCGATGATTGCCTACAGCATTCTCAAGAACCGCATGAACCGCTACGTGCTCGAAGTCGGCATGGTCAGCGAAGGGCTGATGAGCCGCTTCTCCTCCGTCGGCAAGCCCGGCAAGGCGGCTACTCCAACCGAATGATCTCTCAGAGCCGTCATTCAGCCCACATGAATCTCAACACACGGAGTCCAAAACTCGAACTCGAAGCCAGGATGACGAAAGAATTCCGAATTCCCAAAACCCGAATCCGGGCCGCCGTCTGTTGTGACGGGTGTTCAGGATCTGTGAGCGTTCCCCGGACACCCCAGCGCGGCAGGGCCGCAATCAAGAACGGGAACCACGGAACACACGGAAGGAAGGTGGCATTGATTGCAAAGATGAGAGGTTTCATTCGTCGCATTCGCGTGATTCGCGGTTGAAAACAACGGACCACGAATCTCACGAATCCCTCGGTTCCGTGATCGCCGATGCGGCGACCCCTGTGATCAGCAGACCGAGCCTTTTTCCGTTTCTTCCGTGGTTCTCCGCCAACGTCAGGGAGTTGCGCAAGAGGCAAGATTTTGAAGCCTTTGTCGTCCGGATCGTGTCATTATCTTCGGACTTCCGGGGTTCCTTCGTCATTCAGATATCGACATTCGACATTTTCGTCGCGACCACCCGGCCACCCCGCTGTCAACAGGCAGGCCCTTTTTCATGCGAATCAAGCCCTCCCAGCCGAACGTCGTCGATCTGGACATGACGCCCATGATCGACATCGTGTTTCAGTTGATCGCGTTTTTCATGATCGTGACCAACTTTGAACAAACGCAGGCGGACGAGCGGGTCAAACTTCCGGCGGACGAACTGGCCCGGCCGCCAATCGCCCCCCGCGAACAGGAGCTGTATATCAACGTCGGCTTCCTTCGGGACAAGGAGGGCAACATCACCGACCCCACGCCCTACGTGTTCTCCAAGGAAGGGGCGATGACCGCGCAGGCCTATGGTGCCGAACTGCAGATGGAGGCCCGCGTCGCCCAGGCGAAAAAGATCGACCCCAAGACCATCACCGTCGTGATCCGGGCGGACGGAGACACCCCCGGCGGCGTCGTTCAGGAACTCATCAAGCTCGCCCAGGAACACGGCTTTGAGAAGTTCTCCCTCAAAGCCAAAACGAAAGCCCTCGACCAGTAACCGCGCGGCGATTCGCTGTCCTTCGTCCCCCATCTCCCGTTTCCCATCTCCCGTTTCCCATCTCCGGCTTATGAAGCTCCGGCACAAAAGCGACGTTGAGAAGATCGAGACGCAGATGGCGCCGATGATCGACGTTGTCTTTCAGTTGCTGATCTTCTTCATGCTGACACTGAAAATCCTCGCTCCGGAGGGGGACTTCAACATCAACATGCCGATCGGCCAAGCCCAGGCGGACCCGAACAGCGAGCCTCAGGATTTCATCAAGGTGAGATTGCTGGCCAATCCGGACGGCTCACTCCAGCAGGTGCAGCTTGGCAGAGCCCCGCTGGGCAACGACGCCCGCGTGTTCGACCGGCTCAACGGTGAGATCGCCGGGATGGTCCGCCGGGATGCGTCCGGGTTCAACGACGACATCGAGGTGGAAATCGACTTCGATTACGGCCTGCATTACCGCAACGTCATCCGGGCGATCTCCGCCTGCACCGGCCGGATCGACCCGAACACCAAAGAGCCGATCACGCTGGTCGATAAGATTAAGTTCGCCAAACCGCGTCCGCCTGACGGCGATGGCGGGTGATCGCCGCAGGGACCGTCGTATCAGACAAGGGGGGGCCGGCACCTTTTTCGGCTGGATACGCGTTCGACTCAGAGAACGTGGCTTCCGAAAAAGGTGCCGGGCCCCAACCTTACAGCCGCCTCACATCACGCGGTCCGCCGCCCAGGGATAGCGGCGGCCGGTGAGAAACTCCTTGTCGGCAGCGGCAGTCGGTTCGTGAATCAGCTCGCGCTTATAGGCGGCGTTCAGATGGTCCAGCACGGGGATCACCTGCTCGTCCGGATAACCGAGACCGCGAATCTCGAAGAAGGCGCGGTTCACGTCATAGATCCGCACGGTGTCTGTTGACACGCGAACTTTGCGCAACGTCCGCAATTCGGAGCGAGTCCGCTTCAGGAATTGGATCGCTAGGTCCGGCTTCTGCGGATCAAATTCGTGGACAGCGACCGGTTCGGTGCGGGATGCCATCGCCCGTCTCCTCAAGACTGCTTCCAGCGGCGATCATGGAGAACCTCATTATATCGGCAAGTCCCGGGCAATGCCCGCCGAATCCTTCCGCCCGGTGAGCGACCGTTCACAGAACGGTCCGCCGACCAAGGATTCCTCCCCTCGGGGCGTTTCGAACGGTACCGCACAGCCGCCATCCTTGCCGGGCCGGATTCGCGCTTCCTACAATCGCGGCTGCGATCCATGCGTTTGATGGAGTCTTTGCATGATTGGCAGACACACAGGCACACTCTGGGTGCCGGACGTCTCGCGGAAACGGTCTGCAGGGAAAGCACTGCACGCTCGACCGGCGGAAGATTCCAGGCTGCCGCAGCGGCAACAGCCGATGTGCGCCTCGCTGCCCCTCTCCTTCCCCCTCCCACAATGCGACAAGGAAATATCCCATGTTGCGCTTCCTCCGTCCCCTCATGATGGCAGCCCTATTCGGATTCATTCTGTTGGGAACAGCCGTGCCGACAGCTTCGGGGGATGAAGTCCCCCCGGAAACCCTGGACGCGCTCGGGCTTTCGGGGATGACCGTCATCATCGTCGGCCCCCGGCTGAGCTGGCCTCCGTTGCCTCCAGGCCCGTTGTACGACCCTTACGACGCCCGACCGGATCAACCAGGCATCCAGTCGTACACACTGCCGACACTGAACTTCGTCAACCGCCGGCTGACGAATTTTCCTTGAACGGCACATTCCGTCATTGGAAGCACAGACAGCGTCATGAACCACGTCTTGCCCATCGCGGCAGAGCCGCAACCAAATCCAGAAAACAGAAGATAAGAACCACGGAACACTCGGAAGTCACGGAAGGAAGGTGGCATTGATCGCAAGGACGAGGAATCTCATTCGCAGCATTCGCGTGATTCGCGGTTGAAAACACGGAACCACGAATCGGGCGAATGCCGTCGGGTGGCCCAGCCGTTCCGGCTGGGCCACCCGCGAATGGTTTCGTTCGTCCTGATCGGCTTCCATGAATCTGCCCGGGAATTCAACCGCAGTGAAACAGCAATTCTGTTTCGCCAGGAGCAGGCATGTCGTCTTATGATTTGACCCCGTATCGTGGGATCTTCCCCGCGGCGATGACGTTCTTTGACGCGGCCGGCGACCTGGACACCAGCGCCACGCTTGACCACTGGCATTGGCTCGTGGATCAGGGAGTTCACGGACTGGTCGTAGCCGGAACAAGTGGCGAGTTCATCGCGCTCACGATCGAAGAGCGGTTGCAACTGTTTCGATTGGCCGCCGAGAACTTCGGAGGCAAATTGCCCATCATCGCGGGCACGGGACACAGTTCGACGAAGCTCACGATCGAGATTTCGCAGCAGGCGCAGAATATCGGAGCCGATGCGCTGATCGTCATCCTGCCGTACTACAGCCGTCCGCCGATGGAGTCGGTCCTGTCGCATTATCGGTCCCTGCGACAACAAACCGACCGGCCGGTCATGCTCTACAACAATCCGGCGAACACGGCGTGCCCCGCGCTGAGTGCGCCGCAGATCGCGCGACTGGTCGAAGAGGACGTTGTGCACATGGTCAAGAGCACGATGGAGTCGGTCGTTCCCGTGCACGATCTGTCGCTGTTGGCCGGCGACTCGATGCGGATTTTCTACGGCAGCTTTCTGGCGGCGCTGGAGAGCTTCGCGGCGGGTGCGGACGGCTGGATCAGTGGGGTCCTCAACGTGGCTGCCGGGCGGGCGATCGAGATGTATCGCGCGGTCGTCGAGGAAAATGACGTGCGGAAGGGCCGGGAGATCTGGAAACAAATCCTGCCGATCGTGCATCTCTACACGTACCAGAAACTGGGACCGGCGGCCGATATCCCGATCTACCGAGGCATGCTTCGCCTCTGGGGACGCAACGGCGGCTACTCGCGCGAGCCGTTTTCCGCGCTCAACGAGCCGCAACTCGAGCGACTGGCGGACGAGCTGCGCACCGCCAGCTGGCTCAGGTAACCAAGTGGGTCCGGCTGTGCCGTCGGCTGGGGAGATGAAACGCTGTGCCGTCGCGGTGACTCTCAGGAGCCTCCAGCTGTCGGAGCGGTTGCCGGTTCGGTGGGGCTTGGCCCTCGGCGGGCATTTGCCGGAAGTGTCGCGCCGTTGGTTGTGACAGGTTCGTCGTCGGGGGCACCGGCACCAAGGGCGACGGTGGGGTGAGGAGGGAGAGTGTCAGCAGCGTCGGTTGGCGATGGTGCGGCATCGGACGTCGGTGCGGCATCAGCCGGCCCGGACAGCAACTGCGCGAGTCGTGAGCGGGCCTGCAGGGTGAGGGCGAAGACTGTCGGCACGAGCACCAGTGTGAAAAGCGTCGAGACGATCAGTCCGCCCAACACGACGCTCCCCAAGCCGCGATACAGCTCGCTGCCCGCACCGGGAAACAGCACGAGGGGCAGCAAGCCCAGCACGGTCGTCGCCGTCGTGATGAAAATTGGCCGGATGCGGGTGCGAACCGATTCGAGAATCGCCTCCAGCGGCGGCATGCCGTCCTCGCGCATGTGGTTGAGCGACTGGTGCACAATCAGAATCGCGTTGTTAACGACGGTCCCCACGAGAATCACGAAACCCAGCATGGTGAGCACATCGAGCGTCTGAAACGTGAACAGGTTAAGCACGGCCAACCCCAACAGCCCGCCGACGGCACCGAGCGGCACGGTCAGGATGATCACGAACGGGTACAGCCACGACTCGAACAGCGCGGCCATCAGCAGATAGGTGATCGCCAGCGCCAACAAAAAGTTCCACTTCAGCGACGTCCACGATTGCCGCAACTGATCCGCCGTGCCCGCCAGATACGTCGTGTAGCCGCCTTGAAACTCGCCCTGCGCGCGCATCGGGTCCAGAATCTCCTGAGTGATCAGGGCCATGGCCTCTTCCAGCGGAACCTCGGGCGGCGGGCTCACGCCGATCGTAATCGCCCGCTGCCGCTCGCGGCGAACGATACGCTGCGGCCCGCTGCCGAATTGCAGGTCCGCTAGCGCGGCGAGCGGCACTAACTGTCCGCCCGGCGTCGCGACCGGCAGCGATTCCAAATCCTGCGTGTAACTGACCGACTCCTCGGCTCCCTTGATCGTGATGTCGATCTTGTCGCCGCCGGAGAAAAAATCCCCCGCGTACGCACCGTCCAGCAGCGAGTCGACCGTGTACCCGAGCTCGGAGGCCGTCATGCCCATCTCCGCCGACTGCAGCAACTTCGGACGCAGTTGCAACTCCGGGTTCGACAGGTCCAGGCTCGGCTGTGGAAATGCCTGCGATTCCGGCATGACGCGGTGGACGTCATCCAGAACTTGTTGTCCCAGGGTGATGAGACGGGGCAGTTCCGGCCCGGTGATCTCGATGTCGATCGAGCGGCCGCTGCTCAGCCCGCGCTCGAATAAACTCGACGACGAGGCCCGCAGTTGCACGCCCGGAATCACGTCCTTTAACCGCTGCAAAACCGGAATGTACTCCTGCACGCGGGCCGGGTCAGCCGCCCGCAAGCCGAGGAAGATATTGCCCCCGTACATGAAGAAAAAGTAATCGTGCATCACCGGGGCATCGAGTTTGTCTGCCTCGGGAGAGCCAGCGTCCGTGTCCCAATACGGTCGCAGCTCTTCGTCGATCCGGTCGCCGATTTGCATCATATAATCGATGTTGTATCCTGGCGGCAGCGAGATTCTGGCGATCACCATGTTGCGATTGCCGCTCGGCAGGTAATCGACCGCCGGCCAGAGTGCGAACGTGGTGCCGACCGCGCCGCCCACGATCACCACGATCACCGCCAGTGACCGCGCCGTTCCCTGTTGAATCCACGCATTCGCCCCCACGACGCTCCGCACGAACCGATTGTCGCCCCGGGAACGGTCTGCGGACCCCGCCGCCGTTGCGCGAACGGCACGCGGCCGCTGGTCGCGACGGCGACGCCCGTCGACGAACAACCGGGCGGACAACGTCGGAATCAACGTGAACGAGACGATCATCGACAGCCCGACCGCGCAACTGATCGCCAGGGCGATGTCGCGAAACAGTTGTCCGGCGACATCGTGCACGAACAGCACGGGCACAAACACGGCGATCGTCGTCAGCGTGGAGGCGACGACCGCTCCCCAGACTTCCTCCGTCCCCCGGGCCGCCGCCTCAAACGGCCGCTCGCCCTCCTGGTACCTGCGGAAGATGTTTTCCAGCACGACCACCGAGCTGTCGACCAGCATGCCGACGGCGAACGCCATCCCGGCCAAACTGATCACGTTCAGCGAACGGCCGAACAGCCCCATCATCAGGAACGTCCCCACGATGCTCGTGGGAATCGCCAGACCCACGACCAGCGCGCCGCGGGCAACGGTGAACCCAACGACGACGATCAGCGCGAGCGAGATCACAAAAAACCAGGGAGAAACATACGCAGCGGCGACGGCACTCGCCGCGATGAACGGTGTTGCCGCCAGCACCATCCGCCCCCGGTTCAAAAACAGCATCAGCACAATCAGGGTTAGTGCCCCGCCGATATAGATGTTCTGCTGGACGAGGTCGATCGCCGATGTGATGTACTCCGTCTCATCGTATTGCTGAAAAAGTTGCAGTCCCTTCGGTTTCAGAATCGATTCGTTGACTTCGTCGGTCACGGCTCGCAGTTGGTCCATGACCTTGAGCACATTGGCATCGGCCTGTCGCTGGATTCCCATCCCCAGGCTGCGGGCACCGTACCGCCGGGAGAACCCGCTCGGCTTCTTGTACCCCAGGCGGACCTCCGCCACGTCCTTGACGTACACCGCCGCCCCATCACGGACCGCCAGCAACTGATTCGCCACATCCTCCGGGCTGTCGAACCGGCCAAGCACACGCACGACCCACCGCCGCTTCGCTTCCCAGAGGTCGCCGCCGGAGGTGTCTGTGTTGCGCCCTCGCAATGCCTCCCGGATTTGAGAGATGGTGAGCTGCCGCGCCGCCAGCTTCTCCGGGTCGACGACGATCTGTAATTCCTCATCGGTCCCGCCATACATGTACACGTCGGCAACGCCGGGCACACGTTCATAGCGGGTGATGACATTGTCCTGCATGAAACGTTCCATCCTCTGAACGTCCACATGCTTCGGCACGAGATCCCGAACCGCCGGAAACCGCTCACCGTATTCTTCCACCACGCGGCTGAGCCGCAGCAGCGCCAGTCCCGGGTTGTTTGCCCGCCGTACCGATTCCAACGGCTCCCGCAACGCTTCGTGCTTGTCCTGCACGGCGGCAATCGCCTGGACGGAGGGGGGCAGCGGGCTGAGAAAGAAACGGGCGATCGGCGAGTCAGCCGAATCCGACATGCGAATCCGCGGCTCCTTCGCATCCACCGGGTACTCGCGAACCTGTTGCAGAGCCGTATTCACACGCAACAGGGCTTCGGTCATGTCCGTCCCGACACCGAACTCCAACGTGATCTGGCCTCGGGAGTCGCTGCAGTCGGACGTCAGCTTGAGAACGCCTTCGACCGCCTGAAGTTGCTCCTCCTGCTCCAGGATGATTTCCCGCTCGATTTCCTGCGGGCTCGCCCCCGGCCAGTCGGTCCTGATGGACAGTACCGGACGCAGCACCCGCGGCGTCAACTGCTTCGGCATGTTCAGCAGCGACACCGTGCCAAACAACACCACGATCAACACGCCCACCGTGACTTTGACCGGGTTCCGGATGAATTGGTCGACGAGGTTCATGGAGGAGTGGTCGGCGGAGGAATGGTCGGTGGTGAGTGGTGAGTGGTGAGTGGTCAGGGGACCGTTGAGGTGGACCAGGACCTCCCTTCAACTCGAATGAAGAAGACCGAATGACGAAGGAATCTAGAATTCCGAAGGACGAATCGGCTGAAACCGCAGGCGCCGAGACCTTTCAGCCGTCGCACCGAAACGTGTTGACATGCCTGCTGCGGGGGCCGCGGAGCCGGTTCGAATTTCGGGATTCGGATTTCATTCGGCATTCTGATTTCGACATTGTCCTATCTCGTGTCCTCCAACTTGCGCCAGGGAACGAGGCAGAGCATGCGACAGTGATTGATGCGCCATTCCCTACTCGTGGAAGTGCGGTTCCTTCCCTTCGTAGGCACGGTAGAAATCGAGAATGGACGCTTGGAGAGCCTTGGCGTCTTCCGGATCGACGGTTTGCTTGCACTTCATTGCGGCCCGCATGACGGCGTGGGCGGCGGTGAGTTTCTGCACGTACGCTGCGCGACCAGCGGCGTCCGTGCCGGGCTTGATGCGCTGGGTCATAAAATACTGCGCGATGACGTGCTGCGTGTTGGTCGCGTGAGCGTCCTTCGTGCTGACCCAACGAGCCAGTTGGTTGTGCGACAGAGCGTCGTCTTTTGCGGCCAACTCGACGATCTGGTCCATGGCCTTAAAGATGGTGGCCTGGTCTTCCAACATTTCCTCAAATCGTCGCTGGTCTCCGTAGATTCCGCAGGGGACCTCGCAGTGAGCCAACAGAACGGGAGACGCCAGCAACGAGACGAAAGACGCGATGGCCAGAGAGAGGGTGATTCGTTTCATGGGGAATGCTCCAGGAAGGGAGATTGAGAGTCGGCGCGGGTCAAACGCCGGTGAACCACGGGACTGTGATGTGAGACGGTTGGGAACGAGAAACGGGCTAGGGACACGCTCCCTTCATTCGTGGGCAACCTCCGACAGAATCCGCACGCGGTCGCCCCGTTCGAGCCGCTCGTTTCCCTCGACCACAACACGGTCGTCGGCCGAGAGTTCGCCGCGGACTTCGATGGCCCCTCCGTCCGAGAGGCCGATCGTGACCGGGACCGGACGGACGACACCGGTTTGTCGGTCTTCCGGCAAGGGATCGACGACATAAACGACCGTTTGTCGGCCTCCCAGGACGAGCGCATCCTTCGGGACCAGAAGGCTCTTTTGGGTTCCGCCGGTCGCCAGCCGCACGCTCGCCAGGAATCCCGCCTTGAGCACCGGCACGTCTTGCTCGATCCAATTGGTGATTCGAATATCGACCGGGAACGTCCGCGAACGGACATCCGCTTGCGGGATGATGCGGTGCACCGTCCCCTGCCACTGCTGCTCCGGGGCGGCCGGGACAACGACCTGCACCTCTTGGCCGATTCGCAAAGAGGCGACTTGTCCTTCCAGCACGTTGGCCCGCACGTCGACCTCGCCGAATTGGGCCACCTCCGCGATGGGATCCCCGCTCGACGCCCATTGTCCGACTTCCGTGTGTTCCGCCACAACGAAACCGTCAAACGGCGCAACGACCGTGTGCCGCGCAATGCGGTCTTCCAGTTCGTGGACGAGCGCCTTCTGCATTTCGAGGCGGGCTTCCGCCTGCGCGATTTTCTCCTGTCGCGGACCACGGACCGCCAAATCATACAACGACTTGGCGGCGACGTACTCCTGCAGCGCACTGGACGCCTGCGACTGTGCCTCATCCAACTGCGTCTGCGTGGCGACTTGCCCGCGCTGGAACAGGCTCTCCATGCGCGTGAATTGTGACTTGGCATGGTCCCGCTGGGACTCTGCCGCCTTCATGAGTGCTTCCAGATTGGCGATCGTTTCCGGATCGGTGCCGTTGGTGAGCTCCGCCAGTTCCTCGTCGCGCAACCGCTGTTCCGCCTTCCCCGCTGCCAGTTGCCATTGGAGTGTGTCCGTTCGCAGTTGGGCGAGCGTATCTCCGGCGGCAACGCGGTCCCCGTTTTCCACCGGAAAAGAGACGACGCGTCCGTCCACCGCACTCCCCACAACGCTCCGCCGCGCCGGCTGCACCGTCCCCACCACGGTCCGGGAACTTTCGATCTGCCGTTCGATCACCGGGGAGACCTTGACCGGTGAGGGGGGCGGCTCGGCCGGCGGCGCAGACTGAGCCACCGCGACCGGCGACAAACCGGGGACGCAGATCAGCAGCGCAACACCAATCAAAGGGGAAACACAACGCATGGCGGGACCCAATGGAGGCAGGGAACTCCATCATAACCGCGCCCCGGTCGGCTGTCGAAGCCGAAGACCGAAATCATGCTCAACGGGGTGTGTCCGTTCGATGGTGGTGCTCGCTCATTTCAGGGTGGCTGGGGCGCTGTTGAGGCAGCGGGAACGCGTCCTGAGACGGAGCACTGGGGCCGTCACGTGGCTCGTTCACTGTCCACAGCCCCAGAGTTCCGTGCGGCTTCCCGATCATCGATTTCAGATCGCCCCAGCCACCCCCCCCACCAGTGAGCGGATGCACCCTGCTCAACTGCTCAAGGGGTGCAGTCGCGGATTGTCGTACGATGTTCTTTGCCGCCCGAGCGAGACACGGAAGTCGTGTCCCGCACTGCGCCGGGCGACGGTTGGCGGGGACGCGTCAAAGCACGGGATGACGCCGACCGGTCCGATCCGGGAACCGCAGACGGTCCATCGAGCGGCGGCACTGCCCCATGATCGACGCGGCAGGACGAACCGACTCTCAGAATTCCCTCCACCGGCTCTCAACTCCGAGCACACCGCAAGCGTCCCCGTTCCTGAGCCATTCGCACAGCAGGCGTGACCGCATCGCGTGATCCGGGCCATGTGGTATCATCGGGAATCGTCGGCGGGCGAGCGGCTCACGGTGAGCCCGGCCTCCGCAACTCCTCCCTACGTGCCGGTCCCATGCGCAGCGAATCTGAAACCCCCATCGACGATCAGGCCTTCACCATCCCGGTTGCCGACCGCGTCAAGCGTCTTCCGCCGTACCTGTTCGGCAAAATCAACAAGCTTAAGTACGAAAAGCGGGTCGCCGGCGTCGACGTCATTGACCTGGGCATGGGCAACCCCACCGATGCCCCGGACCCCCTCATTCAACAAAAGATGAAGGAGGCCCTCGCCGACCCCAAAAACCACCGCTACTCCGTCTCCCACGGCATCGAAAACCTTCGCAAGGAAGTCGCCAAACGGTACTGGAAGCGGTACGGCGTCCGGCTCAACCCGGACAACGAAGTCATCGCCTGTATCGGCTCCAAGGAGGGGTTTTCGCACATGTGCCTCGCCCTCATGGGGCCGGGTGATTCGGCCATTGTCCCCTCGCCCACGTTTCCCATTCACTCCTATGCGGTCATGCTCGCTGCCGGCAACGTGATCGCCCTCGACTGCCGCGACCCGGATAAGTTCCTCTCCAACATCGCCTTCACCTGCGAGCACCTGTATCCCTCGCCGAAGGTCGTCGTCGCCAACTTCCCGCACAATCCGAGCGCTGCTGTCGTCGATGCGAACTTCTACGTTGAACTGGTCGCCCTCGCCAAAAAGTACGGCTTCCTCGTCATCAGCGACTTCGCCTATGCCGACATCTGCTTCGACGGTTACCAGGCCCCCAGCTTCCTCGCCGCCCCCGGGGCCAGCGACGTCGGCGTCGAACTCACCTCCATGAGCAAGAGCTACAGCATGGCCGGCTGGCGGATTGGCTTCTGCTGCGGCAACGCCGAGATGGTCCGCGCCCTGGGCACCATCAAAGGCTACTACGACTACGGCATCTTCCAGGCCACGCAAATCGCTGCCATCGTCGCCATGCGGCACTGCGACGCGGCCGTCGAGTCGATCGCCGCCGAATACCAACAACGCCGCGATGTCCTTTGTGACGGCCTCGCACGCCTCGGCTGGGACATCGACCGTCCGAAAGCCGGGATGTTCGTCTGGGCCAAAATCCCCGAACCGTGGGCGCAGATGGGGTCGATCGACTTCGCGATGAAACTCCTCGATGAAGGGGGCGTCGCCGTCAGCCCGGGCCGCGGCTTCGGCGAAGACGGCGAAGGCTACCTCCGCCTCGCCATCGTCGAAAACCCCCAACGCCTCCGCCAAGCCGTCCGCGAAATCGGCCGTTGTACGAAGGGTGAACCGGAGAAAGCGTAATTCCCCCAGGGAGCCACTGGTGCCGAAAGGCCTTGCCAACACAAGACGTGTGGTATGTCGGGAACCTTTTCGAAGCTCCCGCGCAGGTAGTGTCCTGATTTGAGATTCCTGTTGCCGTCCGTTCATGATTTCTGATAAACATCCGCCCCCCTACGCCAAGGAGGGCGGATGGATGCGGGCCGAAGTCGAATTCGTGATTCTGCCGTATGATTCTGTAAAAGGTAGGTCCGTTTTGGACTTGCTGATTGATGAACTGCGACATGGGGGCTGGACGCACTTTCGGGCCGCCGTGGCATTCGCACGCATCTCTGGTAATTTTCCGGCGCTGTTAGACGCGATTCGCGATTTTGCCCGAAATGGACAGGTCCGTATGACGTTCGGTGCTAATACCTTCGTTGATGGACAAGGGTCTGACATAGAAGCAATCCGTGGCGTGTTGCAAGCGCTGGATGGTGTCGCGAACGCAGCCATCCACTTGTATCATGAGGCGACGCGGACGTTTCATCCCAAACTCTATCTGTTCTCGAACGACAACGCTGCACTGGCTATCGTCGGCTCATCTAATTGGACCGAGGGAGGCCTATACTCGAACGTCGAGGCCAACGTCTTTGTGAGACTGGACCTGTCAGACTCCGAGCATCGACAGGAACTCGATCGGCTTGTGTGGCACTTCGAGACATTCTGGGAGCAGCAGCCGTGAATGGAACAGGATTCGCGTGCCGCGTCACCATTGGCACACTCGATCAGTTCACGGGATATCTCGCACAGCCTCGCGCCTCACGTGGGCGTCGCGGAACATCGCGGCGGTCTGACCACCTTTTCGATGGACAATCGTTGGGGCTACGGATGCGCTATGAACGTCCGCGACGCGGCGTAGACGCGCTAACCGATCCCTGTGATGATGTATCTCCAATGGTTGTGTCCACTGTGGGGCGTCAACTTCTTTGGCGAAAGAAACTAGCGAGATCGGACTGCCAACGCTCGCCAGGAGGGAATCCCACTGGTGGAGTGCGATTGACACAGGCACGTTTCGATGATCCGTCAACCGGTGCGCGGATCGACCAGACAGCCTACTTCCGGGACATGTTTAGTGCATTCACTTGGCAGCCTACGCGGAGGACCCCCCCCCGTGGAAGAAACGAGAGTACCCTTCCATACCGTGCTTCGAGATCGAGATTTCGGCGTTCATAATCTCGTCGTCAGCCACAAGCCCACCGGAGAGGCTGGCCAGGGGAACTACACGACGATTCTCCGTTGGACTGGCATCACGGATGAAGTGTTCGAATTGAACCTGACCGACCGCACCCTGGAGTTGTACGAGCCTGACTCTCCGGATGGTCCATACTTGTTAATCGTCGATTAGTCCAAAGCGGTAGTGTCCTTCCGCTGACGGCGGGCGCAGAGACGCTGCCATGCAGTCCGCATGGTTTCGTAATCTTGTGGACGAATTCCAATAGGTCTCAGAATTGTTTCGTCTTGGCGCGACAACAGTTTTACTGGCCTCGTTCCTGCGGCAACTGCCGCGTGTAGTTCCTTCACCGCCCCAGGATCAAATCGCCCGGACGGAACGAGCAGTTTCTCAATCTCCGATGGGACCAGTTCGAGAACCCCGCCACCGTAGTGCCGCCCTTCGAGTTCGGCTGTGAGTGCGGTTAAGCTGTTCACAAACTGTGCAACCAGATCGGTTGAGCGTATGTTATGGGCACTACGAATCCGGTATGCTGTGTCTGTCGTGAACGCTCTTGCCTTGTTCAAAATCAGACGCGGAAAAAAATGTGACCTCTTGAGCATCCCGACGCCAGTCGAGTAGACAGATGGGACGGAATACCACGGAGACCGGATGCGGCATTTGTACCGAAGGTGCAAGTCTTCTTCCTCTCCGGCTGCGATGTATTTTCTCGCCAGCTTCGGCAGCGAATTGAGCGGCGTGTCTCTGAACCAGATCAAGTTAGCGGGCAATCCCGCTCGCCGATTTGCTGAATGGGACGATTTGTCGTAGATGACTCCACGAACGTGCTCGCTACGCCCGAACGCCGGGTGCGCCCACGTGTCGAGTTTGAATTCCTTAACTGTGTCGTCTGGAACAAGAAAGAACTTGTTCGCGCCAGTCACAATACCCACGTCAACTGTCGCGACATCCTTGAATCTCCTTACGAGGAGATTACGTTCGATTCTCTGCAATACGTCCCGTTCTCCACGTGACAGGAGCGATAGCATCCACTTCCCATTCATTTGGTTGCCAGGGACGAAGTCTGCGCGAGAATACCAATCAGAGGGAGACGAGTTGAGCATAGAGCGTCCGCTGATTGGTGTGACTGCAATTTGAGCAACGGTGCCGTCCTCGCACGCACCCTTCTTTTCGGCAAGAAGCAGCATCACACCCTGTAGCGTGTCTTCAAACAAGATGTCCTGCGGATCGAGCAGGAGAACCCGGCTACACTGTGATAAGAGGAAGTCACGCAGCCCCTTCGCATGCAGGACGTGTAAGACTTCAGATGGCACCACCATCGCGATCCGACCACCAGGTCGCAGCAAAGCCACCGACGAAATAACGAATGGCACCCATGCGTTCGTGTGCTTCGTGAACGGCAGGCCGAACCTGTCAAACACACGTTCTGCACGCTCTTGAAGCAGCGCGTCAAGGTACTGGTAGCGGATGAATGGCGGATTACCGACGACCGCATCGAATAACTCTAAGCCACGAGAAAGCGACTCCAGCGTCCATTCGAGGAAGTCCCCAGTGACGATTTCAACCGCTGCACTCTCCCACTCCGCCCCGCGAGACCGGGCGACTGATGCCTCGACAGGGTTCAACTCGCAACCGACGAATTGAACGCGCTGCGAACGACTGCACGATCGCATTGCTTCGATGAACGCTCCATCGCCGCATGACGGTTCCAGCACTCTCTTGGGGTGCAGTTCAGAAACCCATCTCGCCAAGAATGACGCGATCGCTGGGTCGGTGTAGTACCCGCCACGTAACTTCTGCGCCGTCTCGAATTCCTTGAAATTCATGCAGCCCCCCCGTCTGTTCCTTGTACTGTAGCCTTTGGCCCACAGCATGCGTCATTGCCATTTGGAACCGGACGGATTCCATTCCCCTCCGTTGGTTACACCGGAAGGCATTTACGGCACAATATCGGCCCCTCGGTGAGACAGCAATGGACAGGCACATTCCTATCCAAGAACCGTTTCGTGCAGGTCATCGAACGACTACAGCGGGTAGCCCAGGTTGCTGGCAACCTTTGGGCCAACGAAGTCATCAGGAGGTCTACAAAAAAACATCCCGCCATGCGGTCACCTCCCGCGGCTGTGCCGCCCCGGTTGGCGACCAATCGGGGCCACCCGCAGGCAAAATCCGGCCTTGGTCACACATCCGTGGCTGCGCTGGGCGGCGGATGGGAAAGCTGCGTCACGCTCAGGCATCGCCGAGAAGCTGGCGCAGGGCGGGCTCGAAGGCGTTGGCTTGGCGGTAGAAGCCGAGGTCGTTGGGGTGGGAACCATCGGTCGTATCCTCGCGGTCCTCGCCTAACAGGGCTTCTCCCGGCAGATAGGACAGTGACTTCATACCGTCTGAGACCAGCGATTCATACGCACTCCGCAGAGCGGCGCGGCTGGCGCGGTGCCGCGCTTGACGGGCGGGGAGGAACGGCGTGTTCGCATAGGTGCGGTCTTCGACCAGCAGAATGGGCACGTCAGGCCTCGCTGCTCGCAACTGACGGACCAACGGCTCGGTCCGCTCGGCGACCTCGGGTCCCTGCATGTTGGGCAGACAGTCGATGACGTAGGCCGCCGCATTGAGTTCGGCCAAGAACTCGCCGACTTCGGCTTCCATGCGTCCGTTGCCGGAGAAGCCGAGGTTGATGACCGGCTTATTGAGCCGCCGACCGAGGATTGCCGGATGCGGCATGCCGGTGCGGGACGCGCACGCTCCGTGGGTGATGGACGTCCCGTAGAACACGAGCGGCGGCTCGGTTCGCGGTTCGATCGGCGTGAAGCGCGCGCCCTCGGGAACGCCAATCTTGAGGTATTCGGTGCCGTTGTAGAGCGGCAGGTAGGCGGTGTAGTTCCGCTCGCCCGGTGCCAACCCGGAGATGATGCGGGTCTTCATTGCCTGCGCGGTCGGACGGACGACCGACAGCCATCGCCACGTGCCGGTCTCGTCCTCGGCGTACAGGTCGAGTCCGCTGACGCCGGTCGCCGGCATGTGGGGCATCGCCAGCCGGCTTGATGTCACCGCATAGTCGGCCCAGATTTCCGGGGCATCGGTCGTAAATCGCACAAGCATGCCCGCCGAATGGCGGCTGAGCCCCCACACGGCATCGCGGACCTTGCCTTTCGCCCGTGCCGGCAGCCGGTCGAAATACTTCTCCGTCTCGCCCCAGCCTTTGCCTTCGATGCCCCAATCACGGACGTCGTGCCATTGAATCGCCGGCTTCGGCGGCTTGTCGTCCGCCCGCACGATGCGGGCCGACCCGGCGAGAAGGCCCGATGCGGCGAGTCCCAGGAAACGGCGGCGATCGACGTGACTCATCATGAGACTGGCTCCGAGAAAGATGGGGAAGAGTGGCTGGGGCGTTCTGACGCGTGGACGGTCTCTCCCGCTTGTTTTCTGGGGCGATGTGCGGTCCCGGGGGACTCGCGCATCGCCCCAGACGCGAAACGCTTTCGACAACGGCGCGACCCGAATTTCGCCCCAGCCACGCTTCCGAAATGGACGGCGGGCGCGACAGGGGAAGAGCGATCCGGGGACCAATGGCCGCGGGACTGCAATCCAAGTCAGTGTAACAATCCGGCGGTCTTCGATGTCAGGTTCTTGAGCGCGTCGAGGAACCGTTTGCGGGTCTTCGGGTTAATGTCCGTGAAGTGTTCGAGGACGTCGGGGGTGAGCGCCTTGTCGCAGCGTTCGAGGGCGGAGGCGATCCGGTTGAAGGTTTGTTCGGCCGAGGGTTTCGGTTTCTCGGCGACGGCGGCCGGTCCGCTGCCGCGGGCTCCCTGCCCGAATGGAGCATAGGCCTCTTCGCTCCCTTCGATTTCGCGGGCGGCGGCGGAGACGGTTGACGATTCGGCATCCTCCCAGGGGGGACGCTCGCGGGGTGCTCCGGGGGACCCGCCGGCTCCGTCGGACTCATCCGGCGCGCGGACGATACCGGGCGTCGCTGAGAGATACTCGACCGCCGAATCGGCGAACGGCTCCTGTTCGTCCGGCTGTTCGGTGAGGTCTTCGCCTCGCTGGGCACGACGCCAGGCTTTCATCTCGGCGATGGTGCCCTGCATTTCATTCGCCCACTGCAGGCACTCGGCTGCGTCGTCCCAGTTGAGAGCCGCGTAGAAGTGCGACCACTTGAGCAGCGGGTACGCGTGATGGACGTCGCTGAATGACTCCCAGACGCGGCGGCGCTGATAAATTTGGTCGCCGCTGAGGCCAATGCGGGCCCCGAAGTCGGCATCGGTTCGGCCGCGGGCGTACCGTTCGGTCCAGGTGGACGCACACTCGCCGATGACCCAGTTGCAGTTGTTGAGTGCCTCCTGTGCACGCTGGATGAGATCCTCTTCCGTCTCCGTCGGCTGAGGCTGCGTGGTGTCCGCCATGATGGAATCCGTCACTCCTCGCAAGGCAATCGTCAAGAATCGATGGTTTAACGGCCAAAACAAAACCGCGAACGAGCTCGGCGGTCGTTCCTCAAGAACGTTGAAGCTTGGAGTTCTGTTCGGGGCCCTTCGTCCCCCCGTTGCGGGGAACGGGCCATGCTACCGCGACCAGTTTGGGAATTCCAAGCCTCCCGCTGGGGGAATTAGAGAATTGGCCAGGTTCTGTGAAGACGATCCGTCTGGGAAAGGACGATCGTCCATCGCTTGCGGTTTCGCACGACAAAGTGGTGTTTTTCTTCCGTGCGAAACCGCAAGCGGAGGTGGTGGGGTGATGAGTGAACGGTCGGTTCGCCCGGTTCCTTGGTTGATGGGGAGGGGGTGGATATCATCGCGTCGGCGACTTTCTTGATGAGGAACGACAATGACAGGTTTGACCGAGGCGGGGTGCCGTGCGCGGCGGGAGCGGTTGTGGGACGCGGTACCCGATGGGGTCGAGTGGTTGCTGATCGCCGATCCGCGGCACGTGCAGTATCTGGCCAACTTTTGGGTGCAACCGCTCAGTTTCTCCGGTGGAGAGCGAGGCTTGCTGCTGCTCGAACGGGAGGGCCGCGCGACGCTGATGGCCGACAACTTCACGGTCCGGTCGGCGGTCCATGAACCGTACGTTGACCGGAACATCATCACGCCGTGGTACGATCATCGGCACTCGGTCAGCAACCGAGATCACGCACTGTTTGAGGCGTTGAAGCAAGTCGCGGGGGAGTTGCAGGGGCGAACCGGTCTCGTCGAAGCGGAATGGCTGCCGCTGGCGGCAGCCGCCGAGCTGCCGGCGGCGACATCATCGGGGAACGGGCACGGCGAAGTCGCGCAGACCGATTTGGGAGACGTGCTTCGCGGTCTGCGACGTCAGAAGGAACCGGACGAAGTCGAACTGCTGAAGACGTGTATGCGCGCCGGAGACGCGGGACAGGCCCGGCTGCGGGAGGTTGTGCGAGCGGGGGTCACTGAGTTTGAGATCTACTGGGAGGTGCAACGGGCCGCGCTGGAAGCAGCCGGTCGGCCGGGCCTGGTCTACGGCGATTTTCGGGCGAGCAACGGCAACAACATCAAGCCGGGCGGACTGCCGACGGACTACACGTTACAAGAGGGGGACCTGTTCATTCTTGATTACTCGGTCGTCCTGGACGGATATCGAAGCGACTTCACCAATACGCTTGCCGTGGGAATGCCGAGCGAGCGGGCCCGGGAATTGTTCGGGTATTGCCAGGCGGGCATGGCGGCTGCAGAAGTCGTGTTGAAGGCCGGAGCCGCCTGCCGGGACGTGCATGCGGCGGCAGTGGGGGCTTATCCGGACGAGGGGAAGACGGTCGGATTCACCCATCATGCGGGGCACGGCATCGGATTGGCCCATCCGGAGCCACCGATTCTTGTCCCGGAAAGCAATGACGTCCTGTTGGCGGGAGACGTCGTCACGCTAGAGCCGGGGGCGTATGTCGAAGGTGTCGGCGGCATGCGGATTGAGCACAACTATCTGATCACCGACGACGGTTACGAGCGCCTCAGCAACCATGTGATCTCCCTGACGTGACAACACGATTGTCTGAACCGACCCATTCGACGAGCTGGCTCGCCGAGGAATTGGCCGACGGGTGGCTGGGGCGATCTGGAACCGGCGGATGTTGGAACCGCGCCGAACTCTGGGGCCGTGGCGGGTTTCTGGGAGATGTCGTCGCCCCAGTCTCGTTGCTTGAACGGAAACTCGACAGTCGAACATCGTCCCGGCCACCCATCCCCCGATGAACAACAATCACCCAATCACCAAGGCCGACGCTGTGACCCACTGGCTCGGCGACGAACTGGCCGGCCTGGAGCGGGTCGGGCTCCTCCGCCGCCGCCGTCGGACGGTTAGTCCGCTTCCGGACGGGGCATGCGAGGTTGATGGACAACGGTTGGCCAACTTCGCGTCCAACGATTACCTCGGCCTTGCTGGAGACGCGCGGTTGCGCGTGGCGGCGCGGCGGGTGATCGATGATCTCGGCGTCGGGGCGGGGGCCAGCGCACTCGTCTCCGGACGGACCGTCTGGCACGAACGGCTGGAGCAGCGATTGGCCCATTTCGAGGGCACCGAAGCGGCGCTGCTGTTTCCCACCGGCTATGCGGCTAACGTGGGGACCGTCTCCGCATTGGCCGGTCGCGGCGATGTGGTTTTTTCCGATGCGCTCAATCACGCCAGCTTGATCGATGGCTGCCGGTTGTCGCGAGCGGAGGTGTGTGTCTATCCGCATGGCGATGTCGGATTCCTGGAGGAGGCGTTGCGGCGGCATCCCGATGCGCGGCGGCGGCTGATCGTCACCGACGGGGTCTTCAGTATGGACGGCGATGTCGCCCCGCTCGCTGAACTGTCTCGTTTGGCAGAGCAGTTCGATGCGATGTTGCTCGTCGATGAGGCCCACGGAACGGGCGTGCTGGGCGAGCAGGGCCGAGGAGCGTGCGAGTTGATGGAGGCCGACTCTCCCAACCTGATTCGCATCGGAACATTGAGCAAGGCGGTGGGGGCCCTCGGCGGATTCGTTACCGGCTCGGCCGAGTTGATCGACTTTCTGTGGAACCGGGCGCGGATGCAGGTTTTCTCGACCGCGCTGCCGCCTGCGATGTGCGCTGCCGCGTGTGCGGCGATCGACGTCATTCAAGAGGATCCCGATCGCAGACGGCACGTTGGCGCGCTGTCGCAGCGTCTTCGCGATGTGCTGTCGGAATGCGGGCTGCCGATTCCGACCGGAGCGGTGACGCCGATTCTTCCCATCATTGTCGGCGACGCCGGCGCGGCTGTGCGCATGTCGGAGCATCTTGCCGAACAGGGGTTTTTCGTGCCGGCCATTCGTCCACCCACGGTACCGGAAGGCACGTCACGGTTGCGAGTATCCCTGAGCGCGGCCCATTCACTCACGGTGGTGAATGAGTTGGCGGATTGTTTGTTCCGAGCATTGGCGGCCGACAGAAGCTCACCGTGACGCCAATGGTTTCGCGAGAGCGGGCGGCCCGCGGCGATGATTGTCAACCTCGTCGGGACGAGAAACAAAACGTTCGGCCTGACCTCGGAAAGTATGCCGTTTGCAATTGCCATTTTGGTCTCGCCCGGCGCATACTACCGGAGGCGGGCCGCCATCGAACTGATCCTTTCCGTTCCCCACTCTGGAGCATGCCATGCGTCCGATTCCGCATTGTCCTGATTGCGACGTGTCCCATGGAAGCGAACTGACGGCCGGGCATGCGATGACGCGCCGGCACTTCGTGAAGGTGAGCGGAACGGTTGCCGCGGCGGCGTCCGCGGGCACTTTCGCGAAACCGGCTCGGGCCGATCAGCAGGCAGCCGGAAAACAGGCGGACGGGGCGCAGCCTGAAAAGCTCGTGGAAACGCTGTATCAGTCGTTGACGCCGCAGCAGAGAGAAAAGATCTGCTTCGCTTGGGACTACACCGACGAGCGGGGCTTGCTGCGAACGCGCGTGCAGAACAACTGGAACATCACCGACGGCAAGACGTTGAACGTCGGCGGTCCGTTCTTCAGCAACAACCAACAGGAGCTGATCGAGGCGATCTTCTTTAAGCTGTACAACCCGGAATGGCATGACCGCATCCGTAAGCAGCTACGGGACGACGCCGGCGGATACGGCAAGCGGCAGACGATCGCTATCTTCGGGCAGCCGGGGACGGACCAGTTTGAGTTCGTGATGACAGGCCGCCATCTGACAGTTCGTTGCGATGGCGACAGTGCTGAGAACGTCGCCTTCGGAGGGCCTATCTTTTACGGTCATGCCGCACAGGGGTTCAACGAAAAGCCGGACCATCCCGGCAACGTTTTCTGGCCGCAGGCGGCCAAGGCCAACAAGCTGTACACCATGCTCGACGGGCGGCAGCGAGAGCGTGCGCTCGTCAAAGAGGCCCCGCACGAAAGCGAAGTGGCATTTGAAGGAGAAAACGGGAGCTTCTTCGGCATCCCGGTTTCGGAGTTGTCGACCGACCAGAAACAGTTTGCGCAGGACGTCCTCAAGACACTGCTGGAACCGTACCGCGTCTCTGATCGCGATGAAGCCGCGAAGTGCCTGGACGCCCAGGGCGGGCTCGACGGTTGTCACTTGGCGTTCTTCCAGTCCGACGATATCGGCGAGGACGGCGTTTGGGACAACTGGCGGCTGGAAGGCCCGTCGTTCGTCTGGCATTTTCGCGGTGCCCCGCACGTGCATGTCTGGGTCAACGTTGCTTCCGATCCGTCCATCAAGCTGAACGCTGAGGGCTAGCCAGGCGCAGGCGGCGGCGTCTTTCTCTCCCGTGCTGGGAATTCCGGGAGAGCGGGGCGGGCCGTTTCGATCATCCATTCTTCGGGCCTTTCGCCAAACCGGGTCATCTCGTGTGGGTCAGGAACACATGCGGCTTTCGTTCGTTCGATCGTCAGCCATGACCGTCCGTTCATCGCATCTCAGACTTTATTCCTCCTGAAAAGGTTGCCCGTGGTCAGTCAGTCGCGATCCGCCGCAACGGCGGCTCATGCTTCGTTATTGAAGATTCGCAAGGCTCCCCAGCCTCATCCCCAAACCCACATCCCGCCGACACTGCAGTCACAGTTCGCGATGAGCCAGATGACGACGTGTCGCTGGTCGTTTGTGGAAGACGTGGTCCACTATCAGGCGGCGGGCATCAATCGCATTGCGATTTGGCGGCCCAAGCTGTGCGATTTTGGCGAGGAGCGGTGCATTGATCTCGTGCAGGATGTCGGGATCAACGTGTCAAGCCTCGGGTGGGCGGGCGGTTTCACCGGTGCCAACGGCCACAGTTTCGAGGAAGCGGTCGAAGACGCCCGCAGTGCAGTCCTCACGGCTGCCGCTTTGGGAGCCGAGTCGCTGACGATCATCAGCGGAGCCCAGCATGGACACATTCGGTCCCATTGCCGTCGCCTGTTAATGGACGGAATCGCCGAGATTCTTGACTTGGCGAGTGAGCAAGGCGTGACCCTCGCACTGCAGCCGATGCATCCCCTGTTCCGCGAGGAATGGACGTTTCTCAATTCTCTGGACCCGACGCTGGAGATCCTCCGCCATTTCGATCACCCGTTCTTGCGGATGGCGTTTGGCACGTACCATTTATGGCAGGAGCCGCAACTCATCGAGCGGCTGCCGGATTTGATTCCGCTGATCGCGTCCGTGCAGGTCAGCGACTGGCGCACGCCGCGCTGCGACAACGACCGATTCCTGCCGGGAGACGGGGTGATCCCGCTTGCAGACATCCTTTCGACGCTGCATCGATGCGGGTATGTTGGACCGTATGAGATGGAGATTTGGTCGAACGAATTGTGGAAGACCGATCATCTCGAATTGCTGTATCAAAGCTCGGAACGGTTCGCGTCCCTGTTCGGCGACGTGTCGCTGTCCGACGTGCCGCTGTCCGACGTGTCACTGCCCGACGTGTCACTGCCCGACGTGTCACTGTCCGACGTGTCACTGCCCGACGTGTCACTGCCCGACGTGTCACTGCCCGACGAGGCGGCACCCAACGAAATGGCATCCAACAACATTGCAACGGAGTCATGACGTCGAAGGAGCGATCGTTTTCTGAAGGGGACGATGATTCCCAACTGCACGAGCCCTGCCTGCACAATTCCCGTCGGAGAGATGCTCCCATGATCCGCCACGCGAAGACGTCCCCGTTGCCACTGATCGTCCGTGCTCTCCTGTTTGGAGCGTTTGTCGCCGGAGGATGGGCCGGGGTTGCCCGTTCCCAGGACACGCTCAACTTCCCCGTGCTGGGCGAAGTCATCCGCCATGAGGCGGACTTCGACCAACTGATCCCTTCTGGAGCCAGGTTGGAAGTCATTGCCGCCGGCTTCGACTGGACGGAGGGGCCAGTCTGGGTTCCGGCGAAGGGGGACGAGCCGGGTCACCTGCTGTTCTCGGACATCCCCCGCAATTCCGTCTACAAGTGGGTCGAAGGCGTGGGGGCGAGCCTGTTCCTCAAACCGTCCGGTTACACGGGCGTCGCCGACTACGGGGCCGAACCGGGCTGCAACGGGCTGCTGCTCGATCCTCAAGGCCGGCTCGTCTCCTGCGAACATGGGGACCGTCGCATCTCCGTCCTCACCAAAGGAGGCGGCAAACGCACGCTGGTCGACAACTACCGAGGCCAGCGGCTCAACAGCCCAAACGACGCAGTCTTCAAATCGAATGGCGATTTGTACTTCACCGATCCTCCTTACGGTCTTCCGAACCGCTGGGACGACCCGCTGCGGGATCTCGATTTCTGCGGCGTGTACCGGCTCTCGGCCGAGGGGGAACTCACCCTGCTCACCGACGAGATGACTCGCCCCAACGGCATCGGCTTCTCCCCTGACGAGAAGACACTGTACGTCGCCCAATCCGACCCGGCGGCAGCCATCTGGATGGCGTTTCCAGTCAAGCGTGACGGCACGCTTGGCGAGGGGCGGCAGTTGTACGATGCGACCGACAAGGTGGGCGAATTGCCCGGACTCCCGGACGGCATGGCGGTCGCGCAGGATGGGCACATTTTCGCCACCGGGCCGGGCGGCGTGTATGTGTTCGATCCGACCGGACGGCTGCTGGGCCGCATCAGCACCGGTGAGCGAACCGCCAACTGCACCTTCGGCGGACCGGACGGATCGGCCCTTTACATGGCGACGGACATGTACCTGACCCGCATCCAGACGTCGACCCGCGGCATTGCCCGCTGATGCGCCTCGTCCGTTGAACAAGCGTGATGGGGTGATGGAGCGACGGCGAAGGGGACGACACCGGCGAGCGGGGGAATATCCGCGAAGCCCCGCGGACCCCATCGCCCTGGCACTCCATCGCCCCGCACCTACGCCTCTCGGACGACGATCCGGTTGCCGGTGATCAGCACCACCTCGATCGCCCGTCCCTGCGGGACAAACGGCCCGTCGCTGACAACGTCCAGCAGGCGGCCGGCCACGCGGGCCTTCCCCGCCGGGCGCAGTACCGTCAGCGTCTCTCCCCGCTCGCCGACCAGGGACGCCAGGGAACCGGTGTCCGCCAGCTCCGGACGAAGTCGGACATCACTGGGAGACTGCACCGTCTCCATGCCCGGGGGAGTCAAAATCATCCGGTTCAAGAACGGAATCCGCGGCAGGAACTTGGACAACGCCACCGCCATCACAATCACAGCGATAATCGACGTGCTGAGCGTCACCATTGTCCACGTGGCATCAGTGAGATCGTGGTTCGGACGCAGGATCCCGTTGCCAAATGTCTGGCTGGCCATCACCAGCGAAGCAAACAGCAACAGCGCCCCGGAGACGCCGAACACGCCGAATCCGGGGATCACAAACACCTCCATCGCCAGGCAGGCGACCCCCAGCAGGAACAGCAGCACTTCGAGCCATCCGGCCGTTCCGCCGAGGAACTTGCTCCAGAAAAACAGCCCGAAACAGGTCGCCGAGATGATCCCCAGAATCCCGCTCATGAAGTGCATTTCGAGATACAGGCAGATGATCGCCACGAAAAACAGCAACCCGGTGACCACGCCGGTGTTGAGAAGGAACACCGTGTCGTCCAGCCAGGTACGCCCGATTTTGTTCGGCTGCACGTCCTCGGGAATTCCCAGCCGTTCTTTCAAGGCTTGAAAGCGTTCATCTTCGTCGTTGCCCTCAATGGGGCGTTCCGCAAGTTGCAGTTCATGGGCCCGCCGGCCGTTGAGGGTCAGCAGCAAGTCTTTGGCCGACTCCGGGACCAGCCGCCCCTGCTCCCACTCGCCGCCCGCTTTGTGAATCTCCTCCTCGCTCATGTAGGTTACGTCGCCGGTCTGCTTGTTGCGGACTTCATAGACCTGAAGATCCTTGTCCGCCATCGCCATCAGCAGCGCCGGCGGACGCCCTTTTCGCTCGCCAAGCTTCCGCATGATTTCACGGAGCCAACTGAGTATCTTCTCAGGGACTTTTTCGAATTGTCCTCCCTCCCGCATCTCGATCGGCCCGGCGTCGCCGATCGTCCCGTTTGGAGTGAGGTAAATCTCGTCACAGCCCAGGGCGATAATCGCTGCACCGCTCAGGGCGTGATCCGGCACATAAGCGACCGTGCGAATCCCTTCGTCCTCCAGGTCGGCAATCGCGAACGCCAAGTCGCGGGACTGCCAGAGCAGCCCGCCGGGTGAGGTGATTTCAAAGATGATCAATTCAGAACCGTTCGCAACGGCCCGGTCGATCTGACGTTCCAGAAACGATTCCAGCAGCGGGTCGATCGTTCCGGCGACCTCGATCAGGCTCACACGGTTCGCGACACCCGGCTGCG
The DNA here is from genome assembly GCA_029259845.1 of Planctomycetaceae bacterium. Taxonomy (GTDB): domain Bacteria; phylum Planctomycetota; class Planctomycetia; order Planctomycetales; family Planctomycetaceae; genus JAHBXU01. Next base: position 1,896 of record JAJDEI010000207.1, on the reverse strand, counting down.
ACTGTTCCCGCAACGCCTCCAGAGGGAGCCGGTAGGCGGTCGCCAGATCATGCCGGTTGTCGACCGTCTGCATGACCAGAAAGTCGTTGTTGCGGGCCTGTGTCCCGGAGAACAGGCCCGGCTGTCCCGGCTCTTTGAGGGTGCGGGAATCCTTGATCACAACGCCCGAGTCGCGCAACCGGGCCGCCTCCGCTTCGGTGACCAGCCGCTTGTCCGACATCCCGTCCGCCGTCTCAACGGTGAGCTGAAGCAACGCCGTCTGCGGGTCCATCATGGCCGTCACCAGCGCCTTGTTGACCTTGGCGTTGTAATGCTTGGCGACCATGTTCAGCACGATCGACTGATAGCCCTCATCGGTCGGTTTCCCGCGGCCGATGTCGCCCAGTTGGGCATCCGGGTGCATCACAATCTCTTTGCAGGCCAACGCAACCAGCGCATTGTTTCCCACGACGGTTTCCGGCACCCAGGCGATCGTGCGGACCCGGGACAGGGCCGCCGACGTGAGGAAGTCGGCCAGTCCGAAGACTTCATGGAACTGGCTGTTGCCGGGGGTGATCTCCAGCACCAGCACCGCGCGGCGGTCTTCTTCAGTCGCCTGGTTCTGGAGCTTGAGCCCCGCTTCTCTCACCCAGTTGAGCGTCTGCTGGTCGATCGCGCCCGACAGTGTGATGTACCGCGTTGCCGGCGGCGTCTCTTGCTCCGACAGCTCTCCGCTCGGCACCTCTCGCTCTGGAGGCGCATCGTCAGCGAACACTGGCATCGGCTGAAACGTCCCGATCCCGGCAGCCGCCGCAAGGACGAGCAGTCGCCGGGCAAATCTGATTGTGCAGCCGTGAGACAACCGTGGCATCGGTCTTCTGTCCCGGAAAAGGAATTGTCCGCGTCATTATACCGCCCACCCGCAGAAGCAGGCAAACTTTCGCGATCCCGAAAAGCCAATCAACAGCTCCCCGGGGTAGGTTTCCAACCTTCCGCTGCACGACAGTGCATGGCCCGCAGGTCACTGTAAACTGTTCCTTCAAAGATCGTTGCGTGATTCTGCAAGGCCCTGAATTGGGTCGATGAATCGTCCTGAGTCGTGCTGAATCGACCCGACATGTTGTGCGAGGTTACTCACAGGCTCTGTCACCGAAACTTCAACTCTGGGACGTCGGCATTTTGATGTGTGCGCCGAAACGGATCGCCGTCTGCCCGCATCCCTTTGTCGATGCAGCGAATCGACCGTGATTCCCGGAAGGTGTCCTATCCTTCGATGCGACGGTATTCCGGTTCTCGGAGAAGCTCGATGCGAAGATTGAAGCCGCCTACCTTAACGGCGCCGAGTTTCCGCCGAGCGACGGTTCAGACTCGGTCCAAACTCTGATGGTGTGCCGGATTCGGCGAACGTGTGTGCTGAACGGTGTCCGCACAAGGGGAAGGTCGATCCACGGAATTCCCGTGTATCGCGACTCCCATTCGGACTTGCAGCGTCGTGACGTGAACCAGATGACAAGAGGGCGTTCTTCTGTGCGATCTTTGCGCGAAGCGGTCGATTTCCCGGCCGCAGCTTTCGACCAACCACACCTCGGTGGTCTCAACAGCTTGCATTCGCAACCCAGGACGGTTCGACATTGGTCACGAACGCAGCCCTTCGCAGGCCGCCGAAATTCGCCCCAGAGTCATCTGTTGGACTACACAAACCAATTTCCCGAAACGCGGTCGGCGGAGTTCACCGCTGCGGCTACGGACAACTCCAGACTGCTGGCGGGCGATGCAACGAATGGCACTTAAATTATCGTAATCCCTTTTGCCATTTCGCTTTTGATGACCCGCCGAGGTTTGCGGAGGTAGGCGTAGTGCTTTGGCCTCCGCTTTCGCAGCCGGGGTTCGAAACGGTCGGGACGATCGGCAACTCGG
>JAJDEI010000206.1 GCA_029259845.1 Planctomycetaceae bacterium | reverse complement strand
GCCGCCCTCCGCCTGCAGACCCTGCAAAACACGCGGCAAACCTATTTCTCAACCCCCGCAATCCCACCGGGCATCAAGAAATTCATCGGCCAACTCACACGCCTCGTCTCCCTCGCATCGTAAAACTGCGAAAGTCGAACTAGTGCGGTTTGATGAAATCTGCTTCACGGAAATGGACGCGAATGCCGCCCTGCATGGTGGTCAGCCACAGTTCGCCCGGCTCGTACTCGAACACGTAAGGGTACGCCAACGATTTCCTGGCTTGTCGCGCGATGACGACCGGCTGCGTCCATGTCTGGCCGTCGTCGTCGGAGAAGGCGAGTGAGAGTTCTTCGCGATGATTGCTGACCGGTGTGTCCGACCAAAGCCCGTCTCCCCCTCTCAGCGGCCACGTTTGCTTCCCTTCAGGGAAGGGACGATTCCAGGCGAGCAGCAGCCGACCGCTGGCGAGCCGTTTGAGCAAACCGGGGGCACTGCTTGCCGGAATGCCCGATGGCTGCAAGACCCGCCACGACTGTCCGTCGTCGTATGAATACCCGGACCAGAATTCGCCCCAGTTGGTCCGGATCAGCGACCAGATGCGGCCATCGTTCAATTGCGTGATCGTGGCTTCGGTGACGCCGCCGTGATGGCCGCGGCCACCCAGGTCAATCAAGTTGCTCGCTTTCCAGGTTGCCCCGTCATCGATTGACGAATACGTCAGCACAGTGTGACGTCCGGGGTTATGGAGCATCTTCATTGCCGTGAAGATCACGCGGCCATCTTTCGTCTGGATCATGTCGCGCACCGCACCGGACCAGTCGTCGTGCATCTTCTGGATGTCCTGCCACGTTCTCCCGTCGTCCAAACTGCGCATGACATACGTGGGAAGTTTCGCAGCCGGAGCGTCGTGCAGTTCATCGGCCCACGTCCAGTTCCGTTCATTCAGGTTCATGAACGCGGCAACCAGCACGCCGCTGCCGGTTCGCAGCAGGGCCCGCTCGTTGCTGACGTTGATGTTTTGAGCCTTGTCAAACAGCGGACGCGGCTCCGACCACGATCGCCCGGCATCCCCACTCACGAACGTGGCTTCATTGTCGATCGCCAGCACGTTGCCGTCACCAACACGCACGAACGGTCCGAGCCGGTCAGTCGGCAGGGGTTTGCACAGCGGCGCGAGCCAGAGCTGGTCCACAGCAGTCGCCGTCCCGCCGGCCACCGACAGCATGACGGCGACAACAGGCAGCACTCGCCGCCGCAGCACGACGAGCACGGTTCCATGACAATTCATGATGCAAGTTTTCCGAAAAACGAGTCGCCGGAACGGATTGGCCATCGCCGGGACGGTCTCGATCGACATGCCCGTCCCCTGGGAGAGAATCCCCGTTGTTACCGCCCGGCGTCCCCAAGATCAAGGACCAAGCGGGACGTCCCCACGATCAAACGTTTCCGGGAGCATTAAGGCCGCTGTCGCTCGAAGTATCGGGTCAGCGACTTCAAGCGGTGCACTTGATGGGCGACGATGAAGCCCGTGCCGACGAGCGAGAATGCAAAAATCAAAGGGTAATGCCACGGAGTGCCCGGCTCGAAGCGGAACCAGGTGAGGACGGCATAGGAAAGCGTTGTCACGCCGGTCATGAACCAGACGAGCTTGACTTCCGCCCACAACCCGGCACCGGCGACCAGCACCGGAAAACCAATCAACACGGGGCCGAGCGGACCGTCCGCCAGCAAGAGCACGCCCGTGTAACAGGCAGCATCGGCAACCGCCCACAGGTACGGCACAACGCGTTCCCATCCATCGCGTGTCAGCAGTCTCTGGCAGATCACGGAGAGCGCGGTCCACAGGGCCAAAAGTCCGATCACTTCCGCATGCTGCGCGAGGTCCCGGTGCCCGCCGGTTTGATAGAACAACTGCACGATCAGAATCGCGACGATGAGCACGCCGAGCCGCGAAGCGAGCGCCGGTTCCCGCCGCGCCCAACGAGTGACTCGGTCCCTCATCGACGTCGGCGGCAGCCGGACCGGCTCCCCCTTGAGGAAATGATCCAACTCGGCCGCCAGTTCCTCCGCTGTTGCAAACCGGTCTTCAGGAGCCTTTTTCAAGCACCGCAGACAGATTGCTTCCAAGTCGTGGGGAACCTGCGGGGACCGCTTGCGTAACGGCTCCGGCGTCGATTCGAGAACCTGAAGCAGTGTGTCCAGCGGATTGCTCTCGATGAACGGAGGGCGACCGGTGAGCATTTCGTAGAGGATGGCCCCCAGGCTGTAGACGTCGCTTTGCGGCGAGACCTCCGCTGCGTTCCCTGCCGCCTGCTCGGGAGCCATGTAGCTGGGCGTGCCGATGATCATCCCCGATGCCGTTTCCGCACTGTCTCCGTCGAAGACCTTCGCCAGTCCGAAATCGGTGACGGAGGGGACGCCCTGTTCGTCCAGCATGATGTTGGACGGTTTGAGGTCACGGTGGACGATCTGGTGGCGGTGGAGATAGTCGACCGCCCGCGCGATCGTCAGCAGCAGTTCGGCGGCTTGACGCGGATCGAGAGGCCCCGCGGCAAGCTTGTCGGCCAGACTGCCCGCATCGACGAAGTCCATGGTCAAATAGTGCTGCCCGAGGCACTCGCCCACATCGTGGACGCAGACGATGTTCGGATGTCGCAACCCGGCCGCCGCACGAGCTTCTGCGTAGAATCGGCGGATCTCGTCCGCCGACGCAAACTGGCTCGACCGGACGACCTTCAGGGCGACGGTGGCGTTGAGCGTCTTCTGCCGCGCCCGATAGACGACCCCCATTCCGCCCCGCCCGATCTCCTCGATCAGTTCATACCGGCCGAAATCGCGCGGCTTGGAAGACTCGGAATCGGTGGGCGAGCCATCCCGTGTCGTCGGGAGGGGAGTCGAAGCCGGAACGAGCGTTTTGTCATTCGCAGAGGCGTCTTCGGCAACCGGTCCCGCTTCGGTCGTCAGCGCGGCGAATGAGTCCAATGAATCGAGGCAGTCCAACAGGTCGCCCAACTCCGGAAACGCCGCAATCAATTCATCCGGCGGGTCCGGCGCATCGCCATGCTGCCCGCCCATCGCGGCGACATAGGCGTCGAGCAACTCAAAGAGCTGCCGATCACGTTCTGAAGAGGATGTCTCATCCAACACGGGCCGACTCCATCGGAAGCGCTGTTGAGGGCATGTGAGTCTTGGGAGTGAAACATCCGGTGTCTTATGGTGTCGCAAACCGTTGGCAAGTTGAGCCGCTGAAACCTGCTAATCGCGTCCTTGCCGATGCGAGACACCGGCTGTTTGAGTGCTCGCTGGGAAAAATCCACACCTTCGGCGGGCTTCGAATTCTTCGGGCACAGGGGATCGGTTCACCCGGAACCCGGACAGCATCATAACCGTTTGCGGCATCGCATGGGGACACGCGTCGACGCTCACGGCAAATCAGATCCCAGAGCATCGGCGACGGGTCAACCAGTCGCTGGTTAGCGACCGTTCGCAGAACGGTCAGCCGGCGCCGTGGAACCTGCCGCAGGAGACTTCGGAGTGGCTCTGAAAAAGAGGGATGCCCGGATTCTGACGATCCGATTGACACGGCATCCCAATCGGAAGCTACAATGGCAGTGCAGGCTCAACCTCCGGAGGGTGCAGTCAGTTCTTGTTGTAAGGCTGCGTCAGCGGAGAAGTCGGGGTCAGGCACCAATTCGTGGGGACGAGAACTCGGGATGTTTGTCAACGCCGCCCCCCACGAAATGGTGCCTGACCCGAATGGCACTTAATTCATTGTAAGTCGTTACGCGGCTTTTCGTTTGTAGTTCTGTCGTGGTTGCTGGAGGAGTTTGTATGGTTTGGGCCGGCGCTTTCGCCGGCGTGGTTCAACGCGG
>JAJDEI010000205.1 GCA_029259845.1 Planctomycetaceae bacterium | reverse complement strand
CGCCACCATAGGGGCTCCCATACTTGTGTATGCGTCCACAGGGTGGGGGACAGCCACCATTTTCGGGGGGACGCGGACTCCGGCTCAAAGGACGTGATTGCCGAAAATGGTGCCTGACCCTGGATCTTCCGTGCAAGAGTCGCCCCACCCGTGAACGGTTACCATTCTTGTCGGGTTTTTTCTGGGCATGGAAGAAGGGTTGGGGCACATTTCCTGGGTTGAGTATGTAGTCCGTGTTCACGTGAATGTGAATTGTTGGGAGCGCCAGCCACGTAGGGTCCGCTGTGCGGACCGTGGCAAGCGACTTGCCGACACCCAATGGGAACTTCCATCGAAACAGCTTCTTCATCCAGACTTGGAAATTGATCGCGATTCACCGTCGAACACCCCTTCCACGGTTCGCACAGCGGACCCTGCAAGGCTACGACACTACACGGCTGGACAATGCCAACCATGAACGAAACCATCGGTAGAATAGTGATTGGCGTGATTAGCACTATTCTCGGCTCCATGGTCATATGGGTGTGGAGCAGGCGTCAGAAGCCACGCCAATGGATAGCACAATGGGCGCGTACATCGCATCACCGGCGATTAATTCGCGTTCTCCAGCGGAGATATCTGGATGACGCTCTCATCATTGGTTTCGGATTTGCGGTGTCGCCGTTTTTCTTGCTCGGTTTGTCGTTCGGCGCCCTCCTGGCTTGGGATTTTTCCCCTACGCTGCAAAGCGGCGCAATGGGCCAAATCTCGACGATTGCTGCCCGGCCACTGTGCATTCGCCTGTACTACATTGTGGAGATCGGCTTTTGTACGGTGAACATCCTGTGGTTGATTCGACTACTGTTGGATGCGCGCATCGGCATTCGAGTGGAAAATAGATTCTCCGTGCTCGATGGAGTGACGACGAAGGAGGAAATTCGGGAGTTGCGAAAGCTCAAGGCGTTAGTCCATGATGAATGCACTCTTCTTGCCTTCGCGCGGCGCTATACTGAGATCGGAACAAAACATCAAGTTGACCCCATCTTGGCATTCAGGTGGTCTGGGCTTCCCTCGGCATAGTGCTGTAGCCACGTAGGGTCCGCTGTGCGGACCGTGGCAAACGACTTGCCGATTCCCAATGGGAACGTTTATCGAAGCGGCCTCTTCATCCAGACTTGGAGGTTGATCGCACTTCACCGTCGAATATCCCTCCTACGGTCCGCACAGCGGACCCTACATGGTTTTGGTAAGAAAGCATGCTAAAGCATGAACTCCAACAATAACTCCTCACGACGTCAGTTTCTGCAACAGTCTGGTTGTGGCTTCGGCGGCCTTGCGCTGGCGGCCATGATGCTGGATGAGGATGCGCTGGGGGCGACGCCTGCGGCGGTCGGCGCCGGGGGCGTGCTTGAGAGCCTGCACTATCCGCCGCGGGCCAAGCGGGTTGTGCAGTTGTTTATGGGGGGCGCGGCCAGCCATATCGACCTATTTGACTACAAACCGGCGCTGGAGAAGCATCACGGGGAGCCGTCGGATTTCGGCGAGCATGTGGAGGCATTTCAGGACGGTCTCGGCCCGTGGATGAAATCGCCGTTTCGGTTTCGGCCGTACGGTGAATGCGGCAAGCCCCTCAGCGACATCGTCGCCCCGCTGGGGGCATGCGTGGATGACATGGCGTTCATCCATAATATGGTCGGCAAAACCGGCGTCCACTCTCAGGGAACGTATTTGCAGGCGACCGGTTTCGACCGGCCCGGCTTCCCCGGCATGGGGGCCTGGATCAGCTATGGATTGGGCCGGCTGAGCGACAATCTGCCGAGCTTCGTTGTCCTGCCGGACCATCGTGGTTTTGCCAGCAACGGCCCCAAAAACTGGGGCTCCGCCTTTCTCCCGGCGAGCACGCAGGGAACGATGATCTTCCCGCAACGCGAAAATCCGATCGAGGACCTGTTCGGGAAGGCGGACTATCTCACTGCCGACGGCGACCGGGACGGTCTGTCGTTGTTGAGCCGGCTGAACGGTGCGTATCGCGACCAGCACCCGGACGACTCGCGGCTCGAAGCCCGCATTCGTTCCTACGAACTGGCTGCGCGGATGCAGCTCACCGCGCCGGAGGCCCTCGACCTCTCGCAGGAACCGCAGCACATCCTCAAGATGTACGGTCTCGACCAAGCGGGCGGCAGCTATCCGACCGAGATCAATGTCCCCGAGGAGACGGAGTATTTCGGCCGCAAATGTCTCATCGCCCGGCGATTGCTGGAGCGGGGCGTGCGGTTCGTGCAAATCTGGTCCGGCAACGACAACAGCCATCCCCGCCGCAACTGGGACAGCCACGAGGATGTGCAGCGCGACCACGGTCCGCTGGCGATGGGCATGGCGACCGGGACCGCGGCGCTCATCCAGGACCTCAAGCAGCGGGGGCTGCTCGAAGACACAATCATCCTGTGGACGACCGAATTCGGACGCATGCCCTCTACTCAGGGGAGCAAAGGCCGCGACCACAACCCGTACGTCTTCACCAACTGGCTGTGCGGCGGGGGGATCAAAGGCGGGATCAGTTACGGTCCGTCGGACGAATGGGGCTACAAGCCGGCCGACCGCGAGCACCCCACGCAGGTCTACGACGTGCATGCCACCATCCTGCACTTGCTGGGCATCGACCACACGCGGCTGACGTTCCGCAACGACGGCGTCGACCGCCGGCTGACCGATGTCCACGGACACCTGCTGCCGGACATCATCGCCTGAGCAACGCGAATCACGGACCGTCCGACATGCGGCCATCTCTCGGCGTGCCCTTGTTGAAACTTCCGGCAGTGTCCAGAATCACCAGTCAGCGCGGTGACTTTGAATCTGTTGAAGGAACGTTTGATGGGACGACGTCCGAGAGCAGTGTGGTTGGTGGTCGTACTCGGCTTTGGCCTGATGAGTTCGCTCCGGACCATCGCTGTCGCCGGCGACTGGCCGTGGTGGCGGGGGCCCAATTTCAACGGTGTCGCCGATCCGGGCCAGCAGCCGCCCGTGCGCTGGAGCATGCGGAAAAACGTCCTCTGGAAGACGCCCGTGCCGGGACGCGGGCATTCCTCACCGACCGTGGTGGGCGACCGCATTTTTCTGGCGACGGCGGATGAATCGAACGAGAAGCAGGGCGTGATTGCCTTTGACCGGACCAGCGGCAAGCAGCTCTGGATCACCGAGGTCAGTTCGGGCGGACTTCCCAAGACGCATCGCAAGAACACGCACGCGACTTGTACAGTCGCCTGTGACGGCGAGCGGCTGTTCGTCGTGTTCCACCATCATCGAAAACTCACGCTGGCAGCGATCAGCGTGGACGGTGAGAAGTTGTGGTCCAAGGAAATCGGTCCCTTCGATCCCCGCCTGTTCGAGTACGGTTACGCGCCCTCGCCGCTCCTGTACGGTTCGACCGTGATTGTCTCCGGCGATTACGAGAGAGGCGGGCACATCTGGGCGCACGACGTTGCCAACGGCGAACTCAAGTGGAAAATCGACCGGCCCAAGCTGCTGAGTTTTTCCTCGCCCATCGTGGGCCGTGCCGCAGGCCGCGACCAACTGTTGATCAGTGGCTGTGAGATGGTCGCCTCGTACGATCCGAACACCGGAGAAAGTCTGTGGAGCACGCCCGGCACGACGATCGCCACTTGCGGGACGATGGTTTGGGAGGGGGACCTCGTCTTCGCCAGCGGCGGCTTTCCCAAGGCGGAGACGATCTGCGTCAAAGCGGACGGCTCCGGCGAGGTCGTCTGGCGGAACAACCAGAAATGTTACGAGCAATCGATGGTCGTTCACGACGGGTACGTCTATGCCCTCACCGACAAAGGCATCGCTTACTGCTGGCGGGCGGCGGACGGCGAGGAAATGTGGCGGGAGCGTCTCTCCGGTCCGGTCTCCGCCTCTCCCATTCTCGTCGGCGATACGATCTACCAATCGGTCGAGAAAGGAACGACGTTCGTCTACAAGGCGAACCCCGACAAATTCGATCTCGTCGCGAAAAACCAACTGGGAAATGAAGCGTTTGCCACTCCCGCCTTCTGCGACAGCCGCATCTACGTTCGTGTGGCCCAGGGCAGCGGCGCCCGCCGGCAGGAGTACTTGTATTGCCTCGGCGGTAAAGACTGATTCTGCATCGGGCTGCGATGCGAGAAAGGTGAATCCCGATGCTGGTCGGATACGTCAGCAACGAACGCTACGTCGCACTCGGCGACGTGTTGTTCGAGTTTCGCGGGAACGACGGCGTGACCGCCGCGCGGTCGCACATCTCCGGGGCGGTGTATGCGGACATCGCGCCCGGCGAGTATCAGGTCGTTCTGGGAAAGGATGGCTTCGGGTCGAAGATCGTCGCCGTGCAGATTCACGAGGACGAGCCGCACCACTTTCGACTGCTGTCGGATGGGCTATACGGCTACATGTGGCCCAAGTGCGTGAAGTCGGGGCAGCGTTCGGAGTTCCGCGTGCATGCTGTTGAAGAATACGAACTGGAGCTCTGGAGGTACGGAGCGGAGAAGGAGTTTGTCCGCCGGATCGGCACCTTCGACGAGCACGGCCCGCGGGCCACGATGCAGATCACGCCGGACGGCGATTACACGCAAACCGGCGTCGAATGGAACAAGCACGGCTATCACAGCAAGACATTGTCGCAGTTTATCGAGGCTCCCGATCGCAGCGGTTTGTACTACGTGCACGCACGGAGCAAGTCGGGGGAATTCTTCAGCTTTCCCTGGGTCGTCGCGCCGGCCTCGCCGCAGACGAACGTCGCCGTCCTGGCCTCCGACATCACCTGGAACGCGTACAACAGTTTCGGCGGGCGAAGCAACTACATTCACGCCGACCGATTCCCGCCCACGCCCACCATCAACGCGCGGCTCGAACTGAAACGGTACACCGAAAAAGAACATCGCACGTATGACCAGGACGAGTACGCCCCGCTGTCGCTCGACCGGCCCGAGCCGTTCAACCACATCGACGAACACGAACAGCTCACCGACCCGATTGCGGGACGTCAAGGATGCCATCTGGCGGCAGCCGAATGGCGACTGCTGGGGTGGATGGAGCGGAAGGGACTTGACTACGACTTCTACAGCGAGACCCAGTTCCACTTCGACCGGGTCCCGTTGGACGAGTACCGCGTGCTCATCCTCAGCACGCATCCGGAGTACTGGTCGATCGACATGTACGATCGGCTCAAGCGTTGGGTTTTCGAGCGTGGCGGACGGCTGATGTACCTCGGTGGCAACGGCCTCAACTGCGAAGTCGAATTCCTCGACGATCACCGCATCGTCTATCAGAACACGCACTGGAGCCACTCGGAACCTCAGTATGCCCCCGACGGCAAGCTGTACGAAAGCCGCTTCGACAAACGGCACGAGTCGGAAGCCAACCTGCTGGGCGTGGTGTTTTCGTTCCCCGGCATCATGACCGCGGCCCCGTATCGCGTGCGGGATGCCGATCACTGGTGCTTCGCGGGGACCGGCCTTGCCAACGGTGACCTGTTTGGTGAGAAGAGCCTGCACCTGCGGGTTCCGGGCGGCGCTTCCGGTCACGAAACGGACAAAGTGTCGGCTCAGTCGCCCACCAACGTCCACGTGCTGGCCAAGGGGCTCAATCCGGATGAAGGGGGTGCGGACATCGTCATCCACGAGCCGGCCGGCGGCGGGGCCGTGTTTTCCGTCGGCTCCATCTGCTGGCCGAGTTCCGTCCTGGCCGACGAGGCGGTCTCACAGATCACCGAGAACGTTCTGCGACGTTTTTTGGAGTGACGGAGATGCACGTTTGCTCGATGGGATAGCGCCGCCTGGAATTTGATGTCCGGCGGGCAATGACGAATGACGAAACACCCAATGACGAAAGAATGACGAAGGCCGAAGCCCGAATCGATTGCGCTCAACGTATCCGCTCTGTCCAGGATTTCTCGACATTTATCATTCGGGTTTCTTTCGTCATTGGGTACTTCGGAATTCGTCATTCACGAAGACCCCCCGCCCCAAGATGGCGGCGGCTGACCGGAGCACTGGCGAACAACCCGACCGGCTCACTGCGGAACTTCCCCACTGCGTGCGGCCTTCATCCGTTCGACGTACTGTTTGGCGAGGTCGCGGATGCGGGCCATGTCGCCGCGGGCGAGGGCGTCTTTTTCGACGAGCGCCGTCCCCAGTCCCACCGCACACGCCCCGGCATGGACGAAGCTGTCCAGCGTGTCGAGGTTGACGCCGCCGGTCGGCAACAGCCGGATTTGCGGGAACGGCCCCAAGAGTGCCTTCAGGTGCTTCGGTCCGCCGATATCGGCCGGAAACACCTTCACGATGTCCGCGCCGGCTTCCCACGCTGCGAGCACTTCCGTCGGCGTGAAGGCCCCCGGCATGATGACCTTGTCGTAGCGGTTGCACAGGTCGATGACGCCCGGATTGACCGTCGGGGTGACCAGAAACTCGGCCCCGGCGAGTAGCGCGGCCCGCGCACTCTCGGTGTCGAGCACCGTGCCCGCCCCCAGCAGGATGCGATCCCCCAACACATCCCGCATGCGGCTGATGATGTCCAACACCCCCGGCACGGTGAACGTCACTTCAATGACGTCGATCCCGCCCTCGAGCAACGCCTCCGCAACTTCGACCAGTTGCTCCCCACTCGGTGCCCGGATGATCGCAACCAATCCGCTGTCCAAAACCCGTTGTAGATCGCTGTGCCGACTCATTTGATCTTGTTTCTCTGGTTCGACTGTTTGGCTGACCGACTCCACTTCGTGCCTTCGTGTCTTCGTGGTGTTTTCCAACCACAAAGGCACGAAGAATGGGAGTTCGGTCGGTCAGGCTCCCGCCTGACCGCAATGAAGGGTCGATGCCCGAATTGCCGTTCTTGTCAGGTGCGAGCCAGACCGACTCCCGCTGGCTTTGGGAAACAGAGTTTCCCGAATGTGCATTCCCAAACGGGAGTTTGGGAACGACGGGGACTGGTGTTCAGGCAGGAGGGCACACCCCCTGCCAATGATCCTGGTTAGAGGTACTCGTTGATCAGATTCTCGATGTACTCCTGACGGCCGCTTTCGTTGGGGGCGGCTTCGCCTTTGTCGAGCATGTATCGTTCGAGGCCGGCGAAGCCGACCGAGCCTTCTTCGATTTGGGCACCAACGCCGTCGTCGTAGCTGCAGTAGCGGTTCTTCAACAGGTCGTCGAGGACGCCGTCGGTTCGGATGCGGGCGGCGATTTTGGTGCCGCGGGCGAAGGTGTCCATGCCGCCGATGTGGGCGTGAAACAGGTCGACGGGGTCGGTGCTCTCGCGGCGGACTTTGGCGTCGAAGTTCGTCCCTCCCGGGGCGAGTCCCCCCTGTTTGAGGATCACCAGCATGATCTGCGTGGTGAGATACACGTCGGTCGGGAACTGGTCGGTGTCCCAGCCGAGCAGCAGGTCGCCCGTGTTGGCGTCGATGGAGCCGAGGAAGCCCTGAATGCGGGCGTACTCCAATTCGTGCATCATCGAATGCCCGGCAAGGGTCGCGTGATTGGTCTCGATGTTGAGTTTGACGACGTCTTCGAGTCCGTTGGCTCGGAGGAAGTTGATGCATGCGGCGGCATCGAAGTCGTATTGGTGCTTGGTCGGCTCCTTCGGCTTGGGCTCGAACAGGAACTGCCCGGTGAAGCCGATCGACTTCGCATGGTCGTGGGCCATGTGCATAAAGCGGGCCAGGTGGGCCAGTTCCCGCTGCATGTCGGTGTTGTAGAGGTTGTGGTATCCCTCACGACCGCCCCAGAAGACGTAGTTTTCGCCTCCGAGTTCGTGGGTCACCTCGATCGCTTTTTTAACCTGAGCGGCCGCGTAGGCGAAGACGTCCGCATTGCAGCTGGTCGCCGCTCCGTGCATGTAGCGTGGATGAGAGAACAGATTGGCAGTCCCCCACAGGAGCTTGATGCCGGTCTCCCCCTGCTTCTCCTTGAGCCTCGCGGCGATGCGGTCCAGGTTTTCGTTTGCCGCCTGCAATGTCGGCCCGTCAGGCGCAACATCGCGGTCGTGGAAGCAGTAGAACGGGACGCTGAGTTTGGTCATGAACTCAAACGCGACGTCGACACGGTGGAGCGCATTGTCGATCGAATCGGTGCCGTCGTCCCAGGGACGCAGCAGCGTAGGGGCACCAAACGGGTCGACACCGGTTCCCCGGAACGTGTGCCAGTAGCAAACGGCGAACCGCAGCAGGTCTTCGAGCCTCCGCCCTTCAACCACTTCGTCCGGGTCGTAGTGTTTGAAGCTCAGCGGGTTCTTGCTGCGTGGGCCTTCAAAGGAGATCTTCGGAACATCCGGGAAGGACTCGGACATGGACGGTCGTCTCCGCGTCAGGAGGGTCGCAAACTCGGCTGGAATTGGCCGAGTTTAACGCAGAATCGCCGCCGATGACAGGATGTCGCGCGTTGGCCGGGGTGAACGCGTTTTTCACGAAGGGGGAGGTTTTCGGCGGTCCGACGTCGGCGATGCCTCCGGGCTAACCGGAATCAATGAATGGTGTTAGCCAGGAGCCAACGGCGACGGCCGACGTCGGTGAGGCGCCCCGCCGTCAACGAAACGATCGCCCTGTTTCGTCGGCCTGGGCGACTGGGTGTTTGAGTGTGAGCAGCTTCCCGTGACATGTTACCGTTGCTGGTTCAGCAGAGCTCCTGGCCAAGCTGGGCGACGTCGGCGTAGGGCACGCAGCGGTCGAAGCGGCATGTGATGACCCACTCGGTCCCCGAGACAGGGATGACGCGAGTGACGTGGGCGGACCGAATCACTGCGAAATCACGAGCCTGGCATTCGAGCCTGAGCCAGACGCCTGCGGAGATGTCCAACGGTTTCTTCAACAAGAACGCCACGCCGTTCATGCTGATGTTTTTCATCTGCCCCCGAAACGGGGAGTGGTGTAGCGACCAGTCCAGCTCTTGTGGTGTCAACGAAACATCCTGGACCGGCAGCACGCGCACGAGATGCGTGCTGTATCGGCGCAGGAACCGACGCCGATCCTCGCCAGCGGATTTGGGGAGGACCGAAGTCCGCGATTTGGCCGTGGTCGCAACCTGAAACGCGGCATCGGCCCCCCGGTCTGCGGCATCGGATGCCTCCGTCGGAAACGGTGGGATCGTTGCGATTGTCCGAGAGCGGGCGTTTTTCTCGGTCCGTGCGGCGATCGAGCGGAGGATGTGGGAGAGCCGATGGGAATGTTTTCCTCGGTCATCGGCGCTCAATCCCCGGAATTTCCGAGGGGCGAACGGGGTTCTGAAACGCCTTGCGGCTGTGGGCGATTTCTCGTCGGCAGGCTCCGCCATGGTCTTCGGAGTCTCGGTTCCGGAGAAGCATTTCATTGCAAGTGCCTAACCAGTTGGTCTTTGTGGAGAATGGGACCATCAGATGGAAGATCCTTCCGGCCTCGGCCAAGCCGGACCAAGTGGCCAACCCTACGTCATGCCGCCAGTCTGGTCAAAATTGGGGACCGGAGAAACAGGCTCTGTTGAGCGGACTCCCGGTCAGGGTTATACTCCTGACCATCTTCCCGAATGTGAGGTTACCAGTGCGTTTCTGTCTTGTAGACCGGATTACAGACCTTGAGGCCGGGGTGTCCATTTCGGCCGTCAAGAATCTGACGAGCGGCGAGGAGTACCTGGCCGATCATTTCCCGGGGTTTCCCATCATGCCGGGCGTGATGATGGTCGAATCACTCGTGCAGACGGGAAGCTGGCTCATGCGATACACCGAGAGCTTCACATACAGTACGGTGTTGCTCAAAGAAGCCCGGGCCGTGCGGTTTAGCAACTTTGTGAAACCGGGCCAGACCTTGCGGATCGAGTGCAAAATTCACAAGCGGGATGAGCAGCAGTACGTGTTGAAATGTGCCGGCACCGTCGATGGCGAACCGGCAGTTTCCGCGCGTCTGACACTGGAGCAATTCAATCTCTCAGATCATCAACTCGAAATGGCCAACACGGACCGTCGAATCGTTGAGCAATTGCGTGACCACTTTGACTCGATCTGGACTCCGATCACGCAACCCCGATGACGCCAACCCGATGACGCCAACCCGATGACGCAACGCTGAGACGCAACGCAAATACTCGCCGTGCAGAGCTGAAATCTGCTGCGTACCGCTGGACCTGCATCTCAATCGGCCCCGCCCGTGCGAGTCTCGACCAACCGCACCGGGCAGGAACTGCCGCAACCCTCAAGGGATTCAAGCTATGAAGTTGGAAGGACGTGTGGCGCTGGTAACCGGCGGCAGCCGGGGCATCGGTCGGGCGATTGTCGAAAGACTGACGCGCGAAGGTGCCAAGGTCGCCTTCATCTACCATTCGAATACTGAAGCAGCGGACGAGGTTGTTGCCACCCTCAAGGACGACGGCCATGAGGCGGTCGCCATTCAGGCCGATGCCGCGGACCATGAGCAGGCGGATCAGGTTGTGAAGGACGTCATTGACAAGTGGGGGAAAATAGACATCTTGGTCAATAACGCTGGTATTATCCGTGACGGTCTGTTGGCAACGATGGAACCGGCGAATTGGCAAGCTGTTATCGACACCAACCTCGGAAGTGTCTACAACTTCTGCCATGCGGTCATGCGACCGATGATGTCCGAACGTTACGGACGAATCGTCAACATTTCCAGTGTCTCTGCGGAGTACGGCAATCAGGGACAGGTCAACTATGCCGCCAGCAAAGGGGGCATGCAAGGTTTGACTCGTTGCCTCGCCACAGAAATCGGACGACGTAACATCACTGTCAACGCGGTTGCTCCGGGGTTTATCGCCACCGACATGACCGAGGCGATCCGAAACGCGGCTGAAGGAGAAATCAAGAAACGTATCCCGGTCCGCCGGTTGGGACAGCCCGAAGACATTGCTGCGGCCGTGCTGTTTCTGGCCAGTGATGACGCATCGTACATCACCGGCCATGTGTTGACGGTCGACGGCGGGCTCACGCTCGGCGGCGTTTGACGGGCGCTGTTGCGGGAACAGGAGTCGGCGGTCGGCACTCACGGCGGACTCGTGAGACTTTTTGAGACAACAAAATTGTTGTGGGTTCGTCCAACCGTAGCCCCACTCTGGCGGTGAGGACGAGAATCAGGTTGGGAACGGGTGGGACCGAAAATTGAGGCGGCTGGGGATGACCCGTGCAGTCTTCAAGGAGAACAAGTTAAATGCCGACTTCCGATGAAGTGTTTGAAAAGGTCCAGGAAACTCTGGTCGATGCGTTGGGCGTCGATGATGATGAGGTGACGCGCGCGGCGACGCTCGTCGGCGACCTGGGAGCCGAGTCGATCGATTTCCTCGACATCGTGTTTCGTCTCGAGAAGAACTTCGACATCAAGATTCCCCGTGGGGAACTCTTTCCGGAGAACATCGCCGCGGCGGACACTGATTTCGTCCAGGACGGCGTCGTGACGGAAAAGGGGATCTCCGAGCTGCGGGAGCGGATGCCGCATGCTGATGTGGAATCGTTCGCGGCGGATCCCAAGGTCGAGAACATTCAGGAGCTGTTCACTGTCGACATGATCTGCAAGTTTCTGGAATCGAAGCTCGCCGAATAAGCAACGCGGAACCGTGGGGTTTGCGGGTTCGGGATGTACGGGCCCAAGGCGGTCACACTGGCCGGTCGCGTTGCGGGATCGTCCGGTTTGCGGGCGGGAATGCGCGGCCTCACGTCATCGGGGAGTCCATCGCTGGTCCACGGGCTTGCGCAGGCTTCAGGAAACGGGAACGCCTTGGCCATCTGGACAAGCCATTGGCAAGAACACATGGCGGCACCAACGCCCGATGAGCAGAGGGAATCACGGCAGAGGGAATCACGGCAGAGGCAGCGGTGGATCGCAGAGGAAAACTCGGCGATCAAATGGCTCTCTGCGTCCCTCCGCGATCTCTGCGGTTGAATGATATGATTTCCGGGAGTACTTCATCCATGTGAGGTTTTGGGCCGGGAGGGAACACTTATCTTTGCTGATTGAGACGATTGACAGGACCCTGTTCAATCGCTGTTCGGAAACGAGCGTCAGTGAGCGGAAAGGAGTGTTCTCCTCCAAAGGATGCGATCATAGTCGGTCTTGTCTCACTGGGGCGATGACACGCTGCAAGTGGCGTTTCAGTTGGCGGAAGTGCTACCTCAGTGGGTTTTCCCGAGACAATCGTGCTTGGTTCAATCGCGATTCATGCGGATGAAGGATGGTTGGAATCGATTGACACCAAGTTTCCGGGCGGTTCACCAAACAAGGCCGGCAGGTCCGACGACGGGCGAGGGCAGGATTTATGCGATGGTTCTGGGTCGATCGTTTTCTCGAATTCGAGAGCGGCGCTTACGCGAAGGCTGTCAAGAATGTCAGTCTGGCGGAAGATCACATGCACGATCATTTTCCCGGCTTCGCAGTGATGCCCGGGTCCTTGATCATTGAAGGGATCGCTCAGACCGGCGGCATTCTGTTGGGCGAGTCGACCGGTTTCGCCCACATTGTGGTGCTGGCCAAGGTGCCCCGGATGCGGTTCCACAGTTGGGCGTGTCCGGGTGACACGTTGGTGTATTCGGTGACGCTGACCGATGCCCGCCAGGAAGGCGGAACCGTGGAAGCGACCGCCTACGTGGGGGACCGTCTTGTCGCTGAGGGAGAGATCCTGTTCGCCCATGCGGATCAAATGGGTGCAGAACTTCCCGCAACGTTTGATCAGCGGAACTTCATGTTCGACGCAGGTCTGCTCGATATCCTCGAAGTCGGCCGTGCAGGAGACGGCACCGTCGAGATGGCGCCCTCCAGCGAGGTCTCTCCGGCCTCCTGACACCGTGAGTTCCGTCCAATAGGCGCTTCCGTCGCTGTGATTGACATTGGGGCGTGATTGACACTGGGCGTGATTGGCTCCTGAGGCGTCGGTTTCGAGGAACCGGCGCAAACCCAGGGGGACGCTCGCCGTGTGGGGTAAACGCGACTCCAGTCTCATGGTCCGGACGGAGCAAAGCTCAGGGGGCGTCGGGTGAGCCGTTGTTCTTGTCTCGTGCAACCGGTCTGTTACCATTGGACCGCAAGCTCGCCGTTGACAGGAAGCCGTCTCACAAGCCTGTTCGGGACGATCGGAAACAATCACGGGGACGTCCCCTTGCTGTCATCGCCGAAGGGGCAAAGCCTGTCGCTCTGGCCGGACCGACCGGGATTGGCCGGGGAGCAAATTCAAGACAACGTGCCACCGCAGCTGACCGGGTTCGGTCAATTTGCCGCAGTGGCCAGCAGAAAGGTTGGGATCGATGAGGCGGCGTGTCGTTGTGACTGGCATCGGGTGTATCACCCCCGTGGGCAACACGGTCGAACAGATGTGGGCTGCGTTGCGTGAGGGGCAGATTGGCATTGGAAAAATCACCCACTTCGACGCCTCCGAGTTTCCGACCACCTTCGCCGGAGAGGTGAAGGATTTTCGGTTCGAGGATTATGTTGACGACCCCCAGCCGTTCGAGTTTGCCGGCCGCAACATCCGTTTCGCCGTTGGGGCGGCTCAGCAGGCGGTGAAGGACTCAGGCGTGCTCGAGGGCGGCCTCGACCCGGCGTCTTTCGGCGTGTACCTCGGTGCGGGCGAAGGGCAGCAGGACTTTCAGTTGTTCATGCAAATGATCGCCCAGTCCAACAAGGACGGCCAGTTCGACTTCGAAGAGTTCACGCGGGCCGGTCTGGAGTTGCTCAACCCGAAGGCGGAGATCGAGCAGGAACCGAACATGCCCTCCGGGCATCTGGCGAGCCTGTTTAACGCGCAGGGGCCGAATCTCAATTGTCTCACTGCCTGTGCAGCGTCGAGCCAGGCCATCGGCGAAGCGACGGAGATCATCCGTCAGGGAGATGCCGAGGTCATGCTGTCGGGCGGGGCGCACAGCATGATTCACCCGTTCGGCGTGACCGGGTTCAACCTGTTGACCGCCCTGTCCACGCGAAACGACAGCCCGCAGACGGCGTCACGGCCGTTTGATCTCAATCGTGACGGTTTCGTTCTTGGGGAAGGGGCGGGAATGCTCATCCTGGAAGAACTGGAGCACGCCCAGGCCCGCGGAGCACAGATCTACGGCGAAATTGCGGGATACGGATCGACAGCCGACGCCTACCGCATCACCGATATCCACCCGGAAGGGCTCGGTGCAATCCGCTGCATCCAGGGGGCCCTCAAAGACGCCGGGGTGAATCCCGAAGAGGTGGACTATGTCAATGCTCACGGCACGAGCACGCTGGTCAACGACAAAGTGGAGACCATGTCGATCAAACGCTCGCTCGGCGAGCATGCCCGCGCGACGCCGGCCTCCAGCACCAAGAGCATGATGGGACACCTCATTGCGGCTGCCGGCAGCGTCGAGGCGATCATCTGCCTGTTGGCCATGCGGGACGGCGTGGTTCCCTGCACGATGAACTACGAAACGCCCGATCCTGATTGCGACCTCGACTATGTGCCGAACAGCAGTCGCGACTGGGAGGTGAACCGAGCCGTCTCCAACAGCTTCGGATTCGGCGGACAAAACGTGACGCTCGTGTTCTCGAAGTTCGGAAAATGATCCCGCGGCCGACTTGCATGGAGGAGATGCTGGCGGGGCATAGACGGTTCATCTCCGAGCGATTGAGGCCGGTCGTCGTACAACACAGACCCTGCGAAATCCGGGCGGGTTCATCCGGTCATCCGTGGGGGGTGGCCGGGGCGCTCTGAATTCGATGATTGGTAAGCCGCACGGAATTCTGGGGCCGTGGACAGTCAACAACCCGCGTCACGGCCCCAGTATTCGGTCTGAGGACATGTTTCCGTTGCCTCAACAGCGCCCCAGCCACCCCGAAATGAGCGAGCACCAGCATCGAACGGATGCCCCCAATCCTGGCAGACCCAGCGATGCTGCTTGACGTCTCTCGAAAACACGTGGTATAGACGAGCAAGCGAATTCGCCCGCGACTTTGGCAACGCCGCCGCAATTCGGCGGTCGCCCGTCAATCTTTTCTAACGGCTGCAAGGCATGGCACAGGTCAGTTTTCAAGTGCTCGACGGGTTGGAGCGCGGCGTCGTCTTTGCCGAACTCGAAACCCCGGTCAGCATCGGCCGGGAAGACGATAACGACATTCGCCTCAACGATGAACGGGTGAGCCGGTTTCATGCGAAAATCCAGGATGACGACGGGCATGTCATCCTCACCGATCTCCAGAGCACGAACGGAACCCGTGTCAACGGGCATCCGGTCCAGGTCCACGTGTTGCAGGTGGGCGACCAGATCCAAATCGGGCGTTGCATTCTGGTTTACGGATCCCGGGAAGAACTGGCCCGAAAAGTCGCAGAGGACGAGAAACGCTCCGGGCGGCTGAAAGTGAGCGGCACCGTCGTCTCCCCGCTCGAGGATCTTCTGGAAGAACCGCTGTTCGCCGAGATGCCGGGAGAGCTGTTCCCCAACGGCGTCCCCAGTCCGCCGTCCGGTCTCAGCCCACTGCAAACCGCACAAGTCTCCGACCTGTTGGCGTACGTCCATTCCAATCTGACAAACGTCCTGCTCGTCGCCGAGTCCTGCGTGCAGGAGAATCAGGAAGGCGCGGACCTGCGGCTCCCCCGCGAAGCCTGGCTCCGCGTCCAACAGCTGCAGATGCACCTCGCTGAAACGCTCAAGAAGGTCAACGACCCCGCCTCGTGAGGCGCGCCGGGGAGAGCCTGACCGACGTCACTTGCAATCCCAGACAATCGCTTCCTGGCGATGAATCGCCGCATACGAACTCGATCGCCGCGACCATTCTTGGTACGCGTTTTCAAGGGAGTCCGTCGTGAAGCAGTTTGAAGATCAACGAAAACACGGCGTCGCACCTTGGGTGCTTATTGCATGCGGCTTCCTCATGCTGTACGTGCTCAGCTACGGACCGATGCGGCGGTTGGCTGGACGTGGACAGTTGCCCGCTGGGACTTGGTATGCCGCGAAGAGAATCTATACTCCCTGCGAATCCTTGGCATCCACTGGCGTGGTCGGCGGATGGTACAGATCCTATCTGAACTGGTGGCATTTCGGATGCACGCCGTAGCACGCACGGCGAGTTTAGCCGTGTATCATCAGGCGTCGTGCGTCACAGAGCTTGGCGCAAGTCGTTATGTCGTTTCGATGGAATCGCAAATTCGTCGCACTCCTCGCTCTCGCCGGCGGAGCGATCATTTTTCGCTTCATTCACACGCTCCCATCCGGGGGCTGTCGGTCCGCCGGCGCACCGAAACCCTTGTACACCGCGATCGCCTGCAATATCCATAACGAGGATTTCTGGGGAAATCCACGGAGGTACTATGAGTTTAAAGTCCGTTCCAACGGGGGCAGCGTCCTGCGATCCATTCAGATTCCCGAGCCGCCTGATCCCGTCAACTTTTACGAGGGTACGGGACGGATCATGTGGGCCCCCGACTCAAAGTCCGTCAGTTTCGGCACCGCTCAAGACGTGATCTGGACAACTCCAGTTCCCTGACAAGTGACGTCGATCAGGCTCCCGCCTGATGCAAACGGTGAATCGGGACTCCATTCCCCGTTGTCGTCAGGCGAGAGGCTGACCTGCCGGACTTCGTGTCTTTGTGGTTGTATGAACACCACGAAGACACGACAGCGGTCGCGGACGCATGCGATGGTCCGCCGTCACAGGTTGTAGGACAGCAGCACCAGGATGCCGAGGATGACCGCCATAAAGAACAGGATCGTGGCGAAGGTGCGGCCCGCCTGCACGAAAATGCGCTGGGCGTCCTCGTAGCGGCTGGTGTTGTAGACCAGGCTGATCACGGCCGCCAGCGGCAGCAGGTACCACGTGACGTTGGCATGCGCGAGCAGTGGGGCGTGGGCGAGGAGTGTGTCCATCGGATCAGTTCAGTGGCTGGGGACAGGATCAATTCAGGACGTGGCTCCCGCCGTCACAGCTTCTTGTGACGCCGGTTCTGCGGACGAAGCGGCCGATGTCGCCGCCGGGTTGCCTTTGGCTCGCGGATCGGGCTCCAGCCCGTAGCCGTAAGCGGGCCCGTCGACCGCATCCCAAACGGCGAGGATGTTGAGCAAACCGGCGATCATCGTAAAGACCAACGCCAACTCGTGGAGCTTTCCGAGTTCGCGATGGAGATCCTGTTCCTCGGCATCGGTGAGGGGGATGGCGAACCAATTCCAGAAGCTGCGCGGGATGTGGGCATTGGCAATCTGCCCGATGCGCGATTCGTCCTTGCCGCTTTCCCGGATGATGTCCGCCTCGACGAATCGCTGGGGGTCATTGCGAAGTTCGGGCCCCAGCCGCACGCCCTCGCCCAGCGCCAGGCTGACCTCACGTCCGTCGGACGTGGTCCCGTTGATTTTCCCCACGATGACCGCATCGTTGAACCGCCCCGCCACCGGTGCCAGTTCGATCGTGCCGGCGACCTCGCCTTGCAGGTCGTCCTCACCCTCCTGGGCCTCGATGGTGCCGGCAAACGGAGCCGAGAACGGCTCTCGCAGGGACGTGACGATTTGTTCGCCGGAGCGGCGAAAGCGGCGGCTCTGGTTCACGGCAAACAGGCCCGGCAGGCCGACGCCGCACTGAGCCATAAAACTGAGCAACTCCGTACGTGGTTCGCCCGGACCGCCCCGGTACTGCACGATCTTCCAGTTCGACAGCGAGAGGCCGTACAGGTACAGCGAGATGATGCACAGCGAGTAGATCGCTGCCTTGAATCGCCGCCCCTGGTACAGGTGGCCCAGCCCGGGAACGAGAAACGCCAGGACGCCCGCCAGCAGCGGGTCCTTGAGATTGACTTGTGAACGGTGCATGAATGCTCAGCAGCAACGGGGCGGGAACGGCTCTCAGTGGCTTGCGGTCGGTGGATTCTAGGAGGTTATCTGAGAAAGGGCCAGATGGACTCTCGCTGAACGTTCCGACGGAGGGGCAGGACACGAAAATGGGCTCGGACACCCGGGGGTCCCGCCTAAACCGACTTACGCCGTCAAACCGCCGAGTGCTGGACAATTCGGTAAGAAGCGGCCCCCTTCTCTCGGACGAATCACGCCGCCGATTCAGTCCGAGGCTGAGGGCGAGTAATCGGTCGGGCGCATGTAGGTTGACTCAGGCCGTTTTGCGAGCAACGGCCCGTTGGCCTCAGAAGCCTTTTGGGCCGCCTGCCACTCCGGGTCGTCGATAAACGCTTTCCAGGCTTTCCCCGCCTGCGCCCGGTCGGTGAACTCCAGCACGTAGTACAGGGTGTTCTCTGACTGCGGTTCGTCCGTCGGTTTCCAGTAGGCGAATGCTTTCATGTCATGCTTGGCGAAGATGTGATCGGTGTGATCCCGGAACCGCGTGTGCAGGTCGCCCAGTTTTCCCGGTGGAGCCGTGTAGACGCGCAACTCGTAGAGCTTGCCCTGAGGGGCCGGTTTGATGTCCGGCGAGTAATCGGTCGCTGCCAGAAATACCGAGAAAGGCCGTTTGGCGAGAATCTTCCCATGTTTTTCGCGGGAGGCGCGGGCGACTTTTTTCCATGCGGGGTCCGCCCCAAACGCCTGCCAGGAGGCTTTGGCCGCTTCACGGCTTTGATGCCTCAGCAGGTAGACAAGCGTGTTGGCCGATTTCGGCTCATCGGTGGGCGTCCAGTAAGCAACGTTCTCCATGCCGTGGTTTTTGAAGATCCGCATCGTGTGATCCCGGAAGCGTTCATGAAGCGCGGCGAGTTTTCCCGGTTCGCAGGTGTAGATCCGCAGTTCGTAGACAGGGCCCTCTTCCGCAGGCGCCGCCGCGGTCAAGGTCACGTTCAATGTGAGCAAAGCCCCACTGAGGGCGAGCAGCGTGCGAATCATACCTCGTGTCTCCCGGTGTCGAATGCGGACAGGTTCTCTGACGACCATATCGGTTGCCCGGCGGCAGGAAAAGGGATTCGCGTGCGGGGTGGTGGGTGCCTCACGATCGCGAGTGCGCTCGCCGTCTCCGCTGGCTCCGGGCGACCGTCCAGCGATGATTCCGGTTAACCCGGAGGCAACGGCGACTGCGAACCGCCAGGAATCCGCCATCGCGAAAACCACGTTCCCCCTGGGCCGCGCGGCCGTCCCACTGGTACGCGACGCACAAAACGCTCATGATGGTGTTCAGCGCCGCATCGTTTTCGGCGTTGATCGGTCGCAATGACCAACATGGCTACGGCAAGACGACCGCACGGAAACGGCGCGGTCGTCCCCACGCACGGTTGAGGAGACCTGACTCGCGATGCCAGAGGATCTGATGATCAGGCTCGATGGGATTTTGATCGACAGGGCGCGTGTCGCTTCTGTGACTGTTCCCGGTCGCCTGCGTACCGGATCCCGTCTGATGGCAATCCTTCGACGGGGGGCTGTGTCGCCGGGCCGTTGGTGCCCAAGCTTGGTCTGCTGCGTGCTGCTGTTTGGTCGCGCAACCCCGGCATCCCTCGCCGATGATCCGGGAATCGGCTTCTTTGAGAAGCGAATTCGTCCGGTGCTGGTCCAGCATTGCTACGAGTGCCACTCGGCTTCGGCGGATGAGGTCAAGGGCGGATTGCGGCTCGACAGCCGCGAGGGAATCCGCAAGGGGGGCGAGACCGGACCGGCTGTCGTTCCGGGTAAACGGGACGAGAGCCTGCTGCTCGGCGCGTTGCGCCACGAAACGTTCGAAATGCCTCCGGACAGGAAACTCCCGGATTCGGTCATTGATGACTTCGAGCAGTGGATCAAACGAGGAGCCCCCGACCCGCGCGACCGGCCGCCGACCGCTGCCGAAGCGAACGAACTCTCGTGGCAATCGACACTCGCCGCACGCCGTGATTGGTGGAGCCTGCGACCGGTGACATCCCCCGCCGTCCCGACCCGAGAAACTGTCGAGCAGGCGGATTGGTCGGACAAGCCGATCGACCGGTTCATCCTGCGGCGGCTCGAAAAGGCAGGGTTGGCACCCGGCGTCGAAGCAGACGCGCGGACGTTGATCCGGCGGCTGGGTCTGGTGCTGCTCGGACTGCCGCCAACGCCGGCGGATGTCGACCGCTTCGTCTTTGAGCACGCGACGGAACCGAATGCTGCGTATGAGACGCTCGTCGAGGACTTGCTGGCGTCGCCTCATTTTGGTGAGCGCTGGGCGCGGCACTGGATGGACGTCGTCCGCTTCACCGAGACGCACGGCAACGAATGGAATTACGAAGTCCACCACGCCTGGCGGTACCGCGATTACCTGATCCGGGCCTTCAACGAGGATGTGCCGTACGACCAGTTGGTGGTTGAACACATCGCGGGGGACCTGCTCTCGCCTCCGCGTTGGAACGAGCCGGAGCGCTTCAACGAGTCGGTGATCGGCACGGCGTTCTACCGGTTTGGCGAGGTCAACCACGACGATTGCATCGGACTGCCGTCGATCGGCTACGACTTGGCGGACAACCAGATTGACACACTGACGAAGGCCTTCCTCGCGACAACCGTGGCGTGTGCCCGCTGCCATGACCACAAGATCGACGCGGTTTCGATGAAGGACTACTACGCCCTGCTGGGCATCCTTCGCAGCTCGCGGTTGGTGGCACACACCATTGATTCTCCGGAAGTGAACGCTGAGCCGATCCGGCAGCTTGGCAAATTGAAAGACACGATTCGCCAGCAGCTTGCCGTGCTTTGGCGGGAGGATGCGGAGAGCGTCACACGCTATCTGATGGCAGCCGGGGCGGCCAAACGAAATCAGCCCGATGCGGCTGAACAAGCCGCCGGACTCGACTCAAAGCGTCTCCAACGATGGGTCGATGCGCTGACCGTCGATCCGGAAAAGGGAGAGACGCCGTTGGAGCATCCGCTGTTGCCGTGGATGTCAGCGGCTGATGCGTTGGCAGACTCCGCAGGCGGCGATCTCGCCGCGGCATGGAAGGGTCTCGCAGGTCGATACCTCAGCGAACAACAATCGCGGACCGAGTTCAATCAAAGCCATTTTTCCACGAACGTCGACTTCCAGCAGGGCGACTTTGGCGACTGGAGTGTCACGGGACAGGGGTTGCGCGGGCGTCCGACGGGCAGCGGAGAGTTCTGCATCGCCAATGAGGGGGATGACGTCGTCCGTGCGGTGCTTCCCGCCGGAGCGTTCACGCAGGTGGTCTCGCAGCGGCTCAACGGCACGCTCCGTTCGCCCGTGTTGAGCACAGACCGCACGCACATCAGCTTGCAGGTGATGGGAGAAGGGACCAGTGCTGTCCGGCTGGTCTCGAACAACTGTCAGCTCAACTACAAGAACTACCGGGCACTGACGAGCGATTCGCTGCAATGGGTAACGTTCGAGTTGCCGGACCGGCTCGACAGCCTGCGCGTCTATGCCGAGGTGATGACGAAGTTCGACAACCCCAAGTTCCCGGACCAACTGGGCACACTGGGAGGCGACAAAAAGAACGACCGCATCCCCTGGGAGCAGGCGGCTGCCGACCCTCGGTCGTACTTCGGCATCACCCGCGTCGTCCTGCACGACGGCAAGGCTCCCCCACAGCCAGACCTGAGCCATCTCGTCAAACTTTTCGAGCCACATGAGCCCGCGCCGCAGGCATTGGCTGATATCGCCGAGGCCTATGCCCGTGTGATTCGGGACGCCATCAACGCATGGGCTGAAGGGCGTGCAACCGACGAGGACGCACGATGGCTGCAGTGGCTGGTCAGTCAGCACCTGTTGAGCAACTCGGTCGACCAGTCATCGCCTCTGGCGGAGTCGGTCGCCGCCTACCGAGAGATCGAACAGCACGGGCTGTCTCTGCCGAGAATTGTGCCGGGCGTGGGGGACATGGGGGACGGTTTTGAGCAACCGATTCTCGTGCGCGGCGATTGCGAGCGTCCGGGGGATGCGGTGCCGCGCCGTTTTCTGGAGGTACTGGCCCGGTCGGACGATCGGCCGATTCAACACGGCAGTGGGCGGCTCGCACTGGCTGCGGCGATTGCGTCGCCGCAGAATCCGCTCACCGCCCGTGTGATGGTGAATCGCGTCTGGCACCATCTGTTCGGGACGGGCATCGTCAAGTCGGTCGACGATTTTGGCCGCGTGGGAGGCCGGCCGTCGCATCCCGAATTGCTGGACTACCTGGCAACGCGGTTCATTGACGAGGGTTGGTCGGTCAAGCAACTGATCCGTGAGATCGTGCAATCACGAACGTTTCGCATGTCCAGCCGGGTGACCGATGCTGCCCGGTCAACCGATCCGAACAACCGCCTGCTGAGCCACTACCCGGCCCGCCGCATGGACGCGGAGTCCATCCGGGATTCGCTCCTTGCCGCATCCGGGCGGCTCGACCGGACACTGTACGGCATGAGCGTCGCCCCCTACCGTGAGAAGGCGAACGAGTACCGGCGGCTGTTTCCCGGTCCGCTCGATGGCGACGGCCGCCGCAGCGTTTACATCAAGGTGACATTGATGGAAGGGGACAAGTTCCTCACCGGCTTCAACTTTCCCGGCAGCAAGGTCACCCAGGGCCGCCGCGATGTGACCAACGTCCCCGCGCAGGCGCTCGCCCTGTTGAACGACCCGTTCGTCATTCAACAGGCCGGTGTCTGGTCCGAACGGCTGTGCCGGCAGGATCGAGATACGAAGACGACAAGGATCGAGACCCTGTTCCGCCAGGCACTCAGCCGCCCGCCGACCGAATCGGAAACGCAGGAGTTCAATCAGCTGATCGGCCAATTGGCCGACCTGCACGGCGTTCCGACGGAGAACGTGATGGGCGACCGTGCGACTTGGAGGGACGTCGCCCACGTGATGTTTAACCTCAAGGAGTTCACCTACGTGCCATGAGTAGCAGAGAGTATCTTGCGACAAAGACACCCGGTGTCTCACTTGCACGATCAACCGCCAACGATTTTGAAAGCGTCTTCTGTCAATCACCTTGTGAAGCGATTGAGACACCGGGTGTCTGCGCGCCGGTTCCTGGCCTTGCCAATGTCCATAGAAATGATGTGAATCCGCGGTCTGCCACAACCTGTGCCAAGAAACGCGTCCGAATTCACTCCCCGCTCTCAGGGTGGCTGGGGCGAGATTCGGATCGTGCAATTGTCGAAAGCGTTTCGCAACTGGGGCGATGGGCGAATTTCCTGGACCGCACACAGCCCCGGAAAACAAGCGAGAGCGACCATCCATCCGTTAGATCGCCCCAGCCACCCTCCGTCTGAGTTCGACCCATGAGATTAATCAACAAGCGTTCGCGACACGGCTCGTCGCCCCATCGGATCATTCCGGCACGCCCGCATCCGCTCTTTAGCCGCCGCGAAATGCTGCGGACCTCAGCGAACGGATTCGGCCTGCTGGCGCTTTCGGCCCTGTTGGGGGAGCCGGCTGCTTCGGGGCAGAGTACGCCATCCGTGCCGCACTTCGCGCCCCGGGCCAAGAACGTCATTTTCTGTTTCATGGATGGAGGCGTGTCCCACGTCGATTCCTTCGACCCGAAACCGGCTTTGGAGAAACTGGACGAACAGCCGGTCGGACATGTCGACAACCCAACTGCCAACAGCGGCCGCAAATGGCTGAAAAGTCCGTGGACGTTTCGACCGCGCGGCGAGTCGGGAATTCCGGTCAGCGATCTGTTTCCTCACATCGCGTCCTGCGTCGATGATCTGGCGGTCATCCGCTCGATGCAGGCCGGACTGCCGCTGCATTCGACGGGCGTGCTGTACCTGCACACGGGCAGCAACAACGCCGGACGGCCCAGTCTCGGCTCGTGGGTTGATTATGGTTTGGGACGGGAGAACGAAAACCTTCCCGGCTTTGTCGTGTTGAGTTTTGGCGTGATCCCCTGCGGCGGGATGGAGACCTACTCCAGCGGCTTCCTTCCGGCCAGCCATCAGGCGACACAGTTGATGGCGGACGGCAACCCGATCAACAACATCGTTCCGGCCGACCGCGACGCACGGATTCAGCGGGCCAAGCTCGATTTCCTCCGCAGCCGCGACCAGACGTTCTCGCAGACGCTTGGCGACGACGACGCGGTGGAGTCGGCCATTCGCAATTACGAGCTTGCGTATCGCATGCAGTCGTTGGTGCCGGACGTGCTCGACCTGACGAAGGAATCGGCGGCGACGCACACGCTGTACGGCATCGATTCCCAAGTCGGCTCGCAGCGACAGTACGGTATCCAATGCCTGCGGGCTCGGCGGCTCATCGAACAAGGCGTCCGCTTCGTGGAGATCACGTGTCCGCCCGGCGCGTCAAACGGCACCTGGGACCAGCACAGCAACCTCAAGAAGGGTCACGAAAAGAACGCGCTCGATACCGATCAGGCGATCGCCGCGCTGATTACGGACCTCAAAGCCCGCGGCCTGTTTGACGAAACGCTCATCCTGTGGGCGGGCGAGTTCGGCCGCACGCCGCATTCCAGCGGGCGGGACGGGCGGGACCACCATCCGGAAGGCTTCAGTGTCTGGCTCGCCGGCGGAGGCGTCAAAGGCGGGACGGTTTACGGTGCGACCGACGAGCAGGGCATGTTCGCCGTCGAGAATCCCGCCAGCATGCACGACCTGCACGCCACGATTCTGCATCTGCTCGGATTGGACCACGAGCGGCTGACGTACCGCTTCAGTGGCCGCGACTATCGGCTGACCGACGTCAGCGGACATGTGATCCACGACATCCTGGCGTGACCGTCCACGGGCCTGCGAACCGGCAGAAATGACGATCGGAACGAATGGGATTGGCAGCCGCGGCCGACGGCGCGACCGTTTGGAGAATCTTTCCGCTCTGTAACCCGTCCAACAGAACGGCGAGAACGATCGTGCGACAATAAATCCGACAAGCGAGCGTCGTGCCGTCCACCAATCCGCATCTCAATCAGCAGGAGCCAATCCATGACCACTCGAACGACAACACTGCTCGGCGTCCTGGGCTGCATCGCGCTGTTGGCGGCGATTCATTTCAATCATGGATCAGCGGTCGCCCAAAGCGGCTCGCGCGGCGGGGGTTCGGGCGTTCGGTCGAATGGGCCGTCTGGTTCCGCGCGACCGCCGGCCAATCAACAGCCGTTCGAGGCGCAGTTCTGGAACTGGCTGGCGCGGGCCCAATACAAAAACTGGGCCTCACTGCCGGGCCTGTCGACGGACGGCTATCCCGGCAATAGCCCCCATGGGAAAGTCGTCAAGCTGTACGCCAACCGCGCCGCCGCCGGAGACCCCGCGACGCTGCCTGCCGGCTCGATTCTCGTGAAGGAGAATTATGGGCCGGACGGTGCAACGCTGATGGCGATCACGGTCATGTATCGTTCGCCCGGCTACAATCCGGATCATGGCGACTGGTACTGGGCCAAGTACGATCCCAACGGCCGCCCCTCGCAGATGAACGGCATGTCGATCGCAGGGAAAGTCGGCATGTGTATCGACTGCCATTCCGGCGCTGCCGGGGACGACTATGCCTTCGCCAACGATCAATAACCCAGGCGCCCGCTCAGCGTCACGGCCGCAAAGCAGCGCGGAACCCCAAGTCTTCGTGGTAAGTCTGCGCAAGCACCGCCGGCTTGCCAAAGGAGACTCTCCCCCACTCTGATCCGGCCCAGCGCCGCAGAGCCGCAACCAAAGGGGAGAGACCGCGGATTCGGCGGATTTGCGCGGATCAGCAATGGGACCGGCGTTATCACCGTTGACAGGTGGGACATCGCTTTTCGGGGAGACTCGGGGCCAGAGAAGACAGGGGCCGGGCAACGTTTTCGGCGGAAAACGGTGAGCGACACAAAGCCGGCCATGGCCGAAACAGGGGCCCGGCCCCAACCGGTGAACGCTTCGAGCTTGTGAGTTTTTCAGGGGAAACCCCCGGTGTCTCATGACCTCGCAAAACGTTGAGGACCATTGCCGCTCAAATCAGGCTTCTCGCGCCCTCGTTGGTCCGAAACACCGGGGGTTTGGGCACGCGTTGAGCTAAACTCACAAACTCTTCCGGACTGTGTGCCGATCCGCCGCCAACCGCCCAATCCGCGTCATCCGCGGCCCATCCCCCGGCAATAAATTGCACACGAGACAAAACTTTGAAGCCTTTGTCGTACGGATAGTTTCGGGGTGACGCCGAGATCCGCGTCGGCAGCCTCATTCTCAAGCGAAGATGACGGAGTTTTGACATTCGGCTGTGCGTGTGATAGAAGCGCCTTGTGGTCACGTGGCCACACAGTGCGGATCGTCGGAGAAGGATTCTCGCAGCACCGGATGTGAGCGAATCGGCTCGGTTCTCCTGTGTTGTGATCGGCAGGAGGTTTTCGATGGCGGTTTACGGCCTGATTCCGGCGAGGCTGGAGTCCTCGCGGCTCCCGCGGAAGTTGCTGTTGCGCGAGACCGGCAAACCGCTGATTCAGCATACGTGGGAAGCGGTCCGATCCTCTTCATGCATTGATGAGGTGATCGTGGCGACCGACTCCCCGGAAATTGCATCCGTTGTGCGTGAGTTTGGCGGGCGCGCGGAGATGACCGGCGAGCACCCCAGCGGCACGGATCGGATTGCGGAAGTCGTCCGCCGCTGCGGCACAGATGCTGAGGTTGTCGTCAACGTTCAGGGAGATGAGCCGGAGATTAGCCCGGCGGATCTCGATTACCTGGTGGGCATGCTGCGGGACGCCCCCCGCACGGAGATGGCAACGCTGGCGACTCCCATCGACGATCCGCTGATTCTCAGCGATCCAGCCTGTGTGAAGGTCGTCCGGGCGGCTGACGGGCGGTCGCTCTATTTCAGCCGCGCACCGATCCCTCATGCGCGGGACGGGTTGCCGGAGGACTGGATGCGAAACGACCATGTGGCGATGGAATCGCCATGGCTGCTGCATCTGGGGGTGTATGCGTACCGGCGTGAGTTTCTGCTGGCGTTCACGGAGTGGCCTCCGGGCCGCCTTGAGCAGTTGGAGAAGCTGGAGCAATTGCGAGTCTTGGAGGCAGGGGCTTCGATCCAAGTCGGTATCGTGCGGCAGGCCTCAGTTGGCATCGACACGCGCGACGACTATGCTCGGTTTGTTGCGCGAATGGTTGATGGCTGATCGCCAGCCGGTCGGATCCCCAGCGAACGACTCCTGTTTCAACCATCACCAGCGGACCCCCTGTGTCCGTCTCTGAGACCCACGGGGCGTAGCCCGTTGGCTTTGGAACCTTAACGATCACCACTCACCTCAACGATCAACCCTCAACGGACTGAGGCGACGCCTCTCAGGATACCAATGGCCAAGCATATCTTCGTGACCGGGGGAGTCGTCAGCTCGCTCGGAAAAGGTCTCACCTCAGCTTCAATCGGGCTGCTTCTGGAACGGCGCGGCCTGACGGTTCGGATGCAGAAACTCGACCCGTACATCAACGTCGATCCGGGTACGATGAGCCCGTACCAGCACGGCGAAGTCTACGTGCTCGACGACGGTTCGGAGACCGACCTCGATCTGGGCCATTACGAGCGATTTACGAACAGCCCTTTGTCCAAGAAGTCGAACTACACGACCGGCCGCATTTACCAGTCGGTCATCGAAAAAGAGCGGAGCGGCGAGTATCTGGGTGCCACCGTGCAGGTCGTCCCGCATGTGACCGATGAGATCAAAGCGGCCGTCCTGAACCTGGCGGAGCCGGGCGTCGATGTCGTGATTACCGAACTGGGAGGCACGGTCGGCGACATCGAAGGCCTCCCCTTCCTGGAGGCAATCCGTCAGATTCCGCTGGAGATCGGCAAGGAAAACTGCCTGTTCATCCATCTCACGCTCGTGCCTTATCTCAAGGCGGCGGGCGAAGCGAAGACAAAGCCCACGCAGCACAGTGTCGGGCAGTTGCGGCAGATCGGGATCCAGCCGGACCTGCTGGTCGTCCGCACAGAACGGCCGTTGGGGCGGGAGCATACCGACAAGATCGCGTTGTTTTGCAACGTCGAAAAAAACGCGGTCATCGAGGAGGTCGACAAGGAGTTTTCCATTTATGAAGTCCCCCTGGGGCTCGTGGAGCATCGGCTCGACCGGCTGATTATCGACAAGCTGGGGTTGCCGCTGGGCGATTTGAAGATGGAAGATTGGCGGCAGTTGATGCAGCGGATTCGGAACCCGCAGCACGACGTGACCATCGCCGTCGTCGGCAAGTACATCGATCACTTCGATGCTTACAAGTCAATTTATGAGGCACTTGACCATGCCGGTTTTGAGCAGTCGACTCGCGTGCTACTCAAGCGGATCGAAGCCGAAGAGGTCGAACGGCAATCGCCCGAAGCGCTGCTCAAGGGGGTCGATGGAATCCTCGTGCCGGGCGGGTTCGGACAACGCGGCATCGAGGGGAAGGTGCAAGCGATCGAGTTTGCCCGGCAGTGTGAGATCCCCTATTTCGGCATCTGCCTCGGCATGCAGTGCGCCGTCATCGAGTTCGCCCGCAACGTGCTGGGCCTCAAGAATGCCAACAGCAGCGAGTTCGCCAAGGACACGTCGGACCCGGTGATTTGTCTGCTGGAGGACCAAAAAACCGTAACGGACAAGGGAGGCACGATGCGGCTCGGCGCGCAACCGTGCCTCCTCCGGGAAGAGACATTGGCGGCGGCGTGTTATCAACAAACCGAGATTTCCGAACGGCACCGGCATCGGTATGAGTTCAATCCTCAGTACCGCGACGAGTTCGAACAGCACGGGATGATCGCGGCCGGGACGAGTCCCAACGGGCACTTGGTGGAAGTGGTGGAAGTTCCGGAGCATCCTTGGTTCGTTGCCGTCCAGTACCATCCGGAGTTCAAATCAAAACCGCACGAACCGCACCGCCTGTTTACCGGGTTCATTCGCGCCGCTCTGACACGGCATCAACAGCGGTCGCATCAGACAATGTGATGGGCGTGGGGCGGGGACCCGGATTGATTCAACGACGTCTTGACGGAAGCGCGGCGTAACCGTTTACAGGTTGGGCGAGTTTTTCACGGAAGATCCGGGGTCAGGCACGATTTTCGGCGGGAAGCGGTCTCCGACACAAAGGACGTGATGGCCGAAAATCGTGCCTGCCCCCCCACCCTGTGAACGCTTACAAGCCCGGCGAGCAAGCTTGGCGGCTAACCGTGATTACAAAATCCGAGCCGTCCCCTCATCCCTGACCCCCGGTCCCTGGTCCTCGCCCCCCTAACCATGTCATCCCCTGCCGAGCTGTGCGGTTTTCTCAACGTCGACAAGCCGGTCGGCTGGACCTCGCGGCAGGCTGTCGACCACGTGAAGCGATTGGTCAAACCCGCCAAGGTCGGCCATGCGGGGACGCTCGACCCCATCGCCGGCGGCGTGTTGATCGTTTGCATTGGCCAGGCAACGCGACTGGTCCCCTATCTGCACGAGTTCCGAAAATCGTACCGCGGCGAATTCCTGTGGGGGCACTCGAGCGAGACGGACGACATCGAGGGGGATGTTCGGGAGCTTGCCGGTGTGCCCCCCGTGAGCCGCGAGCAGCTTCTGGAGGTGCTCCCCCGATTCGTCGGTCGGATCACCCAAACTCCTCCCGTTTTCTCGGCCGTTAAGATTGGCGGCCGGCGGGCCTATCAGCTCGCCCGCAAGGGCCACACGCCGGACGTGCAGCCGCGCGAGGTCGACGTCTTTCGTCTGGACCTCTTGGAATTCGATCCACCGCGACTCAGTCTGGAGATCGAATGCGGCAGCGGCACGTACATCCGGTCTCTGGGACGCGACATTGCCCGCGCCGTTGGCAGTGATGCGGTCATGAGCGGTCTGACGCGAACGCGGATCGGCCCGTTCGGACAAGAAACGTCCGTCCGTCCGTGTGACATCACGGCTGAGACCGTCTCCGAGGTGTTGGTTCCGTCATTGGCAGCCGTGTCCCATCTGACCACGATCGACTGTGATGCCGCGATGATCTCCCAGTTGCGGCACGGACGACCGGTCCGTTGCCCGGAATCACTCACCCCCGCGGAGGGGGAGCCATGCGCCCTTGTCTCGCCGTCCGGGGGACTGGTCGCGATCGGCGAGTTTCGCGAGCAGCAGTCCCAGATTGCCCCCCGTCAGGTGTTTGCCTGACGAGACGGACGCCGGATCAGCGCGTCGCCACAGCAACAACGCCGCGCTGTTTCCCGGTGCGCTGTTTCCCGATGTGTCAGCGGGTCAGGCGGGTCTCGTCCGGATCGACAGCAATCCGCACCGGTTCGAGACTGGGGCTCTGTTGAGCGGGGGCAGTCTCAGTCTCAGCTTCAGGACGTCCAGCGGCTTGGTTTCCGTTCGCTTCGGCCGTTCGCGTTGATGGCGAGGCAGATGAATCCGGTTGTGGAGGCTGCTCCGCCAGTGTCTCCGGTGTCGCGGGTTGCGGCAATGACATCCGGTCCCGGTACAGAATCAGCGAGTGCAGCGCGTGATAGAGCGGACCACATTCGGCCGGTCGCGATGCATTGTGCACCATGTCCGTCGCAATCGCGGCAACGGCACGGCGGACCCACGCCTCGCTGAGCCGCTGATGCGGGAGTGACATCATCAGCCATTCCAGCATATGGCCGGACGCCTTGATCCGCTCGTTGAAATCGCGGCTGTGGCTGGGGCCTTTGAAGTATTCCGTCGAGAAACTGCCATCGTAGTTTTGCAGCGACCGGGCCAATTCGATGTGACGTTTGACCTTTTGGTCGGCCTCGAACCACACACCTCGCAATTCCCCGTGTTTGTACAGGTAGGCGTTTCGGGCGTATGCCAGAGCGAACAATCCGTGGGTCCCGCCGCAGGGGGCACCCACGACTTTCCCTTTGGTCTGGAGACGAACCAGTTCTTCCAGGCTCCACGGCTCGTCGTCCGCGTTGACCCATTCGGTGTCGATATCGAGATAGTGCGTGAGGAACCACAGCGTCCAAGTGATCTCCCCGCGTGTGCTGGCTGTCATCTGGGCATGGCGGACCATATCGGCCATTGTCACTGTTTTCCCGTCCTGCACGCGGAATTCGTGGCTGAGCGGCAGGTTGGAAAGCGCCAGCAGGCCGAGCGTCTGGTTGACGTGCCCCTCGAATTCGTAGGGAACCCCGTTGTAGGGATGGGCCCGCGCACCGTATTCAGTTGCCTCGAACCAGTACTGGCCGCGGAATTGCGCTCCGTCGGAGATCCATTCGATGGCATTGACGGTCCGGTTTCCGTCTCGGAGAACGAAATCCTTCCGCAACGCGACCAGCCCATGCGTGATTTGCCAGGGACGGTGCTGATTGGCATCCAGGTAGCGATGGCTGGTCTTCTCAATGGCCCGTTCGGTAAGCAGCAGCAGCGGGTCGTCCCCAGAGCGTTCGGACGTCTGGGGGGCAGTCCGACGTTTGGCCGTGGGAGGGGCCTTGACTGGTTCCTCAAGCCCCGGGGCCGAATCGCCCTTGTCCTTGTCCTGCTCGTCCGATTTGTTCCGCAGGAATCGCGAAAATGGCCGAAAGCGAACCACTTCGATGTCCGGTTCCTCAGCATGGCTGGGGAAACTGACAGCGGTCACCGTGATGCACGCCAGCAAGAGGGTGTTCCTGACCCGGGGACGACTCATTCTCGTTGCTTTCTTCTGGAACCAGCTCTACTTGCGCACAGACATCTTTCAAGTCGGCACGTCGCATAGGATTGGCTCGATGAATGTGATCGAATGCTCGCCGCCCGCCTCAAATCTGCATCGTTCGGTGTTGTAATCAGCATCGACGTCAGCGCAAGGAGGCTTTCCGGTACCGGCATTGTTTGGCCAGTCACTGGGAATCCCCGAATCCGCAAACTCAACGTATTCGGCTGCTGATCGACGGCAGGCTCGCCTGCCGGGTGTGTCTCTCGATAGGATGAGTGCGCGATTCCCAGCGTTTGTTCGAAACCTCGATTCCTGGTTTTCGGCACGCTTCGGGAGGGCGGGGCTCCCGGATTGACACAGCCTCATAATTTCTAAGCACGATCGATGACGGATATTATTGAGATCACCCCCGTTTCGGGGCCTGTCCGGGGGATTGTGCGTCCGCCCGGGTCGAAGAGCCTGACGAACCGGGCGCTGATTGTGGCGGCGATTGCCGGTGGTCGCTCGGTGCTGACCGGGGCGCTGGACAGCCGCGACACGCAGGTGATGATCGACAGCCTGCTGCGGCTCGGGATTGATGTCGAGCTGGCGGACGAGCAAACACGGCTCACGGTCAGCGGTGGTGGCGGACGGATTCCGGCGGAGTCGGCCGAGTTGTGGCTGGAGAACAGCGGCACCAGCATTCGTTTCCTGACGGCTCTTTGTGCTCTGGGCTGCGGGCGGTATCGGCTCGACGGCAATGAGCGGATGCGGGAGCGGCCCATCGGCGATCTTGTCCGCACGTTGAACGCGCTGGGGGCGGAGATTGCCTGTGAACAGGCGGGCGACTGTCCGCCGGTTTCTGTCACAGCCAATGGTCTCGTTGGGGGAATGGCTCAGGTCCAGGGGAGCATTTCGAGCCAATACCTCAGTGCGGTGCTCATGGCGGCCCCTTGTGCCCGGTCACCGGTGCGAGTCGTCGTCGACGGGACGCTCGTCTCGCGGCCCTATGTGGATATGACGCTCGCTGTGATGAGAGAGTTTGGCGGAGAGGTCTGCGAGGAGTTGCCGGGCGTTTTCGACGTCCGGCCGCAGTCGTATGAGGCCCGCGAGTTTGCGATCGAGCCGGATGCGTCAGCGGCGAGTTACTTCTTCGCGGCTGCCGCGATCACCCAAGGGACGGTACGTGTCGAAGGGCTCTCGCGACAGGCGACGCAGGGGGATATCCGGTTCGTGGACGTGTTGGCGAACATGGGCTGCGAAGTCCAGTGGGAAGCCGATGCCGTGACGGTGACGGGCCGGCCGTTGCAAGGGGTTGATGTCGACATGAACGCCATCAGTGACACGGCGCAAACGCTGGCAGCGGTTGCACCGTTTGCGAAGGGGCCGACACGGATTCGTAATGTCGCACACATGCGTCATAAGGAGACGGACCGCGTTCACGCCGTCGTCACTGAGTTGCGGCGATTGGGGTTACAGGCCGACGAATTCGAGGACGGCATGGCCATCATTCCCGGCGACCTCCGTCCGGCGACGATTCAGACGTATGACGACCACCGCATGGCGATGAGCTTTGCGTTGGTCGGATTGAAGCAGCCGGGGATCCGCATTGCCGACCCGGGATGCACGACGAAAACCTATCCGCGATTCTTCGATGATCTGCGGCAACTTTGTGAAGGAACCGCATGAATCCCGCTCCGAAGCGTCCGGTCCGGCGAAAACGAAAGAACCCGCGAAAGAGTTCCCCACGCGGCTCGAACCAAGATTCTCGCAATGGCCCGAAACACGGCCCCAAAGACGGCCAGAAACACGGCCCACGAAAAGGCCCGCGACCGACGATCGCGTCCGCTCGGCGGCTCGCGTTTGAGGTACTGACTGCATGGCAGGAGCGGGGAGTGTTCGCGAGCCGCGCGCTGGACGACCGGTCCCGCGATGGCGGCGTTACGCGCGGCATGCGGGCGATGGCGATGGAGCTTTCCTATGGAATCATTCGGCGGCAGGCGACGATCGATGCGGTGCTGACGGAATTCGTTGATCGGCCGCGGGCGTCGATCGAAAGCGGGTTGTGGATGCTGCTCCGTCTGGGGGCCTATCAAATCGTGCTGATGGACGGCGTCCCGCCCCACGCGGCTGTGAACGAAACGGTCGAAGTCGCCAAACAGTTGCATCGCCCGGAATGGGCGCCGGTGATCAACGCGGTGCTGCGGGCATTGTTGGGGGCGATTGGCCCGACGGACGAAACGGAGCCGGCGGCCGACCGCGTGCCAATGGACGCGAACCGTTCGCGGCGACTCGACCGCGCGGTCTTTCCGTCTCCGGAAAAGGCGCGGGTCGAGTACTTCGTGAAAGCGCACAGTTATCCGCGATGGATTGTGCGCGACTGGCTTTCTCGGTTTGGCGAAGAGGAGACGACGCGGTTGTGCTTTTGGTTCAACACGCCGCGCCCCCCCACGATTCGCGTGAACCGGCAGCGGCAATCTCCGGAAATCGTGCGCGAGGTACTGGAGACAGCCGGAGTGTCGGTTGAGCCGGGAGATTG
This sequence comes from Planctomycetaceae bacterium, assembly GCA_029259845.1. GTDB lineage: Bacteria > Planctomycetota > Planctomycetia > Planctomycetales > Planctomycetaceae > JAHBXU01. Next base: position 24,579 of record JAJDEI010000205.1, on the reverse strand, counting down.
GCCCGAATCACTGCGCCTTCAGGAGTCGGTGCGGTTGCACGACTTGCCCGGCTTCGCAGAGGGGTGGTTCTCCGTGCAGGATGAATCCGCGACGGCAGCGGCGCGACTGTTGGACCCGCAACCGGGGGAATCGATTCTCGATCTCTGTGCGGCACCGGGAGGCAAGACGGCTCATCTGGCGGAGCTGATGGAAGATCGCGGCTCGGTTGTTGCCGTCGACACGGATGGGGAGCGGCTGAAGCGGGTCTCTGAAAACGCCCGTCGCCTCCAGTTGTCCTGCATCGACTGCCGAACGGCCGACGACGAAGGAAGCAATCTCCCCGTCGGGCCGTTTGACCGGGTGCTGGTGGACGTGCCCTGTTCCAACACGGGGGTCCTCGGCAAGCGGCCCGAAGCCCGCTGGCGGATCGATCCGGAAGAGTTCAACGACCTGACGAAGATTCAGGAGCGATTGTTGCATCAGGCACTCGATCGCGCCAAACCGGGCGGGTGTGTTGTTTACTCGACGTGCAGCATCGATCCGCGTGAGAACCGGCAGCTCGTGGACCGCGTGCTCGCCGGAAGGGACGGCGTCTCGGTCGAGCGGGAAATCGAGCATCAGCCGGGAATGCCGGGCGACGGTGGGTATCAAGTGCTTCTGCGGCGGGAGTGAGGGATTGGGGTTCGCAGTTGAAATCTGAAATCTCGCGTTTGAGATTTGAGACTTGAGATTTCAGCTTCGCGATTTGAGATTCTCCGCTCCGTCCTCTTACCGTGTCCCATCATTGCGGCCTTACGAAGCATCGCGGCGCGGTTCGGCGCGCCGTGAGCTGTTCTGGTGGGGGCTGGGGGCGAGTGCTACACTGAAGTCGCCCTGTCTCTTCGCGGGATTTTCATGGTTGAACTTCGCCGACTTTTGTTCGTGCTGCTCGTTGGTGGCGCTGCGGCTTGGTCGCCGCCGCTGTTGTTGGCCCAACCGGCACCCGTTCCGCCGGTCGACCCGGCAGCGAAGAAAGCGGCGGGGCGGTTTCTCGAACGACTGTTCGGTGCTCTCCCCGGGCAGAAGGAGCGGCATCCGACCGAAGCGGAGGACGCTTCGGAAGAAGGCGAGAGCAGTGGTGATGGCAAGGCGGCTCTGGATCCGGCCGATGAGCGGGCGGTCGTCAACCGGGAGCAGCGGACCCAACTCTTGCGGGCCCGAAGAATGCTCGCAGCGGGGCAGCAGGGGCCGGGACTGCGTTTGTTGCAACACCTGCTGAACGCGGACGAAGACTCCGTCGTTCTCACCGACGACGGGCGATGGCGGTCGTTGCATGCGGTCGCGGAAGAAGCGATTCTCCGTGGCGGTCCGGATGTCCGCGGCCAGTACCGAAAGCGTTACGCGAATGCCGCGCTCGATCGGCTGACACAGGCGCGGGTGGCCGGCAGCGTCCGGGCTTTGGCGAGCGTGACGCGGCGATATTTTGCGACTCCGGCCGGAGAGGCCGCGGCGAACGAGATCGCTTCGCTGATGGCCGATGCCGGCCGGCCGGCAGAGGCGGCCTACTGGTATCAACGGCTGATCGACGCCGACGCCCGGATCACGCGGAACGCAGACTGGCAACACAAAGCAGCGCTGGTGTTGCGCAGCGCTGGTCGTTCGACCCACGAAGCGAGTCCGCAAGGACGGGGCGCAGCCGCCGCTTCGAAGTCCGCAGACACTGATTCGCAGGGTCCGCCGTTGTCCCCTTTCACAACAACGATGGCCGAACTGACCGATTGGAAACAGCCGTTCGGCGGACCGACGCATACGGGACGAGTGGCGGCCAGTGATCCGGTGCTGATTGAACGTTGGTCGCAACCAATCACCGAACGGCCTCAAAACGTCGAGCAAATCACCCAGCTTGTTGCCGATCTGCACGATAGCGGCCGCGCATGCATTCCCGCCGCCGTGCCTTTGGCGGTTGATGGGAAGATCCTGTTCCGCACCCTGCGGGGCCTGTCGGTCTTCGATGCGGCATCGGGGCGGCAACTTTGGGAGACGCCCGAAGCGGTCAGCGTCGAGCGGTTGCTCGCCGGTGAATCGGTTTCGCGGCCGGCGACCGAGACGGGGCTTTCTCGCTTGCGGCCGATGCCGCGCTATGAAGGGAACGGGGCCGACCAACATGCCCTCACGAACCTGCTGTTCCGGGACGGCGTGTACGGACTGGTGAGCAGCGACGGCGAACAAGCCTTCGTCCTTGAGGACCACGCGACGCTGTCCTATCGCAAGCCGGGGTACTATCGGGGACAGCCGCGCAACGACGACCCGCGTGGACGCGATTGGGAGTCGAACCGCATTGTTGCCTACGATCTGGAATCCGGGCACCGGTTGTGGTCGGTCGGCGGTCCGGAGCGGGACGGCCCGTTCGGTCCCGCGTTGTCCGGGACGTTGTTTCATGGCCCGCCGGTCGTGGACAGGGACGAACTGTTCGTGATTGGCGAGCACCGCGGTGCGGAGATTCTGTTCGTGCTGAACCGTCGCACGGGGAGGCCGCTGTGGTCACACATGCTTTCCGGCGTAACCTCGGAGATTCAGTATGATCTCGTGCGGCGGTGGTGGCCCGCGCTGCCGGCGGTCGGAAAGGGCGTGGTCATCTGTCCGACAAGCGTCGGCTGGGTCGTCGCCATCGACCGGCACGAGCGTCGCATCCGCTGGGCCCATCGGCTGACGAAGCGGAGGAAGGAACAACGTCACTCGCGGCAAGCGACCGTTGCCATGACCGGCCCGCTCAACTCGCGCTGGTCGCCCTCCGCGCCGGTGCTGGTTGGTGACCGGGTTGTGTTCACGCCGTCTGAACTTCCCGATTCCGAGTATCACACAATCCCTCAGGTGCTGTGCCTCGACGCGCTCACCGGCGAACCGCGCTGGCAACAGGAAAAACAGACAGGGCTCTATCTGGGTGGGGTGGTTGCCGGTGCCGTACTGCTTGTGGGCACCGATCAGATCGAGTCCCGAAATTTGTCGGACGGCCGTCGTCGTTGGCGGACGCCGCTGCCGGAGGCGGCCGGTCCTCCCAGCGGGCGCGGCGTTGTCACCGGCACCGACTACCTGTTGCCGCTGCAGTCGGGCCAGTTGTGGCGGATCCACCTTGCCGATGGCGCGGTCGCCGAGAAATCCGGGGCGAACACGGGACGTCCGTCGCTGGGGAATCTGCTGATTTCCGAAAAACGACTGGTGTCGCTCACATCCCTGGGAGCCACCTGTTTCGAAGATCGGGAAGCGGTCGCATCGTTGCTGGCGAAGGCGGCCAACGGTTCGCCCGATGCCCTCGGCTCGCTCGATGCGCACGACCGGTTCCGCGCGGCGGAACTGCAGGTGATCGACGGGAACCATGAGTCGGCTGCCGCGCTCCTCCGTGACATCGGCCCGGCGGAAGTTGGCGAAGCGGCCGCTGTGCGTGTTCGTGAACTCCGACGGACATCGCTGCTTGCGATCATTCAGCAGAACCCCAAGTCCGCTCACCAGGAACTCGCCGAGTTGGAGACACTCGCCGAGACCGGGCAACACTTGCTGACGGTCCGGCGGTTGCAGGCCGAGCAGCATCTTGCCAATGGCCGCGGGCCCGTCGCCTTTGGCGTCTACTGGCCGCTCGCCCGTTCGCCGAAGAAGATGCTTGTCGACGAGGGCGACATGTCCGTTCGCCTCGATCGCTGGCTCGCCGCCCGGCTCTCCGAAGTCTGGACAGCCATGGATGCTGCGGAAAGAGCGGAGGCCGATCAACAGATCGAGACGACCGCCGCCTCGTTGTCTGCGCACCCGTCGCCCACTCTGGCATGGTGGGCCCAGGTGCTCGCCTTTCATCCGGCAGGACGGCGGCTCGAACAGCAGATGGCCGATCGGGCCAGGGAAGCGGGGCAGATGGCCGAATCGGAAATCCGGTCGGTGCGGCTGCTGAACGGGAGGCATCCGCCCGAAGCGCGGGCCGAGACACTCCGGGAACTCGTCGCTCTGCTCGATGATCAAGACCGCGCGGAGGACGCGGCATGGTACTTCGAGCGATCGGTGGAGGCCATCGCCGATGCCGGCCCGGGGATTGGTGATGAGCTTCGCCGCTGGTATGAGCAACGCCGTGCACAGGGAGCGGGCGAATCTCTCGCCGCTCCGCGATCGGACTGGGCCTCGGGAACGTACTCGCTGACACGCACGAGTGCGATGGTTAGCCGGCAAGCCTCGCTGACGCCCCTGGCGATCGACGACGGTCTCCCCTCAACAGACGGGCTGAGATTCCATCTACGGCCCGGACTTCAGCGGTTGAGTATCGCCGCACGCGACGGACAGCCTTTGTGGGAGACTCCGCTGCGATCGCAGTTCCAGTCGCACTACGACCAATCGGTGGTCATTGCGTTCGTCGGCCAATTGATGTTCGTCGTACGTCAGGGGGTCTTGCACGCCTTGAGTCTGCCCGATCGCAAATTGCTGTGGCAGCGGCCGTTTGATCCCCGAACGGCGAACGCCCGGCATGGGCACGGCTCATCCCCGCGGCCGCCGCGAGAGATGCGAATCGCATCGGCTCTGCGACAGACTGGCGGACTGGCCCGGCAACAAACCGGCACCGGCACGCTGGTGGCGTGGACGCCCGAGTCTCTGTGCTACTTCGGTCGCAACAGCATCACCGCCGCCGACCCGCTCACCGGCGAGACGCTGTGGACCCGGCAGGGCATCCGGGCGCAAACACGGGTCGCTGGCAATCGACGGCATCTGTTTGTCATTCCGCCGGACCCCGCGCCGCCGTTCGCGGTCCGGGTCGCAGACGGCTCACAAGTCGAATTCGCGCACCTGGAGCCGCTGCTCTCCGCTGCCATCGATGTGTATGACGAGGGTCTGGTGACGCTGGAAACCGATCGGTCCCGGCGCGAGGACACCGACCGATCAGGTCACGAGAAAATCGGCGAGGACCCCATTCGGCTGCGGCTCGTCGATCCCGCCGCCGGGGACACCGCCTGGCAAGCGACGTTTCTGGAGGGGACGTTGTTTGCTCGCCTGGAAGCGGCCACTCTGCTCGCCCTCGAACCGGACGGCACGTTGCGATTGGTCGACTGGGCCGCGCGGCAGGACCGGCTTCTGGGACAGCTCAATCCGGGAGACATGCAGGAGGCACGAAGCATCTTTGCCGTTGCCGATCGGCAGCAGGTCTATCTTTCCCTGAACGCCCGCCCCGATCGCAACTACCGTCAGGACATCTATTATTCACAGCCGGTGAACGGGCTGCTGATGGCGTTTGACCGCTTCGGCAGCGGACTTGTCTGGCAGCAGGAGGTGGAGAACGAGTTTCTTCTGCTCGAGCTCCTGCAGCATCTCCCTGTGCTGATGATGCACGCCCACCGCGCCGATTCCTCGGATTCGAATCTCCGGGCTCAGCAGATGCATCTTGAGATGTTGGACAAGTGGACCGGCCGCCGGCTCCTCAATGAGACGCGCTACGTCTCGCCGGGCAGTTTTCGGTCGGTCGAATTCGACTTGGCGGCGCGTATCATCGATCTCAAGACGTATCGCGAGCGTCTGCGGCTTCAGCCCGCGGAGATCGAGCCGACTCCTGAGTGACACGCCCCGTGCTGGAGTTCCGCTGTTGGAGTTTAGCCTTCAGGCCGTTTCTGTGAATCAACCACGCGGGCTAAAGCCTGAACTCCAGCGACGGAGGCGAACACCTGAACTCCAGCGACCCATCCGCGCAGTGGAATTCTTGGCCGGCAGCCGGTATCTTGGGCGTCATCAGAGCACCAGCGCGTCCCTCCTTGCACAGGTTCCACTTGAACGCCCCCCATGCTTGACTTCGACTACGAACGCCCCGGCTCGCTTGACGCTGCCGTCGTCCTGTTGGCCGAACACAACGGTTCCGCACGCCCCCTGGCGGGTGGCACGGATCTGATTGATCACATCCGCAACGAACGTCTGACGCCGGATGTTGTGATCGACATCAAACGCATCCCGGAACTCAACGTCCTCGAATGCACGAACGACGGACTGCGGCTCGGGGCGGCTGTTCCCTGCTCGCGGATTTGTGCGGATGACAACATCCGCAGCCGGTACGCGGCGTTGGCCGATTCCTGCTCGATCATTGGCGGGATTCAGATTCAAAACCGGGCGAGCGTGGGCGGCAACCTGTGCAACGCCGGGCCGGCAGCCGATTCAATCCCTGCGCTCATCGCCCTTGAAGCGACCTGTCTCATCACCGGTCCGGACGGTTCCCGCGAGGTGCCGGTCGAATCGTTTTGTGTCAGCAAGGGGGAAACGGTTCTCCAACGGGGAGAACTTCTCGTCGAATTGCGATTCGGCCCCCGGCCACCGCACAGCGGGTCCCACTACCGTCGCTTCATCCCGCGCAACGAGATGGACATTGCCGTCGTGGGGGTGGGAGCGTCCGTCACGCTCGACGAAGCGGGGGAAGCAATCACCGATGCCCGCGTTGCGCTGGGAGCGGTCGCGATCACTCCCTTCCTCGCCCGGGAAGTGAATGACGCACTCATCGGCAAACCCGCGACTGATCAGACATACGCCGCCGCCGGTGAGGTCGCACGCGGGATCATCTCCCCCATCACCGACATGCGCGGCACCCGCGAATTCCGCCTGCACCTCACAGGGGTCCTCGTCGAACGCGTTGTGCGTGAAGCCGTCCATCGGGCAGTCAACTAACCAACCAGTCAATTCACCAACCAGTCAACTAATCCGCCATGTCCAAACAGCGCGTCGTTACCTGCTCGATCAACGGTCACGAAGAGTCGTTCCTGTGCCGCCCGCGGCAGACGCTGCTGGAGGTGCTGCGTGACGTGCTCGACCTGACCGGTACCAAGGAAGGTTGCAGCAACGGCAACTGCGGTGCCTGCACGATCCTGCTGGACGGCCGTCCGGTTGACAGTTGCCTCGTGCTGGCGGTCGAATGCGAGGGAGCCGAGATCGAGACGATCGAGGGAGTCGCCGCGCACGGACAACTGGCTCCCGTGCAGCAGGCGTTTCTCGAAGGGGCCGCCTTGCAATGCGGCATCTGCACGCCCGGTTTTATCATGTCGACCAAGGCGCTCCTCCGGGAGAATCCGCACCCCAGCGAAGAGCAGATCCGCTTCTACCTCGCCGGCAACCTCTGCCGCTGCACCGGCTACGACAAAATCGTCCGCGCCGTTCAGGCGACGGCTGAACAAGCCGCTGCCGAGAATTGAGCGGCCCGGTTCGCCGTCAGAGTGCAACCGTCAGGGAGCGACCATCAAGAAGCGACCATCACGGGCCGACAATCTCATGACGCACAATATCGTCACGAGAAACCCGTTCACGATGAAGGGCGAATCTGTTCGATGGTCGTGTTTGCTAATCTCGGAGCGGCTGGGGCGTTGTTGAGGCGACGGTAGCCTTTCCGCTGACGGAACACTGGGGCCGTGGACGGTGAACGAGCCGCCTCACGCCCCCAGTGTTCGGACTGAGGACACATCTCCGTTGCATCAACAACGCCCCAGCCACGCTGAAACGAGCGAGCACCACCGTCGAACGGATACACCCGCGATAGCGGCGCGATAGCGCAGTGACGAAACCGAACTTGACCCTTTTTCTTGCTCTCGCCTATAAACCCGGCCCCGCAAGACTCGAACTGTTACGGAATGGCGGGTATCGAGTTCGCTGAGCGCGGCTGTCGGCGCCCGAATCGCTGGCTGCTGCCTCGGCCCGTCCGCCCCTTCCCTCCCCTCCAACCGAACGCATGGAGACCCTGAGCCATGAGTGAACGGACTCACTCGCAACCCGCGACCGATCAAAAACGTCCCCCAGCGGCCAAGAACCGCAGACTCATTCACCTCATTGCCGGGACAGCGTGCGTCGGCCTGTTGGCCGCAATCGTCTTGCAGTTCCTCCGGGCGGAGAAGGCGACTTCCCAGGAGCAGCCGCCGGCGGGGCAGGCCACGGCGAACAGTGGCTCCAAGCCCAGCCAATCCCAGGCGCTGGGACGGGTCAACGACCAGTCAATCCCGTACGAGCGGGTTGCGATGGAGTGTGTGGAGCGCTACGGGTCCGAGGTGCTGGACAGCATCATCAATCGCATGATTATTCAGCAGGAATGCGAGCGGAAAGGCGTCGTGGTGACTGAGGCGGAAGTCCGCCAGGAAGTTCAGCGGATCGTCAAGAACTTCAACCTCGCGCTCGATACGTGGTATCAAATGCTGCAAACCGAGCGAAACGTCACGCCGCAGCAGTACCACCGTGACATCATCTGGCCGATGCTCGCACTCAAGAAGCTCGCCGGGCAGAACATTCAAGTGACCGAAGACGATATGCGGAAGGCGTTCGAACGGGATTACGGGCCGCGCGTCGAAGTCCGGGCCATCGTCATCAATGACAACGTCCGGCGGGCGAGTGAAATCTGGGACGAGTGCCAGCAGACGCCCGACGACTTTGACAAGCTGGCCAAGAAATACTCGGAAGACGCCAACAGCCGCGCGCTGGGCGGCGTGGTGCCCCCCATCCGCCGGCATGCCGGACTCAAGCACGTGGAAGAAGCCGCCTTCCGCTTGCAGCCGGGCGAGATCTCCAGCGTCATTCAAACGGGTGAAAACCGGCACGTCATCCTCAAGTGCGAAGGCTTCACCCAGCCGGTCGTCGCGGACATCAAGGACGTCTGGGAAGAGCTGCGGGAGACATTGGTTGAAGAAAAGACGCAGCAAGCGGTCGCCCAGGTGTTCGAGGACATCCGCAAGCGGGCTCAGGTCATCAACTACCTGACCGGCGAATCGACGGTCGGCCCCCGGCCGGGAGACCTCACCCCCGGGACGATCCAGCAGACAAGCGGCCAGCGGACCACCAGCCGTGTCACTCCTGCCACGGCAACCCGGTGACGGGGTGATTAGCTGATCCGGTGGCCAAGTCACGATGGCCGGTCTCCGCGAGATTTCGCCTCCGTTCCCACATTTTGCGAAGCCCGGCTTCCCCCGAAGCCGGGCTTTTCGCGTGGGGACCGGTCTTCCCGGTGATCGAACCGTGCGATTCGATGTGATCCGTGTCGACTCCGAAACTACGGATTCCTCATCGCAGCAGAGCCGCGTCCATTAACTTGTTCGCAGGCTCCGGCTTGTGAACACACGTCCTGCAGGGCTCTTCTTTGCCGTTCGCGCAACTGAGTTTCACGGAAGCTCGTTCCCAAACGGAGTTTGGGAACGAGCTTGATATTGGGGTCGGAAACGGCATCGGGCTTTCGACGCGTGTCGTCGACCGCCTCCTGACGGACGCGGGCTTTGCCGGGTGTTGGGTGTTGGATCAGGCAATTCGCACCGGAACTCGTCGGACTGCGTCTCTCCTTTGCGGCAGGATGGGAAAGGCGATGGATTGCCGACAAATGCTCTGTCGACCGCCCCGCCGTTCTGCGAGCGGTCGCTAAGCCGGGGGGGCCGCAGTGGTTAGCGGTCGATCAGAGATCGACGCGGGCAAATCACAACGTCCCGATGCTGGCACGCTGGCCAGCACAGCCACTGCTCCGACGCATCTTGTGTCGGTTCCCGGCTTCTGCAAGAATCCGGCGGCTTACACGATGTGACACGGCGTGTTTCCCAGCACTCGCAACCGACAGGCCGGTCGAGAGTTGGTGACGCTGCGTGTTCAGGAAACGGAATTCCCCCCGGGATCGCCCCAGAGTGACGGACCACCCGAACAGTTTCGGCATGCGCGATCGCCTCCGGTGGTGGGGAATCGTGTGTCTGTTTGTCGCTACGCTCATCGGCTGTGCGACGCCGACCTCCCCGTTGTCCGCCTTGCCGGCGAAGCACTCCGTCAGAGCCGAGCAGTTGCTTGTGCAGTCCGACTTCAAGCTGTCCCGACAAGACCCCCTGATCGTGGACCTGGAGGAACTCCGGGAAAACGTCGGCGAGACGTTGGACGTCCCCATGCAGGACCGCGAGGTCGTGGTCTATCTGTTCAGCAACGAGAGTGAGTACTCGGAGTACATGCAGCGTGCGTATCCAAACCTTCCGCCGCGGCGTGCGTTCTTCATTGGGTCTCCGGCGGAGCTGGCGGTGTACGCCTTCTGGGGAAGTCAGGTCAAAGTCGACCTGCGGCATGAGTACACGCACGGCTTGCTGCACGCCGGGCTGAAAACCGTTCCGCTTTGGCTCGATGAGGGGATCGCGGAGTACTTTGAAGTGACCGGCAGTGACCCCAAGCGAATCAACGTTGAACATGCCCAACGCCTCTCGACAGCCGTGCAGAACGGTTGGCGTCCGGACCTGCGGCGTCTGGAGGGCATCGACGACGTGGCCGAGATGCACCGGCTTGACTATCAGGAGTCGTGGGCCTGGGTCCACTTTCTCCTGCATGATTCAGCCGACACGCGGATGATTCTGCTCGACTATCTGAAGGAGTTGCGCGACACCTCGCAACCCGGGTCTCTGGCCGACCACATCGAATCCGAGATGCCTCACGCGGCGGATCGATTGCTGGGATATGTCAGCGGCTTCTTCCTGCCGCACGCAACCGCCGCCACCTTTTGAACAACGCGCCAGGGTGGCTGGGGCGCTGTTGAGGCAACGGTGACGTGTCCCCGGACCGAAATCTGGGGCCGTGACGCGGATTGTTCACCGTCCACAGCCCCAGAGTCCCGAGCGGCTAACCAACCATCCGTTTCAGATCGCCCCAGCCACTCCCACCACTGCGCGGCTGCCCGGCGGAGGCTCTGTCGCCGCGGCTGAGTCGCACGGAGACCGTGCCGATCGATATACTGTTCCGGATCGATTCCTCTCTGCCCTGTCGAATGGATCATTCGCACCTGGGGCGTTCTGAGCATTGCCCATGCATATCGTTGTGATCGGAGCCGGCACGGTGGGGACGTCGATCGCCGAGCTGTTGTGCGAAAACCGGCACAACGTCGTGTTGGTCGACTCGTCCCGAGAGGCCCTTTCGCGGGTGGAAGAAAACCTCGATGTGCGGACGGTGCACGGGTCCGGCTGCGAGGCGATCCCGTTGTTTCAGGCGGGCGTGCAATCGGCGGACATCGTGCTTGCCGTCACCAACCGGGATGAGTTGAATCTCGTCGGGGCGAGTCTGGCAAAGGCGATGGGGACGCGGCGGAGCGTGGTCCGCATCTTCAATCCGGCCTATCGGGATTTCAGCACGTTCGACTATCAACGCCACTTCCGAATCGACCGGTTGCTGAGCCTCGAACAGTTGACTGCGTTAGAATTGGCCAAGGGGATTCGGGCACCGGGCCTGTTCGCGATCGAGAACTTCGCCCGCGGCGGCGTGCATGTGCATGAAGTCGCCGTCGAGTCGGATGCCAAAGCGTGCGGCAAGCGGCTGCTCGACCTGGCGCTCCCCAAGCAGGTGCGCGTCGGTTTGATTTCCGACTCACAACAAACGCGGATTCCCGGTGCGGAAGACGTCATTGCCGCCGGCGACCATATCACGCTCATCGGCCAGCAGAAGGAACTGGACGATGTCCGCAAGTTATTCGAACGGAAGGTCCGTCAGCGAATCGACGTCATCATCGCTGGCGGAGGTGAAGTCGGATTCAATCTCGCGCGAGCGCTCCATGAGGACCGCTTTCGCGTGAAGATGCTGGAAGCCGATGCCGTTCGCTGCGACCACCTCGCCAAGCTCCTGCCGCACGTGACGGTCCTCAACGCCGATGCGACCTGGCGGGCGGAGATGGAAGAGGCACGGGTCGGATCGGCCGATGCGTTCATCGCCGCCACCGGGCGGGATGAAGACAACATCATTTGCGGCGTCGAAGCGCGGGAACTCGGCGCGCGTCAGATTTTGAGTGTCGTCCGTCGTCCCGACTATGCGAACGTGCTCGAAAAGCTGGGCATCGACATCGCCGTCAGCCCGAGACAGGTCATGGCGCGGGAGATTCTGGGCATGCTCACCGGCGGTCCGGTCGTTGCCCAATCCGAAGTGTCCGGCAAAGATGCGGCTGTCTGGGAGATCGAAGTCGTCGCCGGCTCACCCATCACCGCAGGGACGCTGCGCGAGATTCCGCATACCGGTTGGCTCATCGCCGCAATCGTGCGGGACGAAGTCGTCTGGGTCGCCAGTGGCGACGACCAACTCAAACCGGGCGACACGGCGGTCGTCCTGCTCCAACGCGACCATGGACCAGACGTCCTCAAAATGTTCGAGCGAGCCGGCCAATGAGTACGGATCGGCCCGGTCCCAACACACGGAGCGGACACTCCCACCGCTTGCGGATGAGCACGACCCTTTCGGGATCTAGCGGTTTGGTTCTCCCCGCGAAACCGCAAGCGATGGGACGGCCATCGGGCGTTGCGGCTCGGCGGGGGCCTCGCGCTCTCGGTTTCGAATCGGCCTCTCGAACGAATCTCACCGGCCCATGAACGTGTTCGTCTCTGAGTACGTTTGCGGCGGCGGATGGCCCGAGGACGATGTGCCGCCGTCGCTCCTCCGTGAAGGCGGGGCCATGCTGCGGGCGATCGTTGAGGACCTGTCACGCGTTCCAAATTGTCACGTCGTCACCACGATGGACGCCGGGCGACAGCCGTTGTCGGCAGGCGGGGTCCGAGTGGTGCAGGTGCGTAGCCCTCAGGAGGAACAGGACGTCTTCGCGAAACTGGCGGCGGAGTCCGACTTCTGCCTGGTCATCGCTCCCGAATTGGACAACATCCTCAATGAACGTTGCGAAGCCGCCCGCCGCGCCGGGGCGGGACGCCTGTTGAATCCCGCGTCAAATCTCGTGCGGCTCTGCAGTGACAAGCTCCGGCTGTTCGCGTTCCTGCAGACGCAGCAGATCCCCACGATCCCGACGGTGCTATGGACCCATGCGACAGCGTCCAAGATCGACTGGGCACCGATCGTCATCAAACCTCGATTCGGCGCCGGGTCGCAAGGCGTCCAGACGCACGAGTCGGCCGCATCAGCACGGCGAGCCGTTCCTCCGACGTGCGGCGACGGGTACGAAAGCGTCGAGGACGGATGGATCGCTCAGCCGCTCATCCCAGGAACGGCCGTGTCGGTCGGCGTGCTGTGTGATCAGAACAGTGGGGCGACAGACATTCTTCCAGTCGCCACGCAGACCCTCTCTAGTGATGGCCGGTTTCGGTATCTTGGCGGACGAATTCCCTACGAAAGACACGGAGCCGACGAAGTGCGAACCATCGTAGCCCAGGCCTGTCATACTCTCGAGGATATGTCGGGATACGTCGGGTTTGATCTGATTGTGCCGCTCGGTCGGTCGGAGCAACCAGTCTTAGTTGAGATCAATCCACGTCTGACGACGAGCTATCTCGGTTACCGACACTTGGCAATAGACAATCTCGCGGCAAGACTGCTCGGTTCAGATATTCCGGTGACGTCTGCCCTTTGGCAGCCGGGAAACGTCGTCTTCCTCCCGGACGGCCGCTTCGACCGGAACGTCGGATAGCGCTCATACGTCTCAGTCGCAGGCACGATTCTCGAAGGCGTTACTTCTCCGTGATGAGGCTCTGGACGATACAACACCTCGACTTCACCGCGTCGAGAAACGCACGGAACTTCGCGACCGATTGGAGCCTTACGGATAGAAATTGGCGCCCCGCATATCGTTGGATGGCTCAGCAATGGATCGATCGGATCGGACCGAACTTCGAAACAGCTCCAATCTGGTGCTGGCATTCATGTAACGGTCGAGTTGGTGCACCTCCAACCGTTGGCACGGCATCGCTGCTGATCGGCGATTGGGACTATTGGGCACACTTGATGAATCTGATTGAACTGAACGTTCCCGATGAACTTGCGTTGCTTTCCTCGTATTCCGTTTGGAACGAAGCCCTTGATAGGATGCTCGACACTTCAGCCAACTCCATCGATCCCCAAAAAATTGGACCGATGTTCGACACCCCGCTTCTGAAGCACAGTGTCGACGATATTCAAGCGGTGGTTCCGCGCATTCACTCATCCTGGATTGCTGAGATTCGACCGCTTCCACCAACGGGCGACAATTGGGAAGAAGGCATCTGAGGATGCGATGCGCCGGCACCGCGAGGCATTGCATTCCGATGAAGACGCTTCATCGGCCCCGGCGCGATGTTCGTAGACGAAGAACAGACAATGAGAGTCATCGGACTGGACATTGGCGGTGCCAATTTGAAGGCGTCGGATGGCGAGGGGCGTTCGGATTCGCAGCCGTTTGCCATGTGGGAACGGGCGGGCGAGTTGGGCGGCGTTCTGCGGACGGTGCTCGCCTCCTTCGGATCGTTCGACGCGGTCGCGCTGACGATGACGGGCGAACTGGCGGACTGTTTCAAGACGAAAGCGGGGGGAGTCGGACACATCTTGGATGCCGCGCAAGGCGCGGCAGGCCCGCCCGTGCATGTCTGGCAGACGTCGGGAGAGTTCGTTGCTCCGGAAGTGGCGCAGGAATTTTCCATGTTGACCGCTGCCGCCAATTGGCACGCGCTGGCGACATGGGCCGCGCGGATGGCTCCCGGCGGTGCGGCGCTGCTGATCGACGTCGGCTCGACGACGAGCGACATCATCCCGTTGCAGGACGGCATGCCGACCCCTACCGGTCGGACCGACCTTGAGCGGCTGCTGAGTGGCGAATTGGCCTACACCGGCGTGCGACGGACCCCGGTGTGTGCGGTGGCTCAGACGCTGCCCGTCGGCGAAACGCGTTGCCCGGTTGCGGCTGAATTGTTCGCGACGATGGAGGATGCCTATCTCATTCTCGGAGATGTCGCGGAAGACGAACGGCGATGTGACACGGCTGACGGCGGTCCGGCGACCCGTGCAGCGGCCTTGCGTCGGCTCGCCCGCATGATTTGCTGCGACCTCACGGAGCTGACCGAACCGCAGCTTGTCCATGTCGCCGGGTTCTTGGGGCAGTGTCAGACCGGCCAACTGGCCGCAGCGATCACGCGGGTCACCCGGTCACGGGAGGCTGCTCCCCAAACAGTCTTGTTATCCGGCGAAGGCGAGTTCCTGGCCCGTCGTGCGATGTCCGCATGGCGGGCCTCATTCGAGAATGGTTTCTCCGGTGAGTTGCTCAGTCTGTCGGACTCGCTCGGGCCCGTTCACTCACAGGCGGCGTGCGCCTACGCATTGGCACGGCTGGGCCGGGAACGAATCCGTTGACCCGGCAGACAGGGCTCAGTGCGGAGCCCCGTGCCCACGGTCGCCGCCAACATCAGCACGCGAAACCCCGACCACACGGTTTCGGAAAAGTACCCGGGGACCGCTCGCGGACGGCCGCCTCGAGGCACTCCGGCCTGTTGCGCTTGAGAGCTTCCTTGCCGAGCTTGAACCCGAGCGTGAACGAAGCACGGATCGACCCGTTCGGAAGCTCCTTGTACTTGGCCAGATTCAATAAGCACCCCTCAATCGAGGGCAGGAGTCGGGCCTACCGCGCGTTCCAGTCAAAGCCGGACATTTGGGCGAGGGCCAGCATCAGCGCATGCGTGCCGTCTTTCGCGTGACCGTTGGCCTTGACGGATTGGTAAAGTTGTTCGGCCAGCGCGAGTCCGGGCATGGAGAGGCCCATTTTGCGGGATTCAGCCAGCGCGATCCCCATGTCTTTGATGAAATGCTCGACATAGAATCCGGGGTCGAAATTGTTGGCCATGATCCGCGGGCCGAGATTGGACAGGGACCAACTGCCGGCGGCTCCGGTGGAGACCGACTGCATCACCGTCTCCAGGTCGAGCCCCGCCTTGTGGCCGTAGAGCAGCGCCTCGCAAACGCCAATCATGTTCGTGGCAATCAAGGTTTGATTAACCATTTTTGTGTGCTGGCCTGCGCCCGCCGGCCCTTGATAGACTATGGTTTTTCCCATCGCCTCCCAGCAGGGAGCCAGGGCGTCGACGATCTCCTTGTCGCCGCCGATCATGATCGACAGCCGCGCCTCCTTGGCACCGACGTCGCCGCCGGAGACCGGCGCGTCGACCGAGTGCACGCCTTTCTGGCGGGCCGCCTCAGCGATCTCCACGGCGAGCGACGGTTCGCTGGTCGTCATGTCGACGAGGACCTTGCCCGCCTGGGACCCGGCCAAAGCGCCGGTCTCATCACACAGAAACACTTCCCGGACGTCCTGCGGAAAGCCGACGATGGCGAAGATCACATCGGACTGCTGGGCGACCGCTTTGGGGGAATCGGCCCATGTGGCCCCCTGGTCGAGCAGCGCCTGGGCCTTCCCCTTGCTGCGGGTATGGACCGTGGCGTGAAAGCCCTTTGCCAACAGATGCCCGCACATGCTCTGCCCCATCACGCCGGTTCCGATCCAGCCGATGTTTGTTTGTCCGGGAACGATCGTCGGTGCCGTCATGGTTTCTCCTCTGGGAAGGGCTTTCGGGGGATGCATCTCGTATTAGAGCAATTCCTGCTGAGAACGGGAGTCTATCGGACAGGCGGGGCAAACGTTTTGTTGAAGTTGGGGCGCCGCATCGCCGACGGCGAACCGCCGGAAATCCCCCCGTCGTGATAAACGCGGTCGTCCTGCGAACGCCGCCCTCCGCAGTTGTGTCCCTCAGTCGACCGGGCTAAACTGGCCGATCCTGACCGACGTCTCACAAGGAATTCCCAATGCGTCACGTGCTCTCCGCGTTGGTGATGAACCAGCCCGGAGTCCTTGCTCATATCGCCCAGATGCTGGCGTCGCGCGCGTTCAATATCGACAGTCTGGCTGTGGGCGAAACCGAGAATAGCGACCTGTCACGGATTACGTTCGTTGTCAGCGGCGATGATCGCACGCTCGATCAGGTCCGCAAGCAACTCGAGAAAATCGTGACCGTGGTCCGCGTGCTCGACTATTCCGGCGAGGAATTCGTGGAGCGCGACCTGATGCTGATCAAGGTTGCCGCCGAAGGAGCCAAACGGTCGGAAGTCAAGGAGCTGGCGGAGATTTTTCGGGGGC
Source organism: Planctomycetaceae bacterium (assembly GCA_029259845.1). GTDB lineage: Bacteria > Planctomycetota > Planctomycetia > Planctomycetales > Planctomycetaceae > JAHBXU01. Next base: position 7,774 of record JAJDEI010000205.1, on the reverse strand, counting down.
GGATCGTCGATGTCAGCGTCGAACATGTGATCATCGAGATTTCCGGCACCGAGTCGAAAATCGAAGCATTCATTGACATGATCCGGCCCTTCGGCATCCTGGAACTCGTGCGGACCGGACGGATCGCCCTGTTACGGGGCCATTCGATGGCGGCTGCCGCTGCCGTCGGCGAACCGACGCAAGTTTGACAGGGCCTTCCCTTTTTTGACAACCGCCGCCGCAGCAGAGACAATCGAGCAGATCATCCCGCGCTGTGAGCCAGATTCATGATCGCCACCAACCGACCCGCCGCCATCTCGCTCGATGCCAACGCCAACGGCATTCGGATGTCCGTCGATGAATTCGACAGCATCGAAGAGTACGATCGGCAATACTGCTACGAACTGGTCAACGGAGTCGTTGTCGTGAGCCCCGCCCCCAGCATTGGCGAACGCAGTCCTAACGACGAACTTGGCTACTTGCTCCGGCGTTACCGAGAGGATCATGCTCAAGGGAAGATTGTCGATGACACCGCGTTCGAACAATACGTCCGCGTTCAAAACGGACGCCGTCGGGCGGATCGGGCGATTTGGAGTGGACTCGGACGAACTCCGGACGAGGAGGCGGATGTTCCTGCGATCGTCGTCGAATTTGTCTCCGAACGTCTGCGAGACTGGCGGCGCGACCACATCGACAAACGTCTTGAGTACGCCGCCGCCGGAATCGCCGAATCCTGGGTGATCGACCGTTTTCGCCGGAACATGACCGTCGACCGCGGTGATTCGGAAGAACAAGTCATCAACAGCGGCGAGACGTACCAGACCAACCTCTTGCCAGGATTCGAGCTTCCTTTGGACAGACTCTTGTCTGTCAGCGACCATTACACGAGTTGACTCCAGTGAGTCTTTGCCTCACTCCCATTGATCGGTTCACTAACACACGACGAAACGCAAAATGACCGCCAAAATCTACTACGACGACGACGCTGATCTCTCCCTCCTCAAGGACAAGACGATTGCCATCCTGGGCTATGGCAGCCAGGGACATGCCCAGGCACAAAACCTGCGAGACAGCGGGCTCCAGGTGATTGTGGGCCAACGGAAGGGGAGTGCGAACTACGACCTTGCGGTCGGGCACGGCTTCGACCCGCTCCCCATTGATGAGGCGACACGGCAGGGCGACCTCGTCAACATCCTGCTTCCGGATGAAGTGCAGGGCGACCTGTATCGCGAGCACATCCGGGGCAATCTGTCGCCCGGCGACCTGTTGATGTGTTCCCACGGATTCAACATCCACTTCGACCAAGTCGTCCCGCCCGAAGGCGTCGACGCGGCCCTCGTCGCCCCCAAGGGACCGGGACACCTCGTGCGCAGCGAATACGAGAAGGGCGGCGGCGTGCCCGCACTCATCGCCATGAGTGACGGAGCGTCCGATTCGTCCCGGCAGTTGGCCCTCGCCTACGCCAAAGGCATTGGCGGCACTCGCGGGGGCGTCATCGAAACCACCTTCGCCGAGGAGACCGAAACCGACCTGTTCGGTGAGCAGGTTGTTCTCTGCGGCGGTGTCAGCGCACTCGTCAAGGCGGCATTTGAGACGCTCGTCGAAGCGGGCTATCAGCCGGAGATGGCCTACTTCGAGTGCATGCACGAACTCAAACTGATCGTCGACCTGTTCTATCAGGGTGGGCTGAACTATATGCGATACTCGGTCTCCAACACGGCCGAGTTCGGCGACTATACCCGCGGTCCGCGGATCGTCACGGACGAGACCAAGGCCGAGATGAAGCGCATCCTCACCGAGGTGCAAACCGGCGAGTTCGCCAAGGAATGGATTCTGGAGAACAAGGCGAACCAAGCCGCCTTCAAAGCGACCCGCAGGCTGGAACGCACCCACGAACTCGAAAAAGTCGGCCGCCAACTCCGCAGCATGATGAGCTGGATCGACGTCAAGGAAGTTTGAAAAACGGCGACAAGCCCCAAGGCCAGCTGTGGCAATGGCGGGTCAAACGGAGTTCTCCTTTCCCGTCGTCGCGACCGACGTAAGCCATTCACATTCGGAGTGTCCCATGCCTCGCTACTGGGCTATCGCGCCGTCCAGCTCTGACGATCCAGACCTCTACGATGCCGTGTGGAACTACGATCTCGCGAACGGCATTATCTCAATTGGATGGCGGGAGTTGGGCGATATTTCTAGTCTGGACGATGTGCAGATTCGTGAACGACTCTACAAGGAGTTGCCAGCATATAAGCAGAAACCGGGTGCAGCCACGACTGCCGCGAGAATGCTGCACAAGTTCTATCACGTAATCGCTCCAGGAGATGTCATCTTTGCGAGATGGGGGTTGAAGATGATTGCAGGAGTCGGGACGGTGAAGAGGACCGCATATTATGATCCAGACAAGCTCCTCCCAGTGTTCGAGCAGTTTGGTCCGGAATATGCGGCGATGGCCCATCCGAACTTCATTGACGTCGAGTGGCGAGAGGACATGCGAGATGAAGAATACGAGGACCGCGTTTTCGGTCTGACGACTCTGCACGAAATAGCGGAAGATAAGGCTCGCGAACTCCTTGAGGATGACGAGAGACCAATCCCGCCTGGGAATAATCCCCAAGAAGCTGAGAGGTCGACCAATTTTGCGCTGGAGCGGTATCTCGAAGACTTCATCGTTTCCAATTTCAGCACGGTTTTTCAGGGCAAGCTCGAGATTCTCACTGATCCAGTAGAAGGCATCATTGGACAGCAATACTCGACAGACGTTGGCGTGATCGACATTCTGGCACAGGACGCGAGCACCGGCGACTTCGTAGTGATCGAACTCAAGAGAGGCAAGGCGGCGGACAAGGTTGTCGGTCAGGTGCTCAGGTACATGGGATGGGTGGCGGAGAGTCTTTGTGACAAAAACCAACATGTCTCGGGGCTGATCATTTGCGGTGAGCCCGATGAGAAGCTCGACTATGCTCTCAAGATGCTGAGCAACGTGTCTGTCAAGTACTACCGCGTCGACTTCCGACTTCATGACTGACATTCAAACGGAGGCCGTACCCTAGAAGGAGCCGTCGCAAAAAATCTTGGAGACTGCACATGCAAGCCGTTGAGTTTCAAACCGTGATCAAGGATGGGACGATCAAGATCCCAGAGACGTTGCGAGACGATCTCGGAGAACGGGTCCGAGTGATTCTGTTGACCGAAGACCGACCCCGGGCCGGCGAGAACCTCATTGACCAGCTGCTGACACAGCCGCTGCGAGTGCCGGGGTTTTTCCCCCTGACGCGTGAGGAGACTCATGCCCGATAGTATGAGCGCATCCTGTTTCGTCGATACCAACGTCTGGCTCTACGCCTTCATCGAAGCCGACGATGCGGCCAAGTCCGACGCCGCGCGCAAGTTGCTCCAAACGACTGAGCCGTTAATCTCCATTCAGGTGATCAATGAGGTGTGCGTCAATCTGCTCAAGCGAGCCGCCTTCACCGAAGCGCAATTGCGCGAAATCATTGTTGCATTCTTTGAAAAGTACCGTGTGGTCGAGTTTTCGGAATCCACGTTTCTCAAGGCTTCAGGGTTACGGGAACGATATTCATTGTCCTTCTGGGACAGTCTGATTGTGGCCAGTGCGCTGGCGGCGGATGTGAGCGTACTGTACTCAGAGGACATGCAGCATGGACTGTCCGTGGAAGGCCGGACGGAGATCATCAACCCGTTCCTGACGTAGCAGCGCGGGGCGCATGCGCACTGGGAATCGCACAATGAACACATTCGCCGTCATTCTGCCGGCTGCCGGCAAGAGCACACGGTTCGGTGACGCCCGTCGCAAGAAACCGTTCGTGGAACTCAGAGGCCGCCCGGTCTGGGTTCGGACGGCGGAGGCGTTTGTCAACCGGGAGGATGTCGTCCAGACGCTCGTCTGTGTCGCTGCGGAAGACGTCGATTGGTTCAAGGAAAAGTATGCCCCCAACCTGGCGTTCATGAACGTCGAGATTGTGGTGGGGGGCGACTCGCGGGCCGACACGGTGCAAAACGCCCTCGCGGGAGTCGGGGCGGACGTGGACTTCATCGCGGTCCACGACGCGGCCCGTCCCCTGATCGCGAAGAATTGGGTCGATGCGGTCTTCGCCGCCGCCGAAAAGAGCGGGGCGGCAATCCCGGCGATCCCGTTGTCGAGCACGGTGAAACGGGTCGGCCACGACCAAGCCGGTGGCGATCAAATCATCGAGACCGTCGACCGCCGCGGGCTGTGGGCCGCTCAGACGCCACAGGTCTTCAAACGGCAGGTTCTGCTCGATGCCTACGCCCGGCGGGACGGCTTCGAGGCGACCGACGAGGCCCAACTGGTCGAACGGATCGGCCAATCAATCGCCGTCGTGCCGGGTTGGCCGATGAACCTCAAGATCACGACCCAGGACGATCTGCGGGCAGCCGAAGCCCTCCTCGGCGCGCTGCCGCAGGAGAAATCGCTCGGATCCTTACATCCCTTCGCCGACGAACGGTTTCTGTGATCCCGGGCGTGCCTGGCGGATCTCTTCAAACCGCCAATCGCAGCAGCACGTAGACCAGGACGACGGTCACTCCGCCCACACCGACCGTTAACGGGGCATCCTGTCGCTTCGCGACCCAGCCGCGCTGCCGGCTGAGCCAGCCGCCTTGAAACGAGGCGAAGCCGTTCTTCCCGATTTCACAGTCGCACAAACATCTGCCAAGCGGTGGCCTCGTCCTGCGGAATTCTGTCGTTCCGCTGAGTGCTCCGGGCACGCGGTTGGGCGGGATGTGCAACGATTTCTGATTCCTTCATCAAATGGGAGGAAGATCGATTCGATCGGTGCGTTGCCGGATGCAAGGAGGGAGAGGGCCTTCCAGCCACAATTTCCGCCACAACATGCCGACAGGCCAGAGAGGATAGATGGTCTGTAGCGGTGCGGGTGAAGATTGCCGGAGATTTTGGCCGGATCGGGGCGTTTTTCGCGTGTCCGCGTCTCGTGAAAAGTAATCTCTGGTGAGCAGCGTGTTGAAAAAAGTGAACGTCAGCCCTACCGACACATGCGAATGGCCTGTTGGTTTGCACTGCCGAGGCGGCAGACGTTTGGAGTCACGGTCTTCGGCAAGCTGCAAGGCGAGTTGAATTCGCGTACTGCCAACGCGTCGCCGCAGGACGCGCCTGGCGGTTCCGATTTCTGTGAAACTCCCGGTTGTACGAAACTTGCGCCTGCTGCGATTTCGTCCATCGGGTATAATCCAACGCAGAGGGGTCAAGGGGTAATCAGATGGCCTTGCCGAAAGCATCGTTCAAGGACGAGTTGGCACCGGGTGTTGGACCGCTCGTGTGGGGAATGCGGCTGCTCTGCGGAGCCGCGCTGTTGGTCACAGGCTATCTTGCCGTTACGGCCTTGCGATCAGAACAAGTCGCCGGATGCGGAGGCGGGGCAGTCTTTGACTGTGGCCACGTATTGACCAGCCGGTGGTCCAAACTCTTCGGTCTACCGGTAAGCGTTCCGGCAGTGGCTCTGTACGGCGGCATGCTGGGGGCGCTGTGGTTCTGCCAATCGTCCAGTTCCGCATCGATCCGCCGTCGGGCGTGGGATGCGATTGTCACCGGGGCCATCGCCGCTGGTTTGGCCGCCGTCTGGTTTCTCAGCCTGCAGATTTTGGCCATCGGGCATCTTTGCTTTTACTGTATGATCGCACACACCTGCGGGTTGGCCATGTGCGGCGCGGTGCTCTGGTGGCGGCCGGTCGGCTTACGTCGGACCGCCGTGCTGGCAGCCGTCAGCGCCGCAGGGGTCGGCTTGATGATCAGCGCCCAACTGCTGGCGGCCCCGCCGGAAACCTTCATCATTGAACACCATGCTGCTCACGACGTCCCATCGGAGGCAACCGGGGTGGCCGGAGCCCCGGCGGCCGACGCATTCGATTCCGAATTTGCGCCACCGACCGATGATTCCGAATTCGCGCCTCCCGCTGACGATTCCGAGTTCCAACCGCCCACTGACGATGGCGAGGACTTTGAACTCTTCGAGCCGTTCGGAGCAACACACACGGCCCCCATGCCCCAATGGGAGCGGAGAGAGTCCGGCACTCGCCGCCACGCGCGTTATCAACACGCCTCGCTCCTGCCGACAGGGGTCATCACGGCACTGACGGCATTCCTGACAGGGTCGGAGAACGCGGAGGCGGAACAAATAGACAAGCCAGGAAAGGCGGACGCGGAGAAGGCGAGCAATGTGGCGTCGGCAGACCCGAAGGCCACCAAGCCCGCCAAACGTCCGGAGCGCCGGCTGGTCTCGATCTCCGGCGGCAAGGTGCGGCTGGATGTCCGCCAATGGCCGCTGTTGGGCCGTCCCGACGCGAAGTACGTGTTTGTCGAGATGTTCGATTACACGTGCCCGCATTGCCGGACGACGCACCGGTCAATCACTGGTGCCAAGCAGAAGTATGGGGACGACCTGGCAATCGTCGCGCTTGCGGTTCCTCTGAGCCGCGACTGCAATCCAACGGTCAAGAACAACAATCCGAACCACGCGGAGGCCTGTGAACTCGCACGGATCGCGGTCGCGGTCTGGCGGGTGGATCCTCCGAGTTTCAGCCGATTTCACGACTGGGTGTTCGAACCGTCGCGCGGTCGCACCGCTGCCCAGGCCCGCCGTTACGCCGCCCAACTGGTTGGTGAAGAGGCGATCAACAAAGAACTGGCCCGTCCCGTTGCCGGGAAGTACATCGCCAAACATGTCGAGCTGTACCAGCGAGTGGGGGCCGGTTCTGTTCCCAAACTGCTGTTTCGGGACTCGACGGTCGTCGGAGAAGTGCGCACCACCGAACGGCTGTGCGGCCTCATCGAGCGCGAACATCGCCCCTGAACAGGGCCGCTCAAGAGTCGAGCCGGGGCAATTCGGTAACGCGACAAGGGCGTGATCTTTTCAGGTTGGCCCGAAAAACTCACACACTCTCCGGACTCCGATTCGCACGGGGGATCCGATGCGGCGAGGTGGTGGTGGGGCGCCGCTTGACAGAAAAGAGAAACGCGGATGAAGCGGATCGAAGCCGATTCGTGCAGCTTTGAGGATTGGTCTCCAACGATCCGCGACAATCCGGCCCCCTCCGCTTCATCCGCGTTTCCTTTTCTTCCGTGCGACAGGCAACACAGGTTCTGCGGACCGACGTGAGACCGCTTGCGACGCGGTGCAGGACTCGTCGTCACCGTCGGCTGCCGGACAGCCACGCATGGAAAAACAACTGCTCCCCCCAAAAAATCCCAACGCAGCATTTCGCTGCTGGCACCCCTGGCTTGAAAACGCAACCCGCGCGGGCTTCGCGCCGGTGACGGGGGGCGTTAGAGTTTGCGGCACGCATGCCACAGCAGGCTCGTGCCCAAGCTGTCCGGAGTTTGCCGGACGTGATTCCGCGTGTTCGCGGGATGACGGGCTTCGACGATGTCGTTCGCGCTCTGCACGAGAAGCGGAGGGCCACGATCGACGGAGCGTGGGGCTCATCGTGCGCGCTGGTTGCAGCGGCATTGGCGGACGAGTCGCCGCGCCCTTTGGTCGTCGTACTGCCCGCGATCCGCGACGTCGATGATTTCGCCGCCGACCTCGATTCGCTGCTGGACGAGGCGCCGCTCGTGTTTCCCGCTTGGGAGTCGTTGCCGGAGGAGCACGACGTCTCCGATGCGATCTTCGGAGGCCGCCTGAGAGTGCTTGCCGAGATCGACCGTGCCTTCGCCGTGGCGCAGGGTGTAAACCTGCGCCACGACGCTGGTCCGCAAGGGATCGGTGCGGGTAGTGCCCCGCTGCTGCCACCAGTCCCCACG
>JAJDEI010000204.1 GCA_029259845.1 Planctomycetaceae bacterium | reverse complement strand
AGAAGGACAAAGACAAGAGCAAGAAACAGAAGGCGATCAAGCAGGGGCAAGCAGCGAAGGGGAAGCAGCAGCCAAAGTGAGCCAAGCCCCCATTTACGGGAGCCGCGAGGGTAGTGCTCTGCACGGCTTAGCGGGTGCGCTGCCCAGGAACTACTCGCAGCCAGGCTTGTCAGCTCTGGGCCAATGCGACCTTCGATTTCGCGTCGCGCGGTAAAGTCTTTCCATGCATGTTCCCCACCTGCTGCTGACGCCAGGAGCACTCCGGGCAATTGTCGAAGAATTTGTCACCCGCGACGGCACGGACCTTTCTGCCGTCGAACAGCGCACTGAGCAGGTGCTTCATCAACTCGACGTCGGTCGTGCCGAGTTGCATTTTGAACAAGAAACGGCCACGTGCAATATCCTGCCTACGAGTGATGGTCAGAACTCGCCCGCCGACAATAGAAATGTCAAATGACGCTAGGTTCTCGGGACGCGCAGATGCGACAGCGGCTCGGCTGTCGGCTGAACGTGTCACCCGTTGCGAGAGCGCAGACCTTGTTCAAGACGTCGCCTCCTCGACTACTGTTTGGCATTGTCCGTTCGCTGCTTCGTTTGCGTTTCTGATGGTTTCCGGTAATCGCCGATGACACCCTTCAGGGGGCAAACGGAGAATGCCAGACATTTCTTGCAGCCGACCGCCAGAGCGATTGGGCATAGAGTCATCTCAATTTCTCCCTCTACTGATGTGGTTCAACCGCGTGCGGACGGTTCCATGGCGACTCTGATCATTCTACCAGATTTCCGGTACAGCAGCGGTACGCAAGTCGCGCGTCGTAATAGGGTGGTATTCGGGCTTTCGCAGAAACCTCACGACTTTCTGACACCGTTCATTCACCGAACTCGCGTCGGTGTCGGACCGAGGCGCCCAACCATGGTAGTGGAATCGCGGGAAATGGAATGTAGTGTTCAGGACTCGAACCCGAGTGTGCGCCATAGTCCAGCAGTTCTTTGATTGATGCCACACTCGCGCATTTGTCGCTAGAGTGCGACCTGCTGCTCGAAAAACAGCAGTCGGCGATCCCTGCATGGGCCAACGCTGACTCTTCAGTACATGGAGCGTGCGAAAAGCAGTAGAATGCCCTTCAGTCCAACGACTGAAGGGCGGCTGCCAAGGCCGTACTTCGTGAGCATTTTCACGAGTTGCACCATGACAGATCATGACTCCGGGTTTCTCGACCAAGACCGCTCGAAGGTCATCCTGGGCCGCGTCTACGAATACTTCCTCACGCAGTTCTCCAGTGCCGAGGGGAAGTACAGCGGGCAGTTTTACACGCCGCGCTGCGTGGTCCAAGTGCTTGCCGAGAAGCTCGCACTGTACAAGGGGCGAGTCTACGATCCCTGCTGCGGATCGGCGGATATGTGCGTGCAAAGCGAGAAGTTCGTCGAAGAACATGGCGACCGGATCGGCGACATCGCGGTCTACTCGCAGGAGTCCAACTCGACGGCGCGGCGGCTGGCGAAGCTGCTGAGCGGGGAAATCACGAGCCGCATTTCAGCGACAACTGAATTCATATGAACACACACGATCCGCGCGAGCACATTCGAGGCATCCACCAAATCCTGATTTCCGACAAGAAGCGAATCGGCTTCTTATTCGGTGCGGGGACGTCATTTGCGACGGGAGTTCCGACTGTCTTTGTTCCTGCGATCGAACAGTTGACGAAGACCATCGTCGCTGAAGTGGAGGCGCACTCGACCGAGTTCGCACTTGCGATAAAGGAGATTCATACCGAGACGGAGCTTGAAAAGGTCGTCTTCAACATCGAAACCCTCCTCTCAAGCATTGAAGCGAAGCGGGCAGTCATCGGTGCAGGCAAGCTCAATGGGCTCGATTCGACTGGGTTCACCGAGTTGGCGAAACTGGTAAAAACCCGTGTCGTGAAATTGGTTTCTGTGCATGAAACCCTGCTCGCCGACGACCGAAAAAAGCTGGCTCACGCTCGTCTCGCCAATTGGGTTCAAAAGGCGAGGCGCCGGTTCCCCACTGAAATCTTTACGACGAATTACGACTACTTGTGCGAGATTGCTCTCGAAGGTTCAGGCATACCATATTTCGACGGCTTCACTGGCAGCTTTGAACCATTCTTTTGCCCAGAGGCTGTGGAAGATGTCGAGGCATACCCCCACGTCGTGAAGCTGTGGAAAATGCATGGTTCGCTTGGGTGGACGTATCGCGACTCAGACAAGGCAATTATTCGGCAACAGTCTGCCCCTGAGGAATCCATCCTCATTTATCCTTCACATCTCAAATACAACACCTCGAAGAAACAGCCATATGTCGGACTTATCGACCGGCTTTGTGCCTTCCTTCAGCAGGACGACGCGGTATTGTTCACCTGCGGATATTCGTTCAGCGACAATCATATCAACGAACGGCTCGTGACCTCCCTGAGACGGGGTGCGAACTCCCACGTGATAGCGATGTATTACGATGAAACGTGGACCGAGGACAAAGAGAGCGTGTTTGGTCTCGCAGATGAGACCAACGGCGTGCGCGGGCTCGCAACGCACGAGACCGGCGGCAAAATGTCAGTCTATGGTCTTCGGCACGCCGTTATCGGAGGGAGATTTGGAGATTGGAGACTGAGAGATGAGCCAAAGACCACTGAGTCCATCCGGGTTAGCCAATACTTTGACGAAGACGCCGCCAGTCCATCGGAAGTGGCAGGCGAGCGAAAGGGGGACGAACGCTGGGAAGGTACTGGGCGTTTCCTTCTCCCAGATTTTCGAAAACTCGCTGACTTTCTGAACGACTTGTCCTCGTCCGACGGCCCTGCGGGCGCGCTCTAACTGCCATGAAACACAATCCAACACATATCGGGCAAGTTGAGAGCGTGAGCGGTAACGCCGTCACGATCAAAATGGCGAGCAACTACCCGTCGAACATGCCAATCGTCGATGGCACGGTATACCGAATTGGCCAAATCGGCTCGTTCCTCAAGATTCCGTTGGGATACGCAAATCTGTATGGGCTTATCACGCAGGCTGGAGTTCTGGCGATGCCAGAATCTCTGCTGTTGGCTTGCAAGGAGAATCCGCCTATAGCAGATGGCCACCGCTGGTTGAGGATGATTCTGGTTGGTGAGCAGATCGGATCATCTTTCGAGCGAGGAGTCCTCCAGTCGCCGACTTCGGGTGACCAAGTTCATCTCGTCACGAATCAAGACCTTGAGATTGTCTACGGTGGTTACAACGCCCAGTCGTCGATTGTCGTAGGGAATCAGAGCGCGTCGGAAGGACTCGCTGCACAGTTGGACATGGACAAGCTCGTCTCCCGCCATTGCGCGATTCTTGGTGCTACCGGTAGCGGAAAGTCGAACGCGGTCAGCATCGTTGTGAAAGCCATTGCAGAGAAGCCATTCCCGAGCACGCGGGTCCTAATGATTGACCCGCATGGTGAGTATGCGAGTTCGCTTGCCGGCAAATGCAAGGTATTTCGAGTGGGCGCAAATACGGCGGATGGCGAAGACGAACTCTGTGTTCCCTTTTGGGCGCTGCCGTTCAAAGAGCTGATGGCGATTTTCCCTGGGCACCTGTCCGACCAGAATGAAGATTACATCCGAGGGAAAGTATTGGATCTAAAGCGTGTGTCCGCTGTAGCAATCGGTGGCCTTCGGGCAGAGGCAATCACGGCGGACAGCCCGATTCCATTTGCGATAAGCCAACTGTGGTTCGAATTGGATAACTTCGAGAGGATTACCTTCAAAACTGACCGGACGACGCCAGAGGCTTTGATTGCTGCTGGTGACCCAGCGACGCTGAAATCGAACGAATATCCCACGGCCGGACTAGGAAGCAGCGCCCCATTCTTGAATATGAAGGCAAAGGGCATCCTTGGTTTCTTGGACGGAATGAGGTCGCGACTTCTCGACCAAAGCTACAATTTTCTTTTCCGTCCGATTGGATATTCGCCTGCGCTGAATGGCACGACGCCGAATGACTTGCCGAATTTGTTTTCAACTTGGTTTGGACACGGGTTTCCTGTCGCGATTCTCGACCTTTCAGCGATTCCTTCAGAGATCATGCAGACGATTTCGGGCTGCATTCTGAAGATCATCTACGACGCCCTTTACTGGGGTCAAAACACGCTTGTCGGAGGAAAGAAACAGCCCCTGTTCGTAGTCCTCGATGAAGCTCACGCGTACCTGAAGGCGGGCGAGGACTCGATTTCATCGCGAACTGTTCAGGCAATCGCGAAAGAGGGGCGAAAATATGGCGTCGGCATGCTGCTCGTCACTCAACGCCCATCGGAATTGGACGAGACCGTCCTGAGTCAGTGCGGTTCGATTGTCGCATTGAGGATGACAAATACCCGCGACAAAGGACACGTTTCTTCAGCGATGCAGGATGAACTCCGTGAAATGGCAGACGTGCTCTCAAGCCTGCGAACAGGCGAAGCGATTGTCAGTGGTGAGGCTGTCCGCATTCCATCACGTGTGAAGTTCTTCCAAGCGGACAACGCGGTGAAGAGTACCGACCCAATCCCTTCGAAGCTTTGGGCACACATGCGACCTGATGTGGCAGTATACGAGACCAGCGTCCGCAACTGGAGAAACCAATCATTCAACTAAGGAAACCATATGCCGATGCCCGACATGCAACCTGTCAGTTCATCGAACATCGCAGCCGTCGGCTACGATTCAGAAAACCAAGCTGTCTACGTTCACTTTCTGAACGGCTCGACTTATGCCTACAAAGGCGTTCCTGAACACGAATTTGAAAACCTGCGAACGGCTCCGTCCGTCGGGTCCTACTTCAATCGGAATTACAAGAACGTTTATCCATACGAGCGTGCTTAACGTCGTGCCGGCATTTTAAGACGAGTGCGGCGCATGCGCTGTGCGTGTTGCGAACTTCAGATTCGGATCGCAGCCAATATTGGTTGGGCCGCAGAGTGAATGAAAACACTCGCTAAATGTCCTACGTCTTCGCCGCACGCTTCCGCGATGCCCTGCTGAACGTCTTGTTCATCGGCTTCACTGGCACGCCGATCGAGCAGAACGACGCCAATACGCGACCCGTGTCTAGCGAGTACGTCTCGGTGTACGACATCCAGCAAGCTGTGATCGACAAGGCCACGTCCCCGATCGACTATGAAAGCCGCATCGCCAAGTCGAGCATGAACGAAGCCGAACTCCCGAAGGTCGATTCTGAGTTCGAGGAAATCACCGAAGGGTGAGCCGCCGCATTTGCGTGAACCTCTACAACGAACTCATCAAGCTCGGTCCCGACTGTGCCAGTGTCCAGGACGACGACATCGAAACCGAGAAGAAGCAATCGACGGTCGTGAAGATCGTGATGGCCGGCAGCTCCGACGACGGTCCCGACCGGCAAGGCACAAGGCGAGTTGGGATACTGCGCACCTTTTGGGATCTGTTTCTCCCCGGCGAGGTCATGCTCGCCGATCGCCTGATGTGCATATGGACAGAGATGGTGATGCTTAGGCAACGCGGAGTCGATTGCGTCTGCCGCTTGACGTCACACCATAAGGCCGACTTTCACCCGCAACTCACTGGCCGGTTTTGAGTGCAAACTGACACGATGGGAGAACTCCATCCGGTCACATCGGTCGAGTTGCATCCGGAGTGTCGGTCCGGAGTGCATTCGTGACGCCTACTGAGAACGCTCGGGGCGACAACACGGCCATTAAACTGTTTCCGGCGGGAATCCGGTGATGGGAAGCGACGCTGCTGCGTCGCATAAGTGGAAGCCGGACTGATTGTTGCGTAGGACGGGTTCGCACATTGAAATGCAATCAAGCTACCGATTGCACTATCTCTATGCGGCCCGAAGTCACGAAAACGATTATCCCCACAGCGGCCCCGGTCGCTGCCAGATAGCTGCGCACCTGGCCGCGATACGTTTCAATGTCGGCCGGGGTGGGATTCACATCACTCTTCCAGTCGACAACTGTTTGGATCTGCTCTTCCACGTAGGCAACTGCATCGGCGATACCAGCTGTGAGTGAGGCAGTTTGTCCCTCGACTGAGGCCGCATAGACTCGAAATTCAGGCAACAGTGTTGGGCGCAGTTCCGCGATTTCCTTAAGCTGGAGTGTGCGGTGAACGGCAGTTGCCATCTCGCGGCTGGACAGACCGGTTGCCGCGTCTTCTGCATCTGGCAGGCGCAGGTGAACAAGGAGCTCGGCGGCACGCACCTGAAGCGTTGTTGCGTCGTCGGCTGTCTCGCCGGTCAGAACCTCTTCAATTAGCTTGTGCAGAATTACTCCGCGCTCGCGACCGCCCTGGATCATCATGTCTTCGTCTGACGCAGGCATGGCGTCTAAGACTGACTCGATGCCGACGAACACTTCGTCAGAAGCCTTTATGGGCACCACCGGTTGTTCATGGCGGCTGGGTTGGTGCCACGAGATGCGCCGCTCAGTGGCTGCTATTGTCGCAGCTTCTTGCTCCCACTTCGAAACGTCCTGCTTATTGCCGCTGCTGGGAACAGGCGGAGACGGCACGCCTGGGAAACGGGTGACATCAATAACCGGAAGTGAGTCAATGTCGAGATTCACGAGGCTCAGCCAATCTTTTGCAATTCGCTCGGTCTGCTTCGGCATTAGCAGCAAATCACGGGCACGGGTTAGGGCCACGTACCAAAGCCGGACGCGTTCACGAAGAACCGCGACCGATTCGCCCTGGCTGACAGTGTCATAATCACGGCTCGGGAGGCCGAACACCCTGAAATGCACACTATCGTCACTTCGACGGTATAGGAAGCTCATGTCAGACCACAGGGTAGTTGTGGAGTTAATCGGAATGATGATAGGCCATTCCAATCCTTTCGCCGAATGAATGGTGGTGATCGACACTGCGTCCGCCTCGGCGTCCGGCCTGCCTTCTGCCTGAGCGTCTCCATCCTCCCATCGCTGCCAGAGTGCGGTGGCAAAGTCCCCGATCCCGCGTCCTGCATACGCTCTCGCCATCTCCAGAACGAGTTCGACATTAGCAAGAGCCCGTTCTGCCCCGCGCGAGTGGCGAGCTTTCAGGATCGGCCGGATATGAAGCTCTTCGATGGCTTCGGCAAGAAGCTGGTAGGGAGTCGCACGCCGGGCCTTGCGTGCCAGATTCTGTAGTACGGTCAGCGTTTGCTTTAGGACCAGATGTTGGATGGTCTCGGGATTCGCCCAGAGATTAAGGCGTTTCGGGCCAACTTTTGCCGTTTGAAGCAACTCGATCTCATCGGCGATCTGTTCTTCGGTAAGCCCAACCAGCGGCCCGCGAATGAATGCGCCGAACGCCAACGTGTCGCGGTGGTCGGCGATTGCCCTTGCGATTGCGATCAAATCCTGGACTTCTTGTCGACGAAAGAAACCTTTGCCTGCCTGCGTGGCGATTGGAACTGCACGGCTTTCGAGTTCCTGCTCGTAGATCCAGAGGCTGGTGCCCGTTGGAGCAAGCAGAGCGATGTCGCCCGCACGCGCAGGCCGATAATCTTGTCGATCCTTGTCCCACACCGGATAACTGCCAATAAGGCCATGCACGATGTTGGCGACGATCGACGCTTCCTCGCGGCGCACCAAGTCAACTACGAGCGCGCCATTTCGCTTGTGCCGGTCGTCGAGCGTGATCTCGAAGGCTGCGACGCTTGGTTCATGATTGCTCGGGCGAATGGGAGCAAGAGCCGTAAAGCCTGGCTGTCCCTCGGACTCGTCCAGGGCGGCAGAAAAATGCGAATTCACATATTCAAGGATGGCGGGCTGCGACCGAAAATTAGCTGACACATCGAGAATCGACTTCGAATCACACTTCGCTAACGCTCGCTTGGCGACAAGGTAGGTGTCGACATCAGCGCCGCGAAAACGGTAGATGGCTTGTTTTGGATCGCCCACAACAAAGAGCGC
>JAJDEI010000203.1 GCA_029259845.1 Planctomycetaceae bacterium | reverse complement strand
TTGGGGGTGTTGTGACTTTTTCCAATCAACTATTTAACATCAACCGGGTTTCATTCCCAACCGAGGTTTTGTGCGTTGTTTTAACTGGTTGCTACGTGCGTTGGCCGTGGGAGGGGGAGGGCCATTCAAAGATTGACTCTTGGCAATATAGTAACCCGACGCGTAAGCGAGGGACGAGTGGTTAACTCACGTCCGCTTCCTCGCTTACGCTTCGGGTTACGTTTGAGTGCGTCCCGGTCGACCTTCTCCAGTGTGAAACTTTGAACGGCCCTGCTGGGAGGGGGGGGCCATTGCTTTCTACAGAATCTCGTGCCGGCCTTTTCACGGACGGAGGAATCTCCGAGACTTACGGTTGGAATAAGTTCGTCCGTTTTCTCCCTCCGCCATTAGGTACGTTCTGGCAAGCGATGACTGAACACCCCGCGTCGTCGAATCCTGGTGAAGACTCATCACTGCCCGCATCGTCGAACGGGGGCTGGATGGTGGCGGCGCTGTTGATTGTGATCGCAGCGCTGCTGTACCGCTACGCCACACCAATCCTCTCGGAGTTGCACAACCCCAACGCCGGGCGGCGGGCGGTGACCCCGCGGGGGGAGCTGTCCGACATCGAGAAAACGCAGATCGAAATCTTCAACGCCGCGTCGCCGTCGGTGGTTCATATCACAACGGCGGAGCTTCGTTTTCTTTCCAACTACGATGTCACCGAAATCCCCCGCGGCACGGGCACCGGTCTCATCTGGAGTGCAGACGGCTACGTGGTGACCAACGCCCACGTCGTCCAGATTCAGCAAGCCAAACGGTGGTACGTCACGCTCGCGGACAACACCACCCACGAGGCGCGTGTTGTCGGCGTGGAGCCCCGG
Source organism: Planctomycetaceae bacterium (assembly GCA_029259845.1). Taxonomy (GTDB): domain Bacteria; phylum Planctomycetota; class Planctomycetia; order Planctomycetales; family Planctomycetaceae; genus JAHBXU01. The sequence goes on along the minus strand of JAJDEI010000203.1, from coordinate 7,142 downwards.
TACGACATGGCCGTCCTGAAAATCGACGCCGGCCGACGCAAGTTGCAAACGATGCCGATCGGCACTTCCGCGGACCTGCAGGTCGGCCAGAATGTGTATGCCATCGGCAGTCCGTTCGGTCTCGACCAAACCTTGACGACAGGCGTCATCAGCGGACTGGGGCGGGAACTGAACACCGAACACGGGCGCATCCTGGACGTGATCCAAACCGACGCCGCCATCAATCCCGGCAACTCGGGCGGTCCGCTCCTGGACAGTGCGGGGCGGCTGATCGGCATGAACACGGCTATCTACAGCCAGTCCGGCTCCTCGAGCGGCGTGGGAATGGCAGTCCCCGTCGACAGCATCAATCGGGTCATCCCCGATATCATTCGGTACGGGGCCAACCAACACCCCGTGCTCGGCTTGATCCCCTTCTCCGATTCGTATCTCCAGTACTTCATCCAGAAAAAGACCTTCCCCGCAGAAATCAAAGGCGTGTTGACTCGGACCGTGCTGGAGGGCGGCGGGGCCGCCGAAGCCGGTCTTCGGGGGACCGCATCGAATCTGGACGGGAGCCCCGACTGGGGCGACGTGATCACGGCCATCGATGGCCGTCCGATCACCGATATCGCCTCCCTGTTCGATGCGCTCGATCGCCACGAGGCGGGAGAGACGGTGACGGTGACGGTCTGGCGCGGCGGAAACGAGCTCGAGTTCCCAGTGACTCTCCAGAGCACTCTCTCCGGTTCGTGACCGGCGGACGAGGCTCTGAAGGACGCGGCGGGCCGTTCAAAGATTGAAGCTGGGGAACCTCGTAGCCCGAAGCGTCAGCGAGGGACGAATTGCTCACTCACGTTCGCTTCCTCGCTGACGCTTCGGGTTACGTTTGAGTGCGTCCCGGTCGATCTTTTCCAAGGTGAAACTTTGAATGGCTCCGAAGGACGCGGCGGTCGATTGCATGTTGTCCGGGTCTTGTCGACAATCGTCGGGAACGGGCCGTGGAGCAGAGTCTCGAACTGTCTGGTCGGTTGTGCCGGCGGCACATTGGAAACCTGCCCCGCGGCTTCATTTGTCGTCACGGTTCGCGCCCGCATCCGCTCCTTGCTCCGACAGCCTTGCACCGAAAGAAGGAACTGCCATGTCACGCTTGCGGCCCCATCACGCCATCCGGGTTCTTGTTGGCGGCTTCGCCTGCGTGGCGTGGGCCACAGGGGCGGTCCCCTCAAGAGTCGCCACGGCAGCCGAACTTGCGGACCTCGTCCGCGGCGAACTGCAGCAGGTGGCGGCCGGCTGCAAATTCACAGAGGGACCTGCGTGGCATCCCGAGGGATATCTGTTGTTCAGCGACATCCCCAACAACCGCATCATCCGTGTCACCCCTGACGGCGCCCAGAATGACTGGTTGACTGGGTCGGACGGCATCAACGGTTTGATGTGCGACCAGCAGGGGAACGTTTACGCTGCCCAGGGTGACGCCCGGCAGGTGGTGCGGCTGCGCGCAACCGACGGCGGTCGGACGGGGCAGCTGGCCGAGGTGTTGTCGAACGAATTTGACGGGCGGCCGTTCAACAAGCCGAACGATCTGGCGCTCGACGCGAGCGGCGGCTTGTATTTCACGGACCCGAACTACCGGCGCGAGGAGCCGACGCAACCGGTCGAGGGGGTTTACTATCTCAGCGCAGCGGGTCAGACGGCCCGGGTCATCGGCGACCTGCCGCGGCCGAATGGCGTGCTGGTCTCTGAGGACGGGAAACATCTCTATGTGGCCAATATCAAGCTGGGGCAGATCGTCCGCTACGCCATCGCCGGACCGGGGGAGATCTCAGCGGGCGAGGTGATTTTCACCGCCGAAAAAACTGACGGCGGCGGCCCCGACGGCATGAGTCTCGACGAGCAGGGAAACATCTACGCGACTTACAAATCAGTGGTCGTGCTGACACGGGCTGGCGAGGTTATCGGTCGGATCGCCGTTCCCGAAAAACCAGCCAACTGTGCTTTCGGCGGTCCGTCGAACAAGACGCTGTACATCACCGCACGGACGAGCCTGTATGCCATCCCCATGCAAGTGGCGGGGACCGCGCTGCGGCCGGCTGGTCCCGGGGCGACATCGAACGTCGCCTTCGCGGCGGAGCCGAATGCGGTGCCGGAGGAGACAAAGGAGTTCAAAGCCGGGCCGCTCACGTTGCAGATCCCCGCCTCCTGGAAGGTCGAGAAACCCTCCAACCGGCTTCGTTTGGCTCAGTTCCTGATCCCCGCGGCTGAAGGAGACGCCACAGATGCGGAACTGGTGGTGTCGGGCCCCTTTGGTGGTTCGGCCAAGGCGAACATCCAACGCTGGATCGGCCAGTTCGACGCCAAGGGACGGACGGTGAAGATGTCACAAGGCGAGACCGACCAGGGGACGTACATTCTGGTCGAGTTGTCCGGCACCTACAACAAGACGGTCGGGCCGCCCATTCGCCGCCGCACGAAGGCGATGCCCGGTTCCCGTGTGTTGAACGTGATGTTCACGGCGAACGGGGGCGGGAACTATTTCTTCAAGCTGTCGGGAGCAGACACGACCGTGAAAGCCGTTGCCCCGTCGTTTCGGACCTCCATCGGCGGCGATGCGTCGCGGGAGTCGGAGTATACGCTCGACTAGGGTGCCGGAGGTCTTCGACAGGGGACGCGAATCGTTCAGGAACCCGGATGTCTCTCCAAGAGATTCGCATGTTCACTGAAAGTCTCTGCAGCACCGATCGAGCAATTCGATTCTGAATCGAGACACCGGGTGTCTGCGGCGCGTCCCCGTGCCCTGCGCCTTGCTTCGAGTAACGGGAGACGTCGATGCTTCGAATGCTTGCCGTGTTGGCCGCGCTTGCGGTGCTGGTTGCCTTTCCATGTTGCTTGCCGGCCCAGTTCGATGAAGAGGCGGACCTGATCCCCGGGCTGTTGGGGACGTACGTCGCCGGTGGGCGCACCATCGAGAAAATCGACGTCACGCTCTCTAGGGATTGGGGGCCCTCCGCGGCGGATGAGCGGCTGCCGGCCGGGCCATTCACGGCAAATTGGGAATCGCAGTTGCTGCTGCGCCAGGAGGGGACGTATGTCTTTCATGCCTTTGTGCAGGGAGAGGTCTCAGTGCATGTGGATGGTGAGACCGTATTGGACGGACAGCGAGCAGAGCCGGGGTGGATCAGCGGGGATCCGGTCGAGTTGGATTTCGGGCTGCTGGAATTGGAAGTCGAGTTTCGCAAGACACAGCCGGCCGCGCGGGTGCATCTGTTCTGGTCGTCTGACGAGTTTCCGTTGGAGCCGATTCCGCCGCACTTGCTGTTTCGAGCGGAGGGGCGTCCCGATCTGGCGAAGCGAGAGCGCGGACGCCAGTTGTTCCTCGATCATCGCTGTAACCGGTGCCACCGCCGCGAAGGGGAACCGCTCAGCCCGCCGGCACCGTCGCTCGCCCATGCGGCGACGGGACTTCAAGAGCGTTGGCTCGTCGACAAACTCCTAAGCCGTGGCCCGTCAGCCGCTCATGCGCGCATGCCGTCCTTCGGCTTTAATGCGGAAGAAGCAGCCGCCGTCGCCGCGTATTTGAACGACGTTGCAGAGCCGATTGCTCTCCCGACTCTCCCACCGATCCCGACGGGCAAGAAGGCTCCGCCGGATGGAGACCTGTTGGTAAAAACGGTCGGCTGTCTCGCCTGTCACACGGCCGGCGATATCGGCCGACAAGCGACATTGAATGGTGGCGATCTCTCCTCCATTGGCGAGAAGCGTTCCGTCGAGTGGCTGTTCCAGTGGTTGGCGAATCCGAAATCCCTCAATGCCGATCACCGCATGCCGATAATCCGGCTGACGGACATCGAACGAAATCAAATCGCACGTGAGTTGGCATCGTGGAAACGTCCGGACCACTCGGCTGAACAGACGGCGAGTTCTCCAGACGCCCATGCGGAGACGATTCGTCGAGGGAAGGCGCTCGTCGAGCGATCGCGTTGCGCGGCTTGTCATCGCATCCCGGGGCAGGAGGCGTCTCTTGAGGGCGTGCCGACGTTGGCTGGTACGAACTCCGGTGATGAGATCGACTGGGAGCGGTCGTGCGTTGCTTCCGGCGATCCTCGGACCGGTCGGCCCGTCTATCGGGACGTTGACCGTGAGGCGATCCGATCGTATGGGAGTTCGCGCGTTGGTCCGTTGTCGCCGCCGTCGGTTTGGGCGCACGGACGCAGCGTGTTGGAACGTCGCAACTGCCTCGGATGTCATGAGCGGGACCTTGGCATCGGAATCGTGCCGGTCGCCGGTCGGCTGGACAAGTCGGACAAGCGGTTTCGCGGACAGAGCCAGTCGCTGATTCCGCCGTCGCTGACGGCGGTGGGGGACAAGCTGCATAAGCCGGCGCTCATCGCGGCGGTTCGGGGCGATCAGAAAACGCTGCGGCTGCCGTGGCTCGAAGTGCGCATGCCCCGCTTCGATCACTCCGCCGCAGATCAGACGGCGTTGGCGAGTTTTCTGATCGGTCATGATCGCATCCCGTCCGGAGCCCCGGCCTCTCCGGAGAGCGCGGTCTTGGCGAGTGGCTCCCCGGCGACTCACGCTGAATCGCCGCAGGGAGAACAAACGCTGATGGCCGGGCATGCGCTTACCGGAGCGGGGGGATTCAACTGTGTCGCGTGTCACAAGTTTGGCGCGTACGAACCCCGCAACGTTGCGTTGGGGACGAAAGGCTGCGATCTGTTGATGATCAAGGATCGCATGCGGGCCGAATTCTTTCACCGCTGGACGCGCGCACCGCTCCGCGTTGTTCCCGGCATGGAGATGCCCAACTTCAACAAACCGGTGCACGGCGTCCTCGACGGACACGTTGACCGGCAACTGGCCGCCGTCTGGCAGGCGATCAACGATCCCCACTTCACAACCCCCACCAATCCGACGCAGGTGGAACAGTTTCTGATTGTGCGTCCGGGCGAGCAGCCGCGCATTGTGCGGGACGTGTTCACCGCGACCGCCGACAATGGCGGGGGAGCGGTCGCACGATCGTTTGCGGTCGGCTTCGGCAATGGACACAGTCTGCTGATCGATCTGGACCGCCCCGCCGTCCGCGGCTGGACGCTGGGCGATTTCGCCCGCCAACGGACGGAGGGCAAGAGTTGGTACTGGGATTTGGCCGGCGTCGATGTGGTGACCGGTTTCGACGATCAGCCGGAGCTATTCCTGCGCAAGGTCGGCACCGAGGAGGTGCTGCTGCCGGTCGCCGACAGCGGCCGAACGGCGAGGCTCATTCGTTACTCGAGCGATCAGCATCAGGTGCGGTTCGAGCAGGTGCTTTCATTTGCGATGGGCGAGCGTGTTGTGCCGATGACCGTCACGCAGGCATTCGAAGAATTCAGCGGGGACCGTGCCGCAGGATCGGGGATCATGAGGACAATTACGGCGTCGCCGGTGCCCGATGGTTTCGAGCTGATTCTGCGGAAGCCCACGACGGAGCCGATTCTCAGCGGAGCGGCGATGATCGTCGAAGCCGAACTCTCGCGTTGCGCCAACAGCCAGGGGGGTGCGGCACGGGGATGGATATTCCCGAACTCAGCCGCCGATCGATCGCTCCGGCAGACGTTTGTCTGCACGGCGAAGCGGCTGTTGACGACTCCCAAACCGCGGCCCGAATTGCCCCGCATCGCGGGACAAGTCACAACGCTGCCGGGGATGACAGGAGAGCGTCTGCCGCTACCGAGTTCGATCATGCCGACGTCGCTTGCGATCACCGACAATGGACGGCTGGTGTTCACCTCGCTGAAGGGGGACGTTTACGGGGCGGACGACACCGACGGCGACGGACTCGCTGACGGGTTGATCAAACTGGAAGAGGGACTGGCAGCCCCTTTTGGTCTGCTGCCGTTTCGGGGCGGTCTGCTGGTTGCCCACAAGCCGGAGTTGCTTTGGCTCAAGAACACGGACGGAACCGGTCCGGTGCGAGACCGGGAAGTGTGGGCGGACGGCTGGGGTTACTCGGACAACTATCACGACTGGGTGACCGGCCCGGTTCGGGACGGGGAAGGGAATCTGTATCTGGGCATTGGCAGCAACTATTCGCAGAAGGAACGTCCCCGGGAGAGTTCCCGTTGGCGGGGCAACGTGGTCCGGATCGATCCCGACCGGCGGGTCGAGCCGTTCGCCCAAGAGTTGCGGTATCCGCAGGGGATCGCCGTTGATGGGAAAGGTCGGCTGTTCGTCAGCGATCAGCAGGGCGTGGCGAATACGTTCAACGAAATCAATCACGTTCAGCGCGGGCGCCGTTACGGGGTGAAGAGCCGGCACGAACCGGAAACCGACGCTCCCGAGACGCGGGCGGCGGTGCAGATTCCTCACCCGTGGACCCGCAGCGTTAACGGCCTCTTTTTCCTGCCGGACGAAATCGACGGACCGCTCGCGCCGTTCGCCGGTCATGGAGTCGGCTGCGAATACAATGGCAAATTCCTGGTCCGCTTCACGCTGCAGGAGGTCGGCGGCGAGTTGCAGGGGGCGTGCTATTACTTTTCACGCCCGAATTGGAAGTCGGAGCCGCAGACGTTTCTCGGCCCGATGTGCGGGATAGCCACGACGTCCGGTGACGTTTACATCGGCAGCATCTTTGACAGCGGCTGGCTTGGCGGTCCGAACACCGGTGAGATCGTGCGGCTGATGCCCAACGGAGACGACCTGCCCAATGGCATCCGCGAACTCCGCGGGACACGTGACGGCTTCGAGATCGAGTTCCTCCGGCCGGTGGACGCGGCACTCGCCCGCGACGCCGAACGTTACGTGCTCTCCGGGTATACGCGAGTCTGGCAGGGATCGTACGCCACTCCCGACTCCGGCCGATACACGCTGCAGGTTGAAAGTGTCACGGTTTCGTCCGACGGAAAAACGGCGCGGCTGGCCGTCGACGAACTCCGCGATGCGTATGTCTACGAGGTCAATTGCTCGGCTGTTGCCAGCCCGGAAAACGACCTGTTCCCCGCGACGGGCCATTACAGCATGAACCGCATTCCGTCTGAATAGGGGGCGGCTGTCGGCCGTTGCACCCGATGGTCTTCCCGGTCCCAGGGCCATTCAAAGATTGAAGCTGGGGAACCTCGTAACCCGAAGCGTCAGCGAGGGACGAATCGCTCACTCACGTTCGCTTCCTCGCTGACGCTTCGGGT
>JAJDEI010000202.1 GCA_029259845.1 Planctomycetaceae bacterium | reverse complement strand
AGCGCCGGACGGGCTTCGGAGAAGTACCGTGACTCAAGCTGATTGCCCTGCGGCAGGATGAGCGCCGCGAAGTATTGGACGTCGACGCCGACGTATTGCAGCGGCGATTTCCACGTCTCAATCGCCGCCGGATCCCCAGCCGCCGCTGCCTGCGTTTGCTTGACGATCTTGGCGGCGGTCTGCTTGACCGCCGAAACGGAATCCGGAGCAGCAGGATCCTCCAACGTGCCGGCCTTGACCTCAATGAACGTGCGCGAATTCTGCTCGTCCTCCAGGGGAAGGCCGACAGGCCCTTGCATTAAGTAGACAATGTCCTGACGCCGCGGACCGAGGTTTTCGATGGTCAGTTCGAAATCCAACTGATAACCGAGCGGGTCGGAATCCTGCGCATCGGGGTTTCCCGTGTTCAGCCGGTAATGTTTGCGGACTTCGACCGATCCGTCCGGTGCGCGATACCGAAAGGCAACCTCGTCGTCCGTCCGGGAGTCGGGAATCATCTCCCAGTCGACCTGGGCCAGTGTCGTGCCGTACTTCTTGAGTTGGTCGTCGATCGCGCTGACGGTGGTCTGCAGCGTTCGCAACTTCTCATTGGGATCATTGCCCACGATCTTCAGCGGTTGGTTGCGGTCGTCGGCCGTCGTATAGCGGGGATCGTTGAGTTCGACCGACTCCACAGCCGCCCCGGTCGAAGTGATCGTCACCAGCGCGAAATAGCCGGAGGAGGGATCAAGCGATCCGAGCTCGACCAGTTGATGCGGATGCTCGGCCAGCTTGTCGGGAGGAGCAGGGGCCTCGGCGTTGTCGGCATCGGCGTTGTCGCCTTCGCCAGCATCGGCAGCGAGCTTAGGCTCCGCGTCGGGACCGGTTCCCTCGGCGTTGGCCCCCGGCGCCTCGTCACCCGGCGCACCGTCACCCTGTGCGCCAACGCGCTCCGCATCCGGTTCGGCTGCCAGTTGTTCGGCGACAGCAGGTTGCGGCTGCGCGTTCTTTTTGTTTTGGAACAACTGGGGAAACAACCGGGGTGCCAGATTCAGCCAGGCAAAGGCGAATACCAGCACGACGGCTGTCTTGACGAAAAAACTGCGTTGTTCCATGTCCGTTTGGCCTTGTGGTCTGTCAAGCACGATCTCGCTGGGGTGCTGCACTGGCGACGCGAGCTGCCGACCGTTCGACGACGGCGAGCCCGAGATTGACAGAACACGAGTTTGCTTCTGTGTTTGAGAAAATCAACGGTGACCCGACCTGTCGGGATGTGCCGTTCTCAACATCCTCTGTCTCAGGTATTCGGGTCTCTGCAGGAATTCTTGAGTTTTCGCTCGCTCAGACCTTGCAGGACGGCGAATAAAAAACATCTGCGACGGCTGTGCCAGCCGTGCCGACGCGGGAGATCGCTCTGATTGTTTGCACTGCCGTCACGTTTGCACTGCCGTCACGGCAGTGGCACGTCGAATCGAATCTTTCAACCGTCCGCCACGCCGATTCCCCTGTGATCGTCCGTCCCGCCACGCCGCCAGCCGGTCGTCATCGCCCGTCCCGCAACCGGTCCCCCAGGAAATTGTCCAATTCCGGAATCGGGTAGATTTTGGCGATCGTCGTCTCGAAATCATAGGGGACACGGTGAAAGTTCACGGACGATCCGTTGATGGTGACGTAAGACGCACGATTGTCGCCATCGCGTGGCTGACCGACCGAGCCGACGTTGATCAGTGTCTTGCTGTCGGGCAGCTCATACGTTGAGCCGAACTCGTCCGGCGACAGGAAGCTCAAGTCTTCGCGGAACACGCCGGGAATGTGAGTGTGTCCCTGAAAACAGTACTTGTCGACCAGCGCGAAAATCCGTTCCATCTTCCGCTGGTTGTAGATGTCCTCCGGAAACACATATTCGTTGAGCGGGTTGCGGGCCGAGCCGTGCACGAACAGCCGATTCTCCTCGCGGAGCATGCGCGGCCGCTCACCCAGATACTCCCACCGCCGCTCGTTCTGTTCGGGCCGGTCCGACTCCAACATCGTCCGCGTCCAGAAAATGGCCCGCTCGGCCCCGGCGTTGAAACCTTCCGGGTCGAACAGGGCCGCCTGATCGTGATTGCCGAGAATCGTCACCGCGCACCGCTCCATCACCGTGTCGACACAGTCCCGCGGATCGGGACCATAGCCCACGATGTCGCCCAGGCAGAACACCTCTGTGATGCCTTGCTTGTCGATGTCGTCCAACACCGCGGCCAGGGCTTCGAGATTGCCGTGAATATCGCTGATCAGTGCTCGCAACGTGCCTACCTCGATCGGGACTCGGCATTGGTCGGCTCTTTGCCGGGGACGGCCAAGCGGAACCCATGATCCGCCCCCATCCATGCAAAGAACGGAACTCCGTAGGGAACTGCAACTTAGGTCAGCCCCCCCGTGTCCCGTCAAATCGGCCCCGCTGGAAGTGTAGCGCAGGCCGGACGACTCGGTCAAGCGCCCATTTTTTCGACGAAGCCGGGGGATGCATCCGATCAACGGTGCGGGTGGCTGGGGCGATCTGAAACCGACGATGGATCAGCCGCACGAAACTCGGGGGCTGTGGACGGTGAACCCACCGCGTTACGGCCCCAGTGTTCGGCCTGAGGACACGGGTCCGTTGCCACCACAGCGCCCCAGCCAGCCGGCGCCAGATTCCCGGATTCGGACTTTGCCCCCGTCACTCGGATTCATCGACGGGTGGCGGGGGTGCTGCAGCACCGTTCGGTGGCCTTGCCATTCCGATCACGGGGGCGACGTTGTTGTTTGGTGGATCGCCCATCGCCCCCGGTTCGAGTTGCATTCGTCGATCCACGTCCCTGCGCGCCCCCGCCACCCCCCCCGTCACTCGGATTCCTCGAGGTCGAGCTGCCCCCACGGAATCGGCATCGTGGGGGGCGGGGATTGGTGCCGCTCACGGACGTCGGCGGGCCGGTCACGGAAAAAGTCCACGATCTTTGCGAGTTGGCCGACCGATTCCCGGAACACCAGTTCCCCCTTTTCCTTCGACGCAAACGACGGCTCGCCGATGACTCCGTTGGGGGTGTATGTGCTCGTCCAGGACGTCAGATCGGCCGGTCCGCTCGCGGTCAGATCGACCCACATGTAGGGGTTGCCGTCACATTGCTTGTGCACGTTGTCGACGATCTTGTCCTTGCGCACATCTTCCTCAGCCAGATACAAATACAGCGACGTCTCCAATTCGCAGGCGTGCGCCCAGCCACCGGGAAAACGGCTCTCCCGCCAACTGCCAACGAAATCCTTGTCGATCATCTGCAGATGCCACCAGGCGATGAGCATGCACTCAGCATCGGTTTCCAGATTCGCGCGACGGGCGGCCAGATCCAGATTCGGCATGTTCGAGCCATGCCCGTTCAACAGAATGATCTTCTTGAACCCGTGATAGGCGAGCGATTTCGTCACATCGAGCACCTGCCGGATGAACGTTTCGTAGTGCGTGTTGATCGTGCCGGGGAAGTCCATCACGTGGCCCGTGTATCCGTAGGCGATGGTCGGCAGCACGAGCACTTTGTCCGGCATCTGTTCGCCGACGCCGCGCGCAATCCCGCCGGGACAGACAAGATCGACATCCAGCGGCAGGTGCTCCCCGTGCTGTTCGACCGCTCCACAAGGAATGATGCACACCTGCCGCGCTTCAACCGCCTCGTTGATCTCCGGCCAGGTGAGCTTCTCGTAACGGTACTCCGTGGTCGCGCGGCTGGTCATGCAGTTTCTCCTCGATTGGCTTCTGTACGGTTGGTCTATGGACGTCGGGTTTGTCGCCGGTGGTTTCTCTCGAATTCGTCCACGTAGTGGCCGCGCTCCACGCTCTGTGTCAACGCGCGGCCTATGCTAACATGTCTGCGGATAATGTCTCGCCAGCGGCGTCGGTTCGCCCATGGCCGGTTGCAACGGAGGAGTGTCGACGGTTGTGTTGGCTGCCCATGCGGGTCGCCCTGACAGGAAGCCTGTGTCTAACGGAGCGATTCACTTTCTCCGAACGGTTCACGCAGAGGCTTCTTGTCGCGTTGCAGCACGGGTTGGGACAACCCGTGCTCCCGTGAGTTCCCTAGGGAAACCAACCGATGGAATGTCAACACAAACGTATGTTGTCGAAAGGGGAAAAACCCAGTGCGAATCACCGCGATTGATGTGTGTCCGTTAACCGGTGCAACGGTTGACGGCGGTTGGCCGCAAGGCCACGAGCCGCAGGAAAACCTGCACACGCTGCTAATCGTACGGACCGACACCGAGCACGTCGGCTACGGAAGCTGCTTCACCTCCGGAGCCCTGGTCGCCGGTGCGGTCGAGCTGCTGTGGCCGCTGTTGCGGGGCGAATCGGCGGTCGAGCCGGAGCGGGTGACGGAGAACCTGCGGCAGTCGTCATTTTGGCAGGGGCGCGGCGGCACGGTCGAACACGCCATCAGCGGGATCGACATTGCGCTGTGGGACCTGATGGGCAAAGCCTGCGGACAACCGGTCTCCCGTTTGCTGGGGGGCAACTACCGCACCGCGATCAAACCGTACGGATCGATGCTCTTCGACGAGCCGGAGCCGCTGCAGCGGTCTTTGGCCAGCGTGACTGAGCGGGGGTTTCGGGCGATCAAGCTTGGCTGGCGGCCGTTTGGCCGCAGGGACCGGAAGTTCGACGAACTCCTGGTCCGCACCGCCCGGGAGACCGTGGGCGAAGACGTCGACCTGATGGTTGATGCCGGGGGCAGCGAGCAATTCTGGCCCCACGGAACCAACTGGGCCCGTAACACGGCTTCCATGCTCGCCGATTACGGCATCGTGTGGTTCGAGGAACCGCTCCCACCCGATGACCTCGCGGGGTTCGTTGAACTGACGCGGGTCTCACCGGTGCCGATTGCCTCGGGAGAAGTGCTCACGCGGCGGCAGTCGTTTCAACCCTGGATCGAGCAGCGGGCGGTCGACATTCTCCAGCCGGACTGCACGAAATGCGGCGGACTGACCGAGTCGCGGCGCATCGCCCAGACGGCGGCGGATCACAACATTCAGGTCGTCCCGCACGGTTGGAACACGGCTGTCGGACTGGCGGCCGACCTGCAGTTTTCAGCCGCCATACCGGTCGCCCGCTACGTCGAGTATCTCACCCCGTGTGCCTATATCGACGAACTGACAACCGAGCCGTTCGCCATCGACGCCGACGGATTCCTGGCAATCCCGGACCGCCCCGGACTCGGCATCGAGATCGACACGGACCGTCTCAAACGCTTCTGCCCGGAGCCGATCGCGTTTTCGTAACCCGTCTCGACGCTGCTCAGACATTAACTCAGAGCCCCGAGCGTTAGCGACGGGTCCTTGAGGAAACGCCGCCGACCCACTGCGTCGATCGACGATCGACGGCTCAACTACTGGGCCGCTTTCAGAAACGTCACAAGGTCGGCCAGTTGCCGGGGCGTGAGTTGCTTGTCGAGACCGGCCGGCATGACCGAGACGGTTCCCGGGACTCGCTCCTCCACGTCGCTGACGGGGATGTGCACCGCTTTTTCTGCGTCGAGTTGCAGCGTGACTTCGCTCAGCGTTTCATCGCGGATCACGCCGTTCAGCACACGGCCGTCCGCCAACAGCAGCGTCGTCGGTTCGTAGCTGCGCACGAAGCTCGCACTCGGAAACAGAATCGCCTCCAGCAGATCCCGTTCGCTGCGAATACGACCGACCCGCGTCAAATCAGGGCCGACCCGGCCACCAAGGTATCCCATCGTATGACAGGCGATGCAGGCGACTTTGGTGTTGCGAAACACCTGTTGTCCCCGACGGATGTCGCCGTCTTCCAGCAGCGTGAGAATGGATTCCAGTTGGCGATACTTGTCGCGGTTTTCCTGCAGGATGCTCTCGTACAGGGGATTCGCTCCGTCCAGGATCGACTCGCCGTACGAGGAGAGCACCTGTTTAAGCCGATCGAGCGAGAGGGACGTGAGGGCCGAGCACCGGGACAAACTGCTCACGAGCCGCCGGCCGACATTTTCGTCGCTCGACTTGCTGAACAGCTCCACAAGCCGCTGCAACTCCATCGGTCCGGTCGTCGGCAGCACATCCGCGACGGTGGTCATCTGCTCGCTGTTCAGCGGCGTGTTCGTCAACACATCGACGGCGACCGCGCGCACGGCGACCGGCTGGTCGATGGACACCGAGTCGCAAAGGAACCGCAGGATCTCCGCATCGCCCACGCCCCGCTGATTGGCCGGCAGCGCAACGATCGCCCGCAAACGAATCTCCGCCGGGGTTTGCGTGTCCCGTGCAATCTCGCGCGTGGCGGCGGCGACGTCCTCACTCAGGCCCGACCCGGCAAACGCGCCGACCGCTTTAACCGCCGCTTCGAGGAGTTCCCCGTCCGCCTTCGTGAGAATCCCCGCCAGCGTCTGCGCCCAGACGTCCGGCAGTTTGCTCAGACGTGTGGCTGCAATCGCATCGAGCAGCGCCGTCCGCAAGTCCAACGAGAGAGACGAATCCGCCGCCAGCTCGGCCATCATCGCCTGAATGGCCGGATCATTGGCGAACTGTGGCAGCCGCGCCGCCAGAGTTTCACCAGCGGCGGGGTCGAGAATTGCGTTGGCCAGTTCGTTGCGGAACGTCTCGACCAGACGCGCGGCCCATTCGGGATGATGCCCCACGATCCACCACGCGGACTCCTGCAAGGGGGCATTTTCGTCAATCAGGTGAGGGACGACGTCATCGGCGTGCAACTCACCGCCGGGCATCTGGTCGAGCGCCACCAGCGCAGCACGCCGACCGGCGGGGGACTGTGACGCCAGCGCCTGTCTCGTTCTTTCAACGTCGCCGATCTCAATCACCGCATAGATCAAGGAATGTTCGAGAGCCCGCCCGTCTGACGGTGCGGCTGCCTTTAACAACGGTTCGATCACATTCGCGTCCCCGATTCGCCCGAGAGCCTCCGCCGCCGCCCGACGATTGGCCGCCGTGTCCTCCCGCAACACTCCAAGCACATCGCCGACCGCTGACCGGTCCCGGCGGACGCTGACCGCGTGCAGAGCCGCGTGCCTAACGGTTTCATTATCGTCTGACAGCGCGGTCCGCACTGCCGTACGGGCCGCCGCGCCGTCAATGCCCGCCAGTGTCCAAACCGCCTGCAACCGCTGGTCGCTCGACTTCGACGTTTCAAGCACATTCCGGAGGGCGGTCACAGGACCGTCCCCCGTACGTTCCCTGAGCGTCTGCTGCGCCCGCGCCTTCACGGCGATCCGTGGATCATCGAGCAGCGCGGCCAGTTTCTCGTCGCCGCCGGCGGCCCAGTCGATCTTCAAGCCGCGCGGGTCGGCGACCTGATGGGAACCGGTGCGGCGGACGCGGTAGATGGCACCCAGAATGTCCGGCTTCCACAGGTTGGAGGTCGGACAGCAGAGCTTGTACCACCCGCCCGTATTGACGACGACGACACTGCCGTCGGCATCTTCGAGCACGTCGGTCGCATGAAAATCGATGTTGCTGCTGACGAGGAAATCCTGGTCTTCCGAGTGGAACGTTGCTCCCTCCGGCGTCAGCACGTGACGAGTGAGCCGGTGCATGTTGAATAGACAGGCGATCAGATTTCCCTGGTATTCGCTTCCCAATTGGTCCGACTGCAAACGGACCAGTCCGCAAGGCGCAGCAGGGCCAAGGTGTGAGAGCGGCGGCATGAGTTCGCCGGTCCGCGGATGCCCGTCAAGCACGCCGTGCAACTTGCCGTACACACCGCCGTAGATCGCGTGGATCAGTCCGTCCCGCAAGCCGTTTCCGGGGTGCTGCAGGAACGTCGTCGTGAAAATTCGCTCGCCGCCCGGTGTGAATGCGACATCAACCGGGTTGTCCATGCCGCCGGTCATCACCGGCTCGATCGGTCCCCCTTCCGCACGCCGGCGAAAGATGTGCGAAGCCCGCGTAACGAACGGTTCGCGGCCCGGGCGTTCATACGTCTGCTCGGCGAATGCCCCTTTGCACCAGTAGATCCAGCCGTCCGGTCCCAGATAGGGTCCGTGCAGATCGTTCGCGCAGCCGGTGATCGTCTTGCCGTCGAACCATGCTTCGCGCTGGTCCGCTTCTCCGTCGTCGTCGGTGTCGGTCAGCTTCCAGATAGTCGGCGGTGCGGCGATGTACAGCGAACCGTCGTGCCACATCGTCCCCTCGGGGAAACTCATCTCTGCAGCGAACACGATGCTCTTGTCAAACGTGCCGTCGCCGTCGGTGTCTTCCAGACGCAGGATGCGGTGCGGCTTCTCTTCGAGTTGGATGGCGACTTTGTCATTCGAGCCGCTGGAATCGGTGACGTACAGCCGCCCCTGCTCATCGAAGTCGGCGGTAATCGGCCGGTTCACCAGCGGCGGGCCGGCGATTTTGGTGACCTCGAATCCGTCGGGATGCGTAAACGTATGGTTCCCGATCGTCGTTTCGGCCGCCTCACAGACGGCCAAAAGAGTGAACAGACAGCCGCACGACAGAGTCATGACGGCGAGACGCAAGCGATTCATGATCGAAAATCTCCTCGACGATGGGGATGACTGTCGTTTGTAGGTGTTCGATGGCGCCCGACTCACCTGATGTCGTCTTGTAAACATTCAACGAGGGTAGCACGGGTTGTCCCAACCCGTGTCGCAATGCGCCAAGAAGCCTCTGGGTCAAATATCCCTTCCAGGAGAAGCGTTCGGCCAAGCACGGGCTTCTTGCCGCTGCGCGGCACCGGTTGGGACAACCGGTGCTACCCCCGAAACGACTTCAAAACTGCTCGCTGAAATGTCAACACCACGCTGTATGAGTATTCTGTCGTCTACCTCGCCCCGGATGGGTCCCAGATCGTGCAGGCGATGAACCGTTCCGGGTGGTCCGCCCGGTGATGGTAATAGATCGTCACGCATTTGCCGTCGGCTCGCTGCACGGTGCGGGGGTACCCGAGGTCCCAACTCATGCCGTCGTCCACCAAAACGAACTCGCGGCTCCAGGTCTGGCCGTCATCTTTGGAGATTTGTGCACGAATGCCGTACGGCGCGGTGCGCCAGCCGTAGGCCAATGCGAGGTCGCCGTTTTGCAGCCGCGTGAGCGTTGCCGGATTTCCTGCGTTTTCGAGTACGGGCTTGTCCAGCATGTACCACGAGCGTCCCTTGTCCGGCGAAAGGAACGCCTCCACCCACCACCGTTTCTTGCCATCGAACACACCGCCGCGGCGGATCATGCTGAGATAGCCGTTGTCGCCCAGAGCGACCGTCGCCGGCATGATCGCATAGCCGTAGCTGGCCGGCGGCTGCTCTCCAATCCAACCAACCGGTTCCCACGTCACGCCTCCGTCGGTTGTGCGAATGCAGAGCGGCTGCCCCTCCTGGCCGCTCTCCTTGGACGCCGCGATAAACGCGGTCACTTGCTGCGGTCCCTCGATGATGTAGTCCGTACGCGCCAGCAAGTTCGGGCGTCCAAACTTCGGAAGCTGAAACGGCCCCTCCCATGAGTGACAACGGTCCTCTGAATCGTAGAATTTGTCTTCGCGAAGCCGGAGGGCCACATCGGGGTTGGAAAAGTCGATCGGCTCCCGAAGCGTCGTGACCTCCCGTTCGTTCCCCTTGCCGTCCATGTAGCTGGGGACCTCCACTTCCCACGTTTCGCCGCCGTCAAGGCTGCGCGCCTGTCGCGGGGCCGACGGCTTGTCCCGGTCGATGTCGTGGCCCCCCGTGGGGTTCTTCTTGTAATAGCCCAAGGTGAAGCCGACAACGATTTCGTCGCCCCAGTTCCAGATGCCATTGTTCGCCGGCCAGGCCGCAAATCGGCCGTCCTGTTGAAAAACAACCGTATGCCGGGGTGACGCCGTTTGATCCTGCGCGGACAGCGGGGCGGCCAACGCCAGAATGGCTGCAAAGAGTACGGTTCTCATCTGTTTGTCTCGGTCAAAGGAAACAAAGGGCGCCAAAAACACGGGGGGAGGTTCCACGGCGCTGGATCGGGTGTCCCTCACACAACAGACCCGAACAGTGTGTGACGAACCCTCAGTGTACACCAGCCATCGTCACAGCAAAACCGGCTCGCCGTGTTCAGCGGGCCTCACGGTGCCTCCGTTCAATAGCGGTCCTCGCTTTTTCAGGGTGGCCGGGGCGTCAATGGTTATGGAAGAACGAATTCGGCCATGATTGATCGCGAGCTTGCGTCAACCAGAAAGTCGCCCCGGCCCCAGTCGTGAGGCTCACCGATCTGAGGCTGTGACAATCGCCGGTCGTGCGACCCGGCGAGGCAAATCCGTGTCTGCTGTTGGCTCCACGCGCAAGGGGTGCCCCAGCCACCCGTCGGCTCGTCGTGCCCCTCGGGCCTCACGGGTTGCCGAAGCCGATCCGTTGGAGAATCCATTCGAACTCGCGGCGTTCGACTTCGCTCATCGGAGCAGAGGCGGGCGGGGCGATCACGTTCGGATGGCCGATGATCCCGCGGCGATGCAGCATGCTTTTGAGCAGCTCCTCCGAATAATCGAGGTAGAACGTGAGGTACGGCAGAATTCGTTGAAAGTAGATGTCCGCCGCCTTCTCCTCGTCGCCGTCGAGAAACGCACGGACCGCTCCGCCGTGCAGATCGAGGGCCTCGGTGCCGGTCATGAAAGCGGTCACGCCGAGCCGCAGCATATGGATCAGATGCCGCCCGCCGGCACCGCCAATGACGGAGATGTCTCCCTCCCCCACCTGGAGCAGGTGCGCGGACTTTTCGAGAAAACCCTTGCCCTCGCCTTTGACGTGCTGCACGCCGCCGATCTCGCTGACCATTTTTACCAGCAGGTCGGCCGTTAACACCGAGGAACTGGCGGGCGTGTCCTGCACAATAATCGGCAGCCGCGTCGCGTCGGACAGCGCCTGATAGTAGGCCAACGCCCCGTCCGCGTCCGGCATGTTGACAAACGGCAGCCCCGCCATGATGAGGTCAGCCCCCTGCGCTTCGGCGAGACGGGCGTACCCGACGGCGGTCCGGACGCCCAACGCGGTCACGCCCAGAAACACCGGGACGCGACCGGCCACTTCCTCAACGATGATGCGCGTCAGCAGACGCCGGTCTTCGTCACCGAGCTTGGTGAATTCGGAGGCGATGCCGAAATGCCCGATCGCCACCGCTCCTTGTTCCAGGCAATACGCGACGAGCCGTCGTTGACTGGATTCGTCGATCGCTCCCGATTCGTCAACGGCGGTCGGCATGATGGGCATCATGCCGCGAAACCGTGACGGCGGCGATGTCTTCCGGGCGGGGCTGTTCATTGTGTGATCTCAGTGGTTTGTGGCGAATGGTGTCTTTGTGGCCCGTGTTCTATTGAACTTGATTCTCAACGGAGTTTCGGTCGTTCCAAGCCGTGTAGGATGGGCTGTGCCCACCAACGTCTGTCCCCAAGCGTTTTGGCCATCACGTTCCTTTGAAAAGGTGGGCACAGCCCACCCTACCGGACTGTGACGGCGGTGTTGTCGTGGCGGAGTTGCTCATCGTTTGGTCTCAGTGGTTTGTGGTGAATCGTGTCTATGTGTCCCGTCTTCTATTGAACTTGATTCCAAACGGAGTTTCGGTCGTTCCAAACCGTGTAGGGTGGGCAGTGCCCACCAACGTCTGTCCCCAAGCGTTCTTGGCCATCACATTCCTTCGAAGTGGTGGGCTACCGGACTGCAACCGGCTCATCCAGAAACGTGCGGCACCAGTGTTCCAGACAGAGCAGGTTCCAGAGCCGGTAGCAGTGGTCCCACTCGCCGCTCATGTGCTCATCGATCAATTCCTGCACCGCCTCCCGCCGGAACAGCCCGCGCCCGGCGGCTCGGTCGCCCAACAGCGTGTCGATCAGTAGCTCCTTGAGTTCGTTGCGGAACCACGGGGCGAGCGGTACCCCGAAACCCATCTTCTTTCTCGTCTGAATCGACGCCGGCAGCAAATCGGCAAACGTCTCGGTAAGCACGACCTTGCTGCGGCACCCCTGCTGCTTGAGCGACAGCGGCATCCGCGCGGCCAGCTCCGCCACATGATGGTCGAGGAACGGCGAGCGGCATTCTAGGCTGAACGCCATGCTGGCGATGTCCACCTTCTTGAGAATATCGAACGGGAGATACGTCACGACATCCGCACAGGTGGTCCGCGTAACGAAGTCCCGGTCCGGACACTCTTCGTACGCGGAAAGCAGCAACCCGCCGGAATCGAAATCGCCGAGCTGTTCACGAAAACCATCCGTGTACAGCTTGTTCCGCCACTCCCGGTCGAAGATGCCGATCCACCGCAGGTACCTCAGCGGCGGCGGTTGCCCCAGCGCTGCAATAAACCGCTTGATCCGACGGGGCAACGACCGCTGCTCGCCCGAGGAGGGGATCTGCTGCCAAAGGTTCCACGCAAACATTTTCCGCAGGGCGATGGGGAGCCGGTCGAGACGGGCCGCCAGCCGCACCGCCTGATATCGTTCGTAACCGGCGAACAATTCATCTCCGCCGTCACCCGACAGGGCAACGGTCACTTCCTTGCGGGTCACCTCCGAGAGATACATCGTGGGGATCGCCGAGCTGTCACTGAACGGCTCGTCGTAATGCCAAATGATCTTCGGCAACAGGTCGATCGCCGACGGCTCGACGATGTACTCGTGGTGATTCGTCCCCAGTTTCTTCGCGGCCTCGCGCGCATAAGACGTCTCATCGAACTCCTTCACCGGGAAACCGATCGAAAACGTATGGACCGGTTGCTCGGACAGCGACTGCATGAGTCCGACGATGATTGTCGAATCGATCCCGCCGGAGAGAAACGCCCCCAGCGGCACATCCGACCGCATCCGCAGCCGCACCGCTTCGGTCAGCGTTTCGCGAAGTTGCCGCCGCCAGTCGTCAGGACTCCAGTCCGCGGTCGCGGTGAGCCGTTCGGGGGTGTCCGCATAGGGCGGCTGCCAGTAGCGTTCGACGGTGATCTGCCCGTTCTCCCACACCGCCCGATGCCCCGGCGGGAGTTTCGCGTACCCCTTGAGAATACAGTGAGGGTCGGGGACGTACTGGTACGTGAGATACAGATCAACCGCCTGCGGGTCGAGTTCGCGGGGCGCATTGGGCACTTGCAGCAGCGATTTGAGTTCACTGGCGAACAGGATACGACCGGCATCGCAACGGTAGAAGAGGGGCTTTTGTCCCAACCGGTCGCGGGCGAGGAACAATCGGCCCTTGCGGTCGTCCCAGATGGCGAACGCAAACATGCCCCGCAGGTGGTCGACGCACGCCGGCCCGCATTCCTCGTACAGGTGCACGATCACTTCGGTGTCGGTGTGCGTGGCGAATTGATGCCCGCGGGCTTCGAGGTCGTCTCGCAATTCCCGGTAGTTGTAGATCTCTCCATTGAACACGATCCAAACCGTGCCGTCCTCGTTGGAGAGCGGCTGATGCCCGCCTTCAAGGTCGATGATCGACAGCCGCCGGAAGCCGAGCGCCGCGTTTGGTTTCGGGGCGTCCCCCCGCGCCGGCGCGGACGAGTACACACCCTCATCATCCGGCCCGCGATGCCGGATCACGTCCATCATTCGCCTCAGGACATCCTCGGTGAGGGGAGTCCCATCGTTCGTCCAGGCCGCGCCGGTAATGCCGCACATTCGGGGGTATTCGTGAGTCGTTATTGGTAAGTGGTGAATCGTGAATGGCGGAATGGTCCGTTTAGCCGCGACCGCTAGGGAGCGCGCGCGCCATCAACAAACATCACGCCCCGCAAACATCACGGTACAAATCCGCATGGGCATCCACCATCGTTGGCACGTTGAATTCCTGTTCCATCCGTTTCCGCCCGGCGGCTCCCATTTGCCGGGCGAGCGGCTCGTCCTCCAACAGCCGTCTGGCAAACTGCGCAAACCCGACGCCATCACCGACACCGACGAGGTACCCCTGTTCGCCATGCGTGACCAGTTCCCGATTTGGGGGAATGTCGGTCACCACGACCGGAATACCGGCCGCCATCGCCTCCATCAGACTGTTGGACATGCCCTCGAAATCGCTGCCCAGCCAGTAGACATCGAGCAGGGAGTGCAGGGCGGCTGCATCGCTGCGATGCCCCAGAAACCGCACATGGTCTGCACATTCAATGTCGCGGGCATGCTGCACGAGACGGTCGCGCTCCGGACCGTCTCCGATCACCAGCAAGTACGCTCGCTCGTCCGCCTGCCGGAGAACCTGGGCCGCCCACAACAGATCGTCAACCCGCTTCTGCTTCGCCAGCCGGCCGACGTGTCCCACCAGTTTGGCGTCCGGCGGCAGCTTGAGCTCATTGAGCAGCTGTGCACGGTCTTTCGGCGAAAACACCCGGTGTCTCGCTGATTCTGCGATTGTCGAAGCGAAACGACCGCCCAATGGGTCCTCCCGGTCGCTCCCTTCGTTCAAGACACCGGGTGTTTGGGCGACGTCTGCAATAGAACGATGGCCTCCCGGCAACTCGATGCCATTATTAATAACTGTGATCCGCTCGGCGGGAAAGCCGTGCTGACGGTAGAATTCGGCGACGCTGGACGAGTTGGCCACTAACCGGTCGGTGCGCGAGATCAATCGCCGGTCCAGCCAGAGCTGCCACGATGCTTTCCAGGAATCGACGCAGCGTTCCGAAACGACGGTCTTCCACGTGCGGCGGCTCCCGCCGGTCAGCCGACCATACGCATTCGCCGCAAAGAGCCATGTGTGCAGAACATGAGGACTGAGCTGCTGTAGCTGGCTCCGCAGTCGGAGTAAGGCGACCGGATCGAACTTCCAGTGCTTGCCGAGCACGGTGACCGGAATCCCCTGATCACGGAGCGTCTGCTCGTACGGACCACCCCGTGTGAGCGCGATCACATGCACGTCAAATTCATCGCGCGGCAGCCGCGTCGCCAACAGCACAAGCTGTTTCTCCGCCCCGGAGCGATCGAGCGTCGGAATCAACAGGGCAAGCTTGATCAAGGGCGTCCAAACGTGAAAGACGAGTCGCAGGCCGGTTGTCATGGAATATCGGCTGCATCCGCTCGCCAGTGGGGGTGGCTGGGGCGATCTGAGACCGATGATTTGGCCATTCGCACGGACTCCTGGGGCTGTGATCAGTCAACGAACCGCGTCACGGCCCCAGTGTTCGGCCACAGTGTTCGGCCTCGGAACAGACTTCAGTCACCCCAACAGCGCCCCAGGCACCCGAAAACGAACGAGCACCGCCATCCAACGGATGCATCACGGATTATTCGGAGGGAGCGTACCAAATGCAATCGGTCGTCTGTATCCTGCCGGTGGACGTCCGAGAGTCTGCTTGGAAACTCGTCCCCTGACTTTTGGCATCCGATGGGAGGGCGAGGCTACCGCCGAGCCGCAAGCGGAGCGGGCGGGGCCCGACCTCTCAGCGGGATCGCGGGGATCGGCAACCGCAGGAGAGCGAGTTGCGACAGATGTCGCGGAACCATCGCGGCTCGGCGGGAGCCTCGCCGGGTGCATCCGCTCACTGGTGGGGGGTGGCTGGGGCGATCTGGCACCGATGATGAGTCAGCCGCTCGGAAGTCTGGGGCTGTGGACCGTGAACGAGCCACGTGACGGCCCCAGTGCTCCGTCTTAGGACACGTTTCCGCTGCCTCAACAGCGCCCCAGCCACCCGGAAATGAGCGAGCACCACCATCCAACGGATACACCCAGCCTCGCCCTCCCGGCGACCCGAACCTCCATTTCCCAGAGAGACTCTGAGCGACTTTGTCCGCAACATGGATTCGTCATGCGTATGAAATTCGGAGAGTGTTTGATTGAGCTCGTGCAGGGGGACATTGCGTCGCAACAGGCCGATGCGGTGGTCAACCCTGCCAACTCCCAACTGGCGGGCGGCGGCGGCGTGGACGGAGCCATTCATCGTGCGGCAGGGCCGAGTGTGATGGAAGAGACCGACCGCCGCTATCCAGACGGTTGCCCAACCGGAAGCGCGGTCGCGTCTTCTGCCGGCGACCTGCCGGCGAAGCACATCTTCCATGCGATCGGACCGGTCTGGCGGGGCGGCCACCGGGGCGAACCGGACCAGCTGCGGTCCGCCTGCCGCCGTTGTCTGGAACTGGCCGTTGAGCACGGATGCGAATCAGTCGCCTTCCCGGCGATCAGCACCGGTGTCTACGGTTACCCAATGGACGTCGCCGCCGAACAAGCGTTGACGACTGTCCGGGACTTCCTGATCGAACAGGGACGGCCGCCCCTGGTGCGATTCGTCCTGTTCGACGGAGGGGCGTTGGGAGCATTCGCCAGAGTCCTGGAGGAGATGGCCGAATCGCGTTGAACGAGCCCCCCGCTGTCGCCGACGATGCGGGCGATGTCTGCGAATACCGGACATCGGACGGGTCGCTGCACCGCTATCGGCACTGGCGTCCGCACGACGAACCGCGGGCCTATGTCGTTGGGCTGCACGGAGTCCAGAGCCATTCCGGCTGGTACGGGCACTCGTCTCGTCGGCTCGCCGAGGCAGGCATCGACGTGCGGTTTCTCGACCGCCGCGGCTCCGGATTGAATCAGACAGCCCGGCAACGGACAAGCACCTGTTCGCGGCTGATCGATGACGTTGTGGAGTTCGCCAGGCAGGTCGGCGAAGAACGGACGCGTCATGCCGCAAACGCACCGCTGTTGCTGTTGGGGCTGAGTTGGGGAGCGCGCCTGGCAGCGGCTGTCTGCCATCAGCGTGCGAACCTGTTCGACGGATTAGTGCTGCTGTACCCCGGAATCTGTACCCACGTCCGGCCCAACGCCGCCCAACATCTGCTGCTGCGACTGCTCAATCGGCTCGGAGGGCAGCGGCTGCCAGTGCCCCTTCCGCTGCGACCGGAGCAGTTCGCCTCGCAACCGCGCTGGCAGGCGTTCATTCGTGATGACCCGGCCGCGGTCCGACAGGTTTCCGTGTCGTTCCTCGTCGCCAGCGAACAACTTTCACGAACGGCCGAGGAAGGACTCTCGCAGCTCACGTTGCCCCGGCTGGTGATGCTCGCCGGCAAGGACGAAATCGTCGATCTCCCGGCAACGCGCGAACTGCTGTCACGGATGCCGACTGAACATCTCCACATGATCGAATACCCAGACGCGCTGCACACCCTGGAGTTCGAGCCGCAACGCGACCGGTTTGTCGCCGGCCTGACCCAGTGGATAGAATCCGTTGAGCGCCGACGATAACAGGCGGCGACGATAGCAGACGGTGAAACCGACCCGCTGTTCCTTGTCTTGATCCGGGGTTTCTCATGGCGTTCAGATCTCATTGGTTGTTCGTCTGCCTGCTGATGGCCGCCTGCGGACAAGCGGACGCGGTCTCGCCGGAGGAACAGTTTGCACAAGCCTCTCAACCAGAGACGCAGAATGCGACCGCCCAACGAGCCGATGCCCCTCCCACCAACAAAGCCGGCGACCAACAGACAAGCGACCGGAAGCCGCCTGACGACGTCCAAGCAGCGGCGAATGGCCTCGTCCCGCTCAATCCGCAGAAGACCGTGCTGCTCGACGCGGCTCGCAAACGTGTGTTTCTCAAGGCAACGGTCGTGCTGCGGGAGGGGGTGCTCGAAATGTTCGCCTGTCTGGCCGGCACGAAGGAGCACGAATCGGTCGTCGCCGTCGAAACGGAAGCCTACGTGATCCATGCAGCCCTGCTGGCGGTCGGGGCCGAGCCGGGGCAGCCGGTGCAGTTCGATCCCGAGTACCGGCCGCCGCAGGGGCAGCCCATCGACATCTTCGTCAACTGGCAGGACACCGACGGCCGACCGTACCGCGTGCCCGCCCAATACTGGATGCGGCACACGACCCGCCGCTACTACGTGGAACCGCTCGACGCCCTGCCGGACGGCCTCACGCTCCCCGAAGACGGCGAGTTGCGCTACGACGAGAAGCGGCAGCAACTCATCTGGTTCGGCCCCATGAACGAGCAGCAGCTCGACCGCCTGCGTTTTCTCAGTGAGAACGAAGAGTACCGAAAGACCATTCAAAAGTTCTTCGACGACAGCCAGACGCGGCAAATGGAAGCCGACTTCGTCTTCGCCGGCAGCAGCTTCTTCGAGGAAGAAGACGGTACGAAGTTCTACCTGGCCGAGTCGGGCAACCTGATCTGCGTCGCCAACTTTTCCGACGCGATCATCGACGTCAACGTCAAAAGCGCCTCCTCCAACGAAGCCCTCATGTTCGAACCCTACACCGAACGCATCCCCCCCCTCGGCACAAAGCTCACCATCGAACTCGTCCCGCGCCTCGAAAAAGACGCAAAGTGACGTAGTGAAGTAGGGCCGGCTCTGCCGACCGCAACTCGGAGTGAACGTCGAATGTGAACCGTTGTCCGGTAGAGTCGAGATGTGGCGCGGTGGCATCGTTGGATGCTCCGTTTCCACATCCCGCTCGTCGAACCGGACGTGCGGATTTCCCGCATCCGGCTCTCGTTCGGAGTCAATCATGTGTTCGCCCACGGGAGGTTGC
>JAJDEI010000201.1 GCA_029259845.1 Planctomycetaceae bacterium | reverse complement strand
AAGGCCGCCCTGGTCCGCATCGACGACGAAGAGTTTTGGCTGCCCTGGTCGCAGATTGACGAAGGCAGCGACATCGAGTCCGCCGGCGATTCCGGGAGAACGTATATCCCGCGTTGGCTGGCCAACGAACACGGCATCGAACCAACGGAGGAATAACCCGTGGACATCAACCAAGCGTTCCCATCCAAGTTCATCAAAGCGGCCGACCTGCAAGGCCAAGACGTCACCGTCAGCATCGCCCGCTTTGCGATGGAGTCGGTCGACGATGACGCGGGTGAACTCAAACCGGTGATTTACTTCGCCGGCCACCAGCGCGGGCTGGTGCTCAACAAGACGAACGCCCTGGCGATCGCCGACCTGTACGGGACCGAAACGGACGCCTGGCTCAACCAGCCGGTGACCCTGTTCCCAACCCAATGCAATTACGCGGCCAAGATGGTGGATTGCATTCGCATCCGCCCGTTCCCGCCGCAGCACGCAAACGCCCAACAGCCCCCGCCGTTCGTCCCGCCGCAGCCCCCGCCGGTTCCGGCAGCCGCGACATTCGAGCCACAGCCGCAGCCGTTCGTTCCGCCTGCAGCATCGCCACCCGCGCCGATGACGGCCGTCGAAGGACAGCAACTGCAGCCTGCCGGCCAATCGCCGGTGCAGTTCTGAGAACCAACCACCGCTCGATTCTGAAAACGAATGAGTGCAAGCGAGCACCCCATGAACGCAAACCCGACTCCCCAACTTCTGCTCACGGCCCGCGAAGCCGCGCGGGCGCTGGCCATTTCCGAACGCACGTTGTGGACGCTGACAAAGGAAGGCAAGTTCCGTTTGGTGAAGATCGGCGCGCAACGGCGGTACATCCTCTCGCAACTGCGTGAGGATATTGAGCGTCTCCAGAGTGGATCAGCGGGGGAAGACGCGGTAGGGTAACTCACGAATCCTTTGCCGGCGGCGCGGTGCGACGGACTTGAACCCGTCCCCGCGTCTCCGGCGTGTTCAAGAAAGGAACTCTCATGGCCAGCATCTGGCACAAAGGCAACGGCAGCCGCGTCATCGAGTTTGTGAAAGAGGACGGCACACGCGGCCGCATCTTTCTGGGCAAGGCCCCGAAGCGAACGGCCGAAACCTTCCGGAGCCGCGTCGAGGAGCTGCTCGCCGCGAAGATCATGGGGGAGCCCCCGGACCGTGACGCGCTGCTGTGGGTGAAGTCGCTGGATGACACCCTGTACGCAAAGCTCGCCAAGGCCGGGTTGGTCACCTCCCGCGAATCGACGTCGACGCTCATCGCATTCGTCGATCGTTACATCTCGGACCGCAGCGACGTGAAAGGCTCGACGTCCACGGTCTACCGCCGCACGCGAAAGCATCTGCTGGATTTCTTCGGTGGGGATCGTGGGTTGCGGGACATCACCACGGGCGATGGGAAGGACTTCCGCCGTTACCTGCTCTCGAAACGGCCGGGCAAGAAACCGCTTGCCGAGGACACGACCCGCCGCACGTGCGGTATCGCGAAGCAAGTTCTGGAGGACGCCCTCGACCGGGGACTGATCGAACGCAATCCCTTCAAGCATCGCGAGATTCCCACGGCCACGGGAGCCGGCGACAAGTCGCGTGAATTCTTCATCAGCCGCGAATTGGCTGAGCAAGTCATCGACGCTCTGCCGGACGCTCAGTGGAAGCTGATGTTCGCCTTGGCACGCTACGGCGGACTGCGATGCCCGTCCGAAGTGCTGTCGCTTCGCTGGGGTGACATTGATTGGGATCGCGGGCGGATCGTAGTCACCAGTCCCAAGACCGAGCATCACGACGGAGGCGAGTCGCGTGTGGTTCCGCTGTTCCCCGAACTGCGGCCGTTCCTTGATGAATGCTTTGAACTCGCGCCCGAGGGAGCGGAGCACGTCATCACACGGTACCGCAAGATGGACTCAAACTACGGCGTGCTGCTGGGGAAGCTGGTTCGCCGCGCCGGCCTGACGATGTGGCCCAAGCCGTGGCAAAACCTGCGATCGACACGAGAGACGGAACTGGCCGAAGAGTTTCCGATGCACGTCGTCTGCGCCTGGATCGGGAACTCACAACGCGTCGCCGCGAAACACTACCTGCAGGTGACCGACGAGCACTTCGCGACAGCAGCGGATGCCAATGGGTGGCAGAATCGGTGGCAGCAACCTCCCGCAACGGCAACGCAACGGCCCGCAACGGGAAATCCTGCTGAGGGTGACGAGAGTGATTTCGGCCATGAATTGCAGGGGTTTGCGGGCTGTTGCGACGACTTGCACGAATCTGCGGAAAGCGATTTGATGGGCGATACAGGACTCGAACCTGTGACATCTACCTTGTAAGGGTAGCGCTCTAGCCAACTGAGCTAATCGCCCGGGAGGGGGTGTTGGTTGCCGGGATCTTCCGCTGCACTGGCGGTGATTGTTGTGCTCTGGCGGGGCAGTGTCAATCGCTGCGGGGGGCGGTTGCCGCGGGGGGGGCACTGGAGAGCGGCTCGATCCAAACATCAAGGCCTTTGCTGTCGGGCATGCCGGTGCCTTGGGTGTCGAGGCCCATCAGGCGGCTGGAGATGTCGCCGTAACTGATGAACAACATGCCGGCGGGAAGTTCGTCGCCTTTGGAGGCCTTGACCGGGACGGTGACGTCGCCGACGTCGTTCCACATTCGCACGCGGTCCCCTTCGACGAGGCCGAGCCGCTGCATGTCGTCCGGATTGACCTGCATGGTGCCGGTCTCATCGACATAGCCGTCGGTGTATTTGCCTTCGTTGAGGGACGTTCCCTGCCGGCTCGTGCGACCGGGGATCAGGATGAATTGCTCAGTCATGTGCGGGAGATCGCGAAATGGAAGACGGGACTGTTGCCTCATCAAGCTCTGATTTGGGGGTTGGAGTTCAAGCTCTAGCTTGTTTTCGCAGCCTAAAGGCTGAACTCCAACTCCAAAACGTTGGCTTTGACAGAGCACTCGGGCAATCAGAGGGTAAGGCTTGAGCGCAGCTTCGAAGAGGGGACAGCCGCTACGCGACGTTGGTTCACTGGTTGACGGACTTATTGTTTCACGGTTTCACCTGGGACCCAACCCTCGGGCGTCCAGCCGCGGGCCAGGTTATAGGTGCGTATCTGCTTCTGTAACGTCTCCTCCGTCAATTGGGCCCCGGCGTTGGGGCCGTCGGAGACCGGTTGGGTGAGGAACCGTTGGGGGAGCGTATCCTCGGCGGGTGTCCAGCCTTGGCGAATGTTATACGACTTTTTGGCGGTGACAATGCGGTCAGCGGTTTGTTCGAGTTGTGAGCTGTCGACATCCCAGCCGGTCACGAGCCGCAGCATTTGGGCCATTGCCGCCATGCGGTCTTCGAAAACCCCGCGCAGGAACTTGCAGAGGATGAGCGAGTCCATGATGGCGGCTTCGTTTTCGGTGGCGATTGCCAGGCGGACATCGTCGGGCGTGGCGTGCAGCCGGTCGGTTTGATCGGAGAAATCGACTTGATAAGCACCGGAGCGGTTATGGTCGGCCCCCCGAGTGCCCACGGCGAAGCCGAGTGCCATCGACTGCAGCGTGCGGGGCTCGTACCCCGGCAGTTCGAGTCCTTTGACGTGGGGGGCGAAGTCCTCGGCCCCTTGGCCGATCTGTGCGGCGGCGCGGCGGGACCCCTCGGCCAACAGGCCACCGAGCCCGTCGCGATTGCCGATGCGTGTCAGCATCTCCAGCATCGCCTCGCCGTTGCCGAAGCGGAGACCGGGAGCGTCGACGAGCCTGCGTTCGGCGCATTCCATCGCGAAGGCGATCGTCGCGCCGGCGCTGATCGTGTCAATGCCCAGTTGGTCACACCGCCGGGAGGCTCGGAGTACGACGTCCGGGTCGGAGATGCCGCACAAAGGTCCGAGGGCGAAGAGGTTTTCGTATTCCATGCGGACCCCAAGCCCAGGGGTTGCAACCCCTGGGCTTGGGGCGAGATGAAAGATGTGTTCACAGCCGATCGTACAGGCAGCGCAGCTGGTGCGGGTGCGCTGGTGAGTCGCCGTCATCGCCTCCGGGGAGAGACGCTCCGCTCCGGCGAATTCGGTCTGCTGGAAGTTGCGCGTCGGCAGCGTGCCCAGCCGGTTGAAGGTGAGCAGATTGCTGGCCGTTCCCAGTTCGCGGTACTTGGCGGTCGCCGGGCCGAATGACTTTCGCGAGAGGTCCTTGCTATACGCGACCAGTTCGTCGGGGTGGGCGTAATCGGAGAGGCGGTCTCCTGTGACGGCGACCGCTTTGAGACGTTTGGCCCCCATGACCGCACCGAGCCCGCCGCGACCCGCATGACGGCCATCGTTCGAGATCGTCGCATACCGCACTAACCGCTCGCCGGCCGGTCCGATGGCGGCGACATGAAACTGCTTACCAAGTCTTGCTCGAATGTCATCGGCCGCCGCCTGGCTCGTCAGTCCCCAGAGTTCGTCCGCCGGGAGGAACTGCACGGAGCCGGGTTGAATGGCCAGGCAGATTGGCCGGTCGGCGCGGCCGGTGATGACGAAGGCGTCGTATCCGGTTTTCTTGCCGGAGATGGCGAAGTGGGACGAGGAGAGCGAGTCATTGATCCGCTCAGTCAGGGGCGATTTGGCCATCACCGCGAACTTGGCGGACGTCGTCAGCGGACTGCCCACGAGCGGACTGAACACGAACAGCAAGGCAGACCCCGGGGCCAACGGGTCGCTGCCGTCATCGGTGTGCTGCTGCAGCAGCCATGTGCCCAGCCCAGTGCCGCCGATAAACTGCCGCAGCACGTCGGGCGGCAATTCGATGGCGTTGTGCCATCCGGTCGTCAGATCGACATGCAGATAGCGCCCGTGATAGCCGAATGGAGTGTCGCTCATCAGGAGAAGCTCAGCGTTTGAAGCTCAGTCGTGTTCTTGCCCTTGCTTCTCAGGAGAAGCCGGGAGGATGTGAGGCGGCCCAACGACGAATGGCGAAACCAGAATGATGAAGGAAATCCGACGGCCGAAGTGCGAAAAGGTTCGCCTCTGTCAAATCGAGGCCCACTGTCCCGTGATCGAAATCGTTGGAACGTTCTTGATCTGTGACCCGATGGGCGCAGAACAGGTTCTGATTTTGGGATTCGGTTTTCCTTCGTCATTCGGACTTCGACATTCGACATTTCAAAACCGCCCTTTTCTCTCTGGCAGCAACTTGGAAACGAATTACCATTGCCTCGGATTTCGATGCCAAACCTCAACCGCCGACGTCGGCTGCGAGGATCAGGAGATGGTCGCCATCCTGGAGGCGCTGGCTGCGGTCGGTCACGAAGGTACGGCTGTTGAGGTTTGCCAAGAACAGCGGCTTGAGTTGCCCATCCGCCAGGCACGCATCGGCCCACTCGGGAAACTGCGGCGACAGCCGGTCGAACGCCTCGCCCATGTTGGCTGCGTCGACTTCCACCTGGGCAACGCCGGCCCGCTGCCGCGCGATTCCGAAAAACTCCACAGTCACTGGCATGACGTCATTGTAACACGCCGAGATCGGCGATGCCGATTTCCTCCCGGCTGGCAAACGGCTCGGCATAGGCGGCGCCGATTGTCCAACCCCAGTAGCGGGCCCGGTCCTTGACGTCGTCAAGCAGCGTCGGGTGTTCTGCCGATCGGCCGACGGCCACCTGACTGGCGTAGCAGCCGACCGCTTGCATCTTGCGATCGATGTGCGCGCTGACGTCGATGACGAAGGCCGCGGCCGGATGGATGCGAAGATGGATGCTCCAGTAATAGTAGATTTTCGGAGGATGGAACGGCTCGCCCGGCAGATCGGTGCGCGAAAGTTTGGACCAAAATCGGGCGGCATCACACAAGGCGCTGGCGGCGACATGGTCCGGATGGGCATCGTCCCAGTAGGGAGCGAGGATGATTGCCGGGCGTGTGAGGCGGAAGACACCGGCGAGCGAACGACGGGCGGCGAGATCGTTCTGCAGACTGCGATTCGGCAGATTGAGGTTGTCACGCCAATCGAGCGCGAGGACTTGTGATGCGGCCGCCGTTTCTTTCGCGCGAAGTTCCGCCGTGCCCCGGGGCGTCGGCTCTCCACTGGTGAGGTCGAGCACGCCGACGGATTGTCCGTTCGCCTTGCTTTGCAGAATGGTTCCGCCAACGCTGATCTCTGCGTCGTCCGGATGGGTGGCGACGACGAGCAGATCAAGCGATTCTTGGGGAGGGGGCATCGGGACTTGCGTGCAAATGAGGGAAACCTGTTCGTCGGTTGGAGCCGATGGAGAGGCGTTCTGTCAAGAGAAAAACGACCACGAAAAACAGGTTCGCGAAACGAGGGTCCGGACCACGCAATGGGCTTTGCCGAGGCGACGGGCAACTGGTATAGTTCGCCCCTTGAGCCGCCTTTTCTGTGCGACTCCTCACCAACTTCACTTCAACGACTCACAACCACTTCTGGAGGTTCCTCGTGCAAGAGCAAGAGATCGAGCTTTCCATTGGAGATTCATTACAAATCGGGCAGCACACTGTCACCGTCATTGATATCGAAGGAGGCGACATCAGCTTTCAGATTGATCACGAAGAAGACGAACAACCGGTCAGCGTTGATGGATTCGGAGAATTCGCTTCTCGATGATCGCGACGGGTCCCGCTAAGGGACTGTTGCAGCGGGACAGCCACTGGACGAACAGCCACTGGACGAATGACGGGGTGGCGAAGGTTACACGCCCGGCATCGCCAGTGCCCGTCGCTCGAACACTTCGTCGTCCAACTCTTTCTTGTGGGGGCATCCGTTCGATTCCCACCAGGCGCGGGCGTCGCTGCGCGTCCAGCCGCCCGATTCGTCGCATCGCAGCAGGGTGCTGCGCAACGCGTTGACGTCCGGGAACCGGTCGTCTGCGGATTTCTCCAGGCAGCGCATGACCAGCGCATCGAGTTCGGGCGAGAGCCTCGGCGTCGTTTCCGAGGGCCGGGGCGGCGTCTCGTGCGCATGGGCGATGAGCACCTTCATCGCGTTGTCGTCTTCGAACAGCCGCTTGCCGGTGAGCAGGAAATAGGCCACAACCCCCAGCGAGTAGATGTCGCTGCGCTCGTCGGGTGCCCCGCCCATGATCTGCTCGGGGGACATGTACAGCGGCGAACCGGCGATGGTCCCCTCCTGCGTGAGGCTACCCGCTTCCATTCGCGCCAGCGGTTTCGCCAAGCCGAAGTCCAGCAGCTTGGCGACGTCGTCAACGTGGCCGCGGCGGGCGGCGAAGATGTTCGCCGGTTTGATGTCGCGGTGAATCAGCTGTTGGGCGTGAGCCTCACTCAAGGCATCACATGTCTGCGACAGCAGGTGAATCACCCGCGCCGGAGGCAGCGGACCGTACATGTCGACAATCTGCTCGAGATTCATGCCCGGCAGGTACTCCATGACGTAGTAAAACGTCCCGTCTTCGGACCGGCCGAAATCGAAGATTTCGATCGTGTTCCAGTGTGTCAGCCGCGCGGTGGCTTGCACTTCCAACTCAAACCGGGCGAGTGCCTGCGGGTCCCCGGTTTTCTCCGGCTTGATGAGTTTGATGGCGCAAGGCCGCTTGAGAAGCACGTGCTCTGCCAGATAGACCTCCCCCATGCCGCCTGCGCCCAGCAGCCGTTTGAGCCGGTACTGTCCGATGCGGCGAGCCTCATACGCACTCCGCCGCAGGCTCCCGATCGTCCGCACTCCCCACGTCGCCGTGACCGCCGTGAGCCCCATCAGCAACACCACGGACGTTTCGTAACCCGTAAAATGAGGGTTCGTGCTCACGACACGCACGAACGCTTCGGAAGTCAGCCGCATCCAGACGATCAGCCCGATCGGAATCGCGGCAATCGTCCCAATGACGACAGCCGCACGCTGCCACGTGTTGGGGATAAACAGCGCATAGACAAAAATGAGCAGCAGCCACGGAGGCACCATCGGCGGCAGGTACCCCGCCAAGGCGCACGTGTTGAGCAGGGTGTAACTCAAGAACAGGAAAAACGTGGCCGAACCGCCGAACACCAGCAACTCCACGGTTCGCAAGTGTTTACGAGTGTGCTGGCAGTCCGTGCACAGCCGCAGGCCCACAACACCGGTCACAATCGTAATGGCCAGATGGTCCCAAAACAGCAACCATTCGGGCGTGGTGCTGAAGCTGTCCAGATAAAACAGGTTCTTGGCAAAGAACACCAAAAACCCGGCGAACAGCAGCAGTGAGGCGATCCGTAAACGATGGGCGAGGAGTTGCTCGGTCTCCTGGCTGATCCCGGGATCGGTGCCCTCCACCAGTTCAATGACAGGATGCGGGGCACTGGCAGGCTGCACCGCAGGCGAAGCCATTTGCACGGTCTGGTCAAACTGCGAAGGGGTCGATGACATCAGGCACTGTCGCAAGGAGGCGGCCGAACGGACTCAGATCATCGAGTCGATGAAGCAACGACCCATCCTACGCCGCCATGCTGTACGGGTCGAGTCCCCAAATGCAGGAGCCGTTCGGCGGCGAGCCGACACGCCGGAGATGCAATGCGGCGGCGGGTGGCTGGGGCGATCGGAAATCGATGACTGGCCGGCCGCTCGGAACTCTCGGGCTGTGGACGGTGAACGAACCGGGTCACGGCCCCAGGGTTCGGACTGAGGAGACGTGACCGTCGGCTCAGCATCGCCCAGACAATCGCCCCAGGCAATCGGCCAGAGTTGGACTCGCGGACATCAGCCGAATCCGCGTCACTTGCAGTCCCTCCCACGAGAACGACGACCGGTCAATGCAGGTGAAACAGCCGTTTCACCGCGTCGATCAGGCCGTGCGGCGTCCCTTTGCGGGCTTCGTCGCGGAGCGTTTCCAACGGCGGGTGCAGCAACTTGTTGACGATCCGTTCCACGGAGCGACCGATCGCCTGCTGGTCGTCGGCAGACAGGTCCGGCAGCTTGCGAAACAGGATTTCCAACTCCTGGCGGCTCACATCATGCCACTGCTCGCGGAGCCGTTGAACGATCGGCCCGGTCGCTTTGTGGTAGATGTCGTGCATGAACCGGGCTGTTTCCTCTTCGACGATGGCCCGGGCCCGCGCAATCTCTGTTGTTCGCGCGGCTCGGTTCCGTTCACACGTCCGTTCGAGATCGTCGATGTCGTACAGGAACACGCCCTCATCAACCTCGGCCACGTCGGGGGCAAAGTCGCGCGGCGCCCCCAAATCGAGAATAAACACGGGACTGCCCGGCCCCGTCTTGCGAATACGGCGGAATCGCGCGGCATCCACGATGGGACGGTCCGCTCCCGTGGTACTGATGACGACGTCCGCTCGCGCCAGAGCTCCATCGAGTTCGTCCCACGCCCGCGACTCGCCGCCAAACTGGTCCGCCAACCGCTGCGAATTCTCGGACGTGCGATTGACGACCACAATCTGCCCCACGCCTTCGGTTTGCAGATATCGCAGGGTCTCTTCGGCCATTTCACCCGCTCCGATCACCAGAACGGTCTTGTCATTAAACCGGTCGAAGATGCTGCGGCCGAACTCTCCCACCGCGACACTGGCGATTGAGATGCGACCTTCCGACAGCCGCGTTTCTGTCCGCACCCGGCGGGAGACTGTTAACGCCCTTTGAAACAACGCGTTCGTCAGCGGACCGTTGGCGTTGCCCTTCGCCGCCGTTTCGTAGGCGGTCTTTACCTGGGAGACGATCTGACTCTCCCCCAGGACCATGCTGTCGATGCTGCAGGCCACCTCGAACAGATGCCGCACCGCCTCCATCCCGGTCCGCTCCAACAGATCCCCCAAAAACGTTTCGACCGGCAAACGGTGAAACTCGGAGAAGAACGTCGCCAGTTCCTGCGTCGAGGGGGCCTCGCCCGGCTCTTCCTGCGCGGTGTACAGCTCCACCCGATTGCACGTGGAGATCACCACATGCTCCGATGCCGGGAACCGCTCCCGCAGCACGTCGTAGGCGCGCAGCAAGTCGTCCTCGGAAGCAAAGGCGAGCTTCTCCCGGACCGACAAGTCGGCCGTCTGGTGATTGCAGTAGACGACTTGGACGTTCATGCGAAGTACGAAGGGGGAATGCGGAATGCGGAGTGCGGAATACGGTGTACAGAGTCCTGCCCACTCTTCCCTGACCCCTGATCCCTGATCCCTGATCCCTGCCTCCGCGTCACCCCGTGCACGCCCCCCTGGCTGAAGACCTCCAGGACAATCAACGTCAGCAGCAGGAACCCGAAGGCCCACACGGTTCGCCATGCGACGAGCTTTCCGGGAGTGCGGCGTGCCACGAGCAACCACACAAACAGAGCCATCATCGCCACCCAGGACAGGACGCTGATGAGAATGTTCGGCTCGGTGAGACGAACAGTCTCACCCGCCGGATCCTCGACCAGCGACAAGCCCACGCCGGTCGCCATGCCCAACGTCAACAGGGGGACCGAGATCACGATGGCCCACCAGTTCAGCCGGCTCAGCCGTTCAAGGCTCGGCAATTCGAGACCATCCTGCAGCAGCCGCTTCTGACGCAGCCGACGATGCTGCACCAGATACATCACGCTCAGCACCAATCCGGCCACCACCCCGGCAGCGCCCAGCACCCACATCGAAGCATGCAGCATCCCCCAACCACGTTCGGCACTCAGCCGGGCATTCGTCGCCTGGTCCACGAAACGCGACGCCGCGACCAGCAGCACGACCACCGGCAACAGAAACAGTCCGAACCCCAGGCTGCGGTCCAGCACGCTCACAAACAGATACATCACCACCGCGAGAAACGCCAGGACCAGCAACCAGTCGTGCGTCGAACTCAGCAGCGGGGGAAGGTCGGTCGCACCGGCACGGGCGAACAAATAGGCCATGTGGGCCACAAACCCGGCAGCGGCAAACCCGATCGCCGCCCAACGGATCACACCGCTCTTGACCCAAAGACGCGTCGTCTCCAGCGCCAGCGCACACAGATAGCTGGCAAAGAAACAGAGCAGTGTGACATTATTCAGCATGGCGAATTCACCGCAGGACGATCCAACGATTGTACACACTCACCCCAGTCGGTTCCTGCGTCTGAGTTCGGGTTGTTCCGTTTCGACGTGATCGGCGGCAACCGCAGAATTCCCAAGCCGACGGCTTTGCGGTCGACCAGGGCGCCGACTCGTGGAAAAACCGCCCCGTTTTCCCGACCGATTCATCTCGCGTCGTCCTGCAGGTCGTACTCGTCGATTTTCTTGTGCAGCGTGTTGCGGTTGATTCCCAGGCGACTGGCCGTTTTGGTCTGCACGCCGTGACATTGCCGCAGCACCTGCTGGATCAATTCCTTTTCGACCAGAGAAACAACCCGCGCGTGAACGTCCTCGCCTTCGGTGCTTTCAGCAAGCCCGTGAGAGACCAGTTCCGTGCAGATCGACGCCAGATCGCGCTGTGCGGAGCGGCCCCACCGCACCGGTGCCTTTCCCAAAACGTGCGGCGGCAACAGGTCTTCGGTAATTACCTCCCCCCTCGCCAACACAATGGCACGCTCCACGTAGTTCTCCAACTCGCGGACGTTGCCGGGCCAGCCGTACATTTGCAGCATGCGGAGCGCCTTGGCGTCCATCCGAGGCACCGGACGATCGTTCTCCTTCGCATACTTGTGCAGGAAGAAATCGACGAGCGCCGGGATGTCATCCGCCCGCTCCCGCAGCGGCGGCAAGTAGATGGGGACCACGTTGAGCCGATAGTACAGATCTTCCCGGAATCGTTCCTGCTCGACGAGTTCGGCGAGATCACGGTTGGTGGCGGCCACAATCCGGCAATCAACGCTGATCGTTTTCGTGTCGCCAACCCGCTCGAACTCATGCTCCTGAAGCACCCGCAACAGCTTGACTTGCAACGTGTAACTGACGGAGTTGATCTCATCGAGAAACACGGTCCCGCCGTGGGCCGCTTCAAACCGTCCCGTACGATTGTCGACCGCACTCGTGAAGGCCCCCTTCACGTGCCCGAACAGCTCACTCTCCAGCAGGCTCTCGCTGAGTGCGCCGCAGTTGACACGAATGAACGGACCGGTCGCACGCCGGCTCAGTTCATGCACCGCCCGGGCTATGAGTTCCTTTCCGGTTCCGGTTTCCCCCAGCAGCAGCACGGTCGCATGGCTGTCCGCAACACGGCGGGTGAGCTCATACACGTCCCGCATCGGACGACAGTCACCGATTATCCCCGACAGCACGGGCGAATCGGCAGCAGCAGTATTCACAACCATTTTCCTGAAAAACACGAACACAAGCACGCAACACGAGCACAGCAGGCCATTGAATGCACTAACTATAGGCAACAGGCCTCCGAGTGCAAGGCTCAAACCAACATGAACCAACAGCAAAAGGCCTGCCGGGCAGTCTCCCACAACACCACATGCACACCGCACGAGCACCCCGTGCTCTGCTTTCCGGCGCAAATCAGAAGATTACCGACCTTCGTCCTGATCGGGATCGGCAGACGTATCGGCGAACGGAGCGGACGCCGCATGCTCGCGAAGCTCCTCGCATTCAGCGGAGGGGTGCGTGCAAGCATCGCAGAGCGGGTTCCCATGCTCATCCTTCAATCCGCTCAATCCCCCGCAAGAGCCGCGTAGGCGGCGATTGGAGAGGATCACCCCCAACGCCATGCCGACGATGGCGATCCCGAAAACGATAGCCGTCAGGAGAAAGGTGCCAAGTGCCCCGCGGGGTGGGTCTCGCGGATCAGACACTTCGGTCAGATTTCGCGTGGGCGGAAATCCCGGTGTCGTCCGCGCTGCGAAGCCATCTCCCTGACGGGTGAGAAACAGAGCCTCGATGCCGCTTGTTCTCTCGGCGGCCACGTAACCGTCTTCCGGTCCCAGCACCATCAGCGCCGTTGCCCAGGCGTCGGCTGTCATGCAGTCGTCGGCGACAACGGAAACCGCCGCCAATGCATGGCCGATCGGCCGGCCCGTTCGCGGATCGATCGTATGGGAGTATCGTCGCCCGTCGATTTCGATGAAGTTCCGATAATCGCCGGAGGTCGCCAGCGCGGCGTCGTTGAGTCGGATGACCGATTGCACAATGCGTTGCCCGGCAGTCGGCTGCTCGATGCCAATGCCCCAGGGATCTCCGTCGGCTTTTGTCCCGCGGGTGCGGACCTCGCCGCCGATTTCGACCATGTATCCCACTGGGGCGAAACTGTCGATCAGCCGGGCCACCCGATCGACCGCGTCCCCTTTGGCGATTGCGTTCAGGTCCAATTGCACGTCCGGATCATGTTTGCGAACCGCCGGCGGCGACTGTCGCACGTCGATCAGTGTCACGCCGACATGCCGCCGTGCCTCTGCAATCGCCTCTGCGGAGGGAATCTCCAACGGCCGCTGCTGCGGGCCGAAATTCCACAACTGCACCAACGGCGACACCGTCGGATCGAAAACGCCCTCGGCCGCCTTGCTTATTTCAATGGCCGCAGCGATGACCCGTGCCGTTGCCGGTGAGACGTCGAACCAGTCGTCGCCGCGAAACTGGTTGAACCGGGAAAGCTCCGAATCGTCCCGCCACAGCGACATTTGAGCATCGATCTCGGCCAGCAACTCGTCGATTCGGCTCTGCAGCTCATCCGGTTGGATGCTCGCCGCCATCGAGGCGATTTTGATCGAATACTTCGTCCCAAACGCGCGCCCGGCCAGTTCGACAGGTGATCCGGAGGTCGCTTCGCCCTTGGAGGCCGGCTCACCGCTGACGCCGACAGCTCCTGCCAGAACGAGCAAGAGTGGCGCGATCACCAAGGCATTAGAGAACGCAGTCATGATGCCTCATTTTACCGCCCGCCCGCCAACGGGCAACCGCTGTGGGCAACCGGTCCGTGGAGAGGGAACCGGCACGCGAAATCGAGCCACGGCCTCCCCCGGAAAACAGCCCCCCAACGGCGTCTGCACGGAACTGAGGGAGAACGAGTCCGTCACCGGCCACGAGAGCTCCCGCCCTGACGCGAAGGCCACACGCGGGCAGAGTTGTCGAGGACCGATGCGAGTCACAGTCGCGGACGCGGGCCGATCACAGCAGATGACCCGCGGGCACTGGTTTCCCGGACCCCTCGGGCAGATTTCGGGCCGCAATCAGTTCTGCGACGATGCTGACAGCAATCTCCGGAACCGTCTGCGAGCCGATTTCGATGCCGATTGGCGCGTGTACGCGGTCCAGAATCTCGTCCGAGACTCCCTCGCTGCGGAGGTCGTCGAAGATCAGCCGAATTTTTCGCTTGCTGCCGATCATTCCCACGTATCGAGCCGTTGTGGGAGCGAGGAGCGACAGCGCTTCCTCGTCGTGATTGTGCCCGCGTGTGACAATCACGCAGAACGTTTGCTCGTCTACGTCGAGATCGGCGACCACATCGGCGATGGGACCGACGATCAGGCGGTTCGCCTCCGGGAAACGTTCGGCATTGCAATACTGCTCGCGGTCATCAATCACGCATACGTCGAAGTCGACATCGTGGGCCAATGCGGCGATTTTCTGGCCGACATGTCCTCCTCCGACGACGATCAAGCGACAGCGAGACAGATAGGGGAGATAGGAAACGCCTTCTTCCACATGGGCCCGCGGCCGGCCGGTGAGGGGCCGCAAGTGTTCGCGCACCGATGGCGGCACCGGTTGGTCGCTCGTCGCAGCGAGCGGTTCTTCGCCGGCCTGCAACAGGTACCGCTCGCCGGTCCGGTCTCCGAAGCGGTTCTCATCGATGAGAACCGCTTCCGTGCATCCGCGACCGCTTTCGACCACTTGGAGATAGGTCCGGAAGTAGGCCGCGTCGCCCCCCGGCGGAACCGGATGGACAAGCATCGTCATCCGGCCGCCGCAGATCAGCCCGTCGTCCCAGCCATAGTCATGGTCGAGCTGGAACGTGAGCAACTCGGGCTTTCCTCCGTCCAGCAGTTTGAGGGCACGCTGTTTGACTTCCGCCTCAACACACCCTCCGCCCAGCGTGCCGACCTGCGACCCGTCGGCGAAGACCAGCATGGCCGCCCCCGCCTTTTGCGGCGTCGACCCTTTCGTTTCCACGAGGCACGTATAGACGACGCCGCGTCCCGCCTCAGCCGCGGCTTCCAACTCTTGAAGAATCAGCTGCATCTCACCCTGCTCATGAAAAATCCCCCTCGAAACGAAGGAGCCTCCATTGTGGCGTCCGCCGCAGACGCTCACAAGGACATCGTTTTGACGCATTCGCGGCGGGTGTATCCGTTCGATGGTGGTGCTCGCTCATTTCAGGGTGGCTGGGGCGCTGTTGAGGCAGCGGATACGTGTCCTGAGACCGAACGCTGGGGCCGTCAGGTGGCTCGTTCACTGTCCACAGCCCCAGACTTCCGAGCGGCTTACTCGGTCGTGTTGACATTCAATCCGTCTGATTTCAAAGGGAGTTCCGGGCAGCACCGGTTGCTCCAAGCGGTGCCGCGCAGAGGCAGGAAGCGTGTGCTTGACTGGACGATTCACGCAAAGGCTTCTTGTCGCGGGGCGACACGGGTTGGGACAACCCGTGCGACCCATTCTTGAATGTCAACACGACCTAATCAACGGTGTCAGATCGCCCCAGCCACCCCCCCCACCAGTGAGCGGATGCACTCATTCGAGGTGAGCCCGGGTTCCGGACTGGCGGCTGTCGGTGTCAGGCACGGTGTGCGAACGCCTCCGCCTCCCGTCGGTGCGTGAGCTATCTTTCACACGAAACAACACCTCCAATCGTGAGCCGCGCTGTATGCCTGAGATTGTTCCCCCTCAAATCCGGCAGAATCGGCGTTATCTCGTCAATGGCGACGCTGATGTCACCGTGACGATCGATCAAGGTGATGGCGTCTCGGAGTCCGTTTGTGCGGAGCTTGCGGACATTTCGGTTGGTGGCGCGAAGTTCAAGACGGATACTGCATTTCGAATCAAGAAGATCGTCGCCGTCAGGATCGAGGCAAGCACTCCGCCGTACAACGTCGAAGTCGATGGCGAAGTCTGCTGGGCGACGCCGGTCTCCGGAGACGCTTGGTACGTGGGGTGTGCTTTCCGGCCTCCCCTTCCGGCCGAATTACTCCAGGAATTCGCAGAGGCCGGTGTGCTGGAACGCCGGCATCGGCGGCGAGAGATCGCCTCTTTGTCCGCAACGGCGAAATGGGAACTCGAAGCGGCCGCGACTTCGGTTTCGATCCTCGACTACTCCCCACAAGGCGGGTTCTGCCTGTTGGCCCCTTCGCCGGGACAGCCGGGCGGGCGAGTCGAGTTGCTGATCGAGTGGGACGGCCAGAAGACCCGGGTTCGGGGCAAAATCCAGTGGCGATGCCGCACTGAGGAGGGATATCTCGTCGGATGCGAGTTCCTGAGCGGGCGCGATTCGATTCATTTCGCCGGATGCCTAGGCGATGAGCCGTCCGGTGTCGGTGCCTGGAAGCATCGCTGCGGTTGGCTGGAATCGCTGCGGAAAACGCGAACCTTCACATCGCTTGCGCCCTTGGCGCAGCGGAAGCAGGTTCGTCGCCAATTGTCTTCAACCGCGGCCATCGGCGTGCTGACTCTGCTGTGGAGCGTCGCGCTGTCCAACCGGATCGCCTCACCGCCGACCGCCGCCCCGCGACAGACGGCAGTCACCGCCACCGCGGGAGAAGAGGAACCATTCAACACCGCGGCCCCATCAGCCACCATCGACGAACGTCTCGCCATTGCCGAGGCGACCGGAACTTCGTCGAACCTGTTTGATAGCTTCTTCGATGAGACGGCTGACGCGCGGCGGGGACTCATTGGGGCATGGGGCGACGAATCCCGTTCCGAGCCGGGGGCGATGAACGATCTCCCGAACGGCCTCATTGCCCCCGTGATCGGCGCGGCGCGGCGGTCTGACACTCTTGCGGCGCCCCCGCCACCCGTCGAGAGCGACCTTCTCTCCGCAGCAATCCAGCGCGAGCGGCTGCCCCTTAGTCCTCCGAAACCGGCTGCACCCGAGCAGGTGTTCCGTGATCGACACGATGACCGTCGGCAATCGGACGTGCCGCGCGGCCCGATATTCTCATCTGACCAAGAAACCTCACCCGTGGGGATCCCCCTGACGACGCTGCCACCATACCAGTTTGTTGACCTCGTCGACTGGGACGCGGCTTTTTCGCCGGCTCCGGACCCGGCCCCCATTCTGCTCGACGCCCCGTCAACAACGACCGAGAGAACGTCAACAACACCAGAGACGCCGGCAGCAACGCTTGAAACATCGCCTGATCGCTTGGAACCAACGCCGGCAACAACGCTTGCGGAGACGCCCACAACGCCCGCCGAGCCTGATCCGCAGCAGGCGTTGATTGACTTTCGCGAGGGCTGTGCCCATTACCGGCAACAGCAATTCGAGCAGGCGATCCTGTCATTGCAAGCGGCCATGCAGGCGGATCCCGCGGAACCGGTGTTCGTCTATGTCCTCGCGATGGCCCAGTTCCGGCTGGAGCAGTACGGACCGGCCGAGCAGAGTGTTGAGACGGCCGTGACCCTTGAGGGTTCGGCTCCCATTCGCAATTGGGGCCAACAAATGGAGAGTTTTCAAGGCCCCCCGCGCGGCTGGCTCGAGAAGACCCGCCGCCAAGTGCGACAACAGTTCGACGCCGCCGAGCTTTGACCGCCGGGACGTTGAGTGCCTCTGCCGGCTGTCCCGTCGCTAACGCTCGGGGCTCTGGTTCGATGGCGACGGGTGGCGGGGGCGAATTGCGACAGGGGACCACGATGCCCATTCGATCCGGGGGCTGAGATCGGTTCACCAACAGGCGACACGGACCCCGTGGTCGGCGCGTCAAGACCATTGGGCGTTCTTGACGCGCCTCCGCCACCCGCCGCAGGGCAAACGTGTTTTTCACGACGGGGGGGATTGCCGGCGAACTGCCATCGGCGTTGCCTCCGGGCTAACCAGATTCATGGAACGGAGTTAACCCAGAGCCAACGGCGACGGACGACGGCGGTGAGACGCCCCCATTTGAAAAACACGTTCGCCGCGCCACCCGCCACCAGGGCCATTCAAAGTTTCACTTTGGAGAAGACCGACCGGGACAAGCTCAATGGTAACCCGAAGCGTCAGCGAAGAAGCGAACGTGAGTGAGCGATTCGTCCCTCGCTGACGCTTCGGGTGACGAGGTTCCCCAGCTTCAATCTTTGAACGGCCCTGCCACCCGCCGCCGGTTGTGTTGGCGCATGGAGACCGTTGGACCATGATGTCGGTACCGTTCTGCCAGTAGTCCGCCCTCCGATCCTCATTGTCCCAGGAAGCCGGTTTGACAATGCGACGATTCCTTTTGCTTGGTCTGACATGTCTGTTTCTCCCGACCGGCGCAGCACGAGCGGAGACCGCCGTCACGTTGCCTCGCAATTTGCGCGTCGTCCTGGAGAATACCGAGCCGCTTTCGTTCGACCGACATGGCCATCTGCCGCTGTTCGTCCTTCCGATCAGCAACTCGCTTGTGACGATGGACGACCAGCAAGCGGAACGATTGCTGCAGGAACTGGACCGCCGCGGCATTGGATACACCGTTGATTGGAATCCGGGTGACTTCGAGACGTCAGTGGCAGAAGGCCTGCGGATCGCTGCGATCCAAACCAAACTCGGAATGAGCGTTTGCATCAACGCCAACGCATGCCTTGACTCGTTCTTCGATGGGTCTCCCGAGACGCTTCACGTCGACAAGGCCGGTAACACGTTCGCGGAGACCTCGTTTGGCGGAGCGCTCGGTTGCCCCTTCGCCCTGGAACACCGCGTTCCCGTGATCAAGGAGCGTGTCGAAAAGTTCCTGCGTGCGTACCAGCGGGCGGGCCTCAAGATCGATTTCCTCTTCGCTGACTGGGAAGTCGACGGGCCGATCGAATGGAACGATGCCTGGGACAGCAGCCGGCGCTGCGAGCGCTGTCGCCGGGAGATTCCGAAGATTG
Source organism: Planctomycetaceae bacterium (assembly GCA_029259845.1). Classification (GTDB taxonomy): domain Bacteria; phylum Planctomycetota; class Planctomycetia; order Planctomycetales; family Planctomycetaceae; genus JAHBXU01. Next base: position 23,708 of record JAJDEI010000201.1, on the reverse strand, counting down.
ATGACTTCCGCGCCTTTCAGTCGGCCTTGCGGGAGATTCGCAGTGACATCCAGCGGGTCGCCTTCGGAGACCCGGTGCGGGATTTTTTTCCGGAAGCGCTGGTGGGTAATTATGGCGTCTCCCCGCATGGCGGGCTGCGCTATTGGTACGACTATTTCGAGCGAGAAACGCCGGATGCCCCTTACGTTTCGGATCAGCGGGCCCGCTACCGGGAATGGGCGCATGAGTTCGCAGGAACCGGCTACACGTTCGCCATGCCGGTGGTGTACACGTGGTATCCGACCTTTCAATGGTACGACTTTGACGACCCGGACTACCGCTGGTTCTACAACATGTTGCTCGTCGGCTCGAACGCCGGACAGCACACGCCGCCGACGACGCCCATCATTCCCTTCGTGCACTGGACGACAACCGACCCGCCGGAGAATCCTGATCCCAAAGTGAAGCAGTTCAGCCGCGAGAAGTATCAGGAACTGTTGTGGCACCTGCTGCTGCGTGGCCACGACACGTTTTTTCTGTGGTGCGTTGCCGACGAACTGCCCGAGGAGATCCGGCTCGTGCACGAGGCCTATGCCGCGGCGATGGAGCATCGCGGGTTCCTGGAACGAGGCACGCCGGTGTCGTTCGATGTGCCCCGGCAACCCGGGACCGTCGTCTCCGGACTCCGCCTGAACGATCGCGTGCTTGTGCGGCGAACGGAATTTGGTGACTCCGCCCCCGAGCCGTTTCCGCTTCATCTTGCGGACGGCAGCACGGTTATCGTACCGCCGCAGCCGGGACTTCAGATTGTCGAGGTCCAACAACGCGACGACCAGCGCATCGCGCAGCGCAACGAAGATACCGAAGATGTCGTGGCACGTCCCGATGGGCGACCTGCTCAGGACATTGGGTTCCTGTCGGCAGACGGATCCGCACAATTCCCGATCGGCATCTATGAGATGCCCGCTGAAGACGAGGCTTTGCAGGAGATGGCCGACGCGGGCATCAACCTTGTGCACTGCGGCAGCCGAAAAGACCTCGATCGTGCGCAAGCAGCCGGCATGAAGGGGTGGTTCCCGTTGGGCGTCCAACAGGGAGCGACTGAGGACCTTCGCAAGCGGATCGAGTCCGTCGTCGACCATCCTGCTCTGGCGGTCTGGGAAGGTCCCGACGAAATTGTGTGGACATTCACCGCCTACAGCTTCCTGGCGAAAAAGGCCGGGTTCACGCGGGACGACTGGAACGCCCAGACGGCCAAAGCGGTCGCCTATTCGGAAAAAGAGGCCGCCCGGATCATTCCCCACATGCGAGAGGGAATCGCGCTGGTCCGCGAACTCGATCCGCACGACCGGCCGTTCTGGATGAACGAAGCGGCCGACAGCGACGTCAAATTCGTCCGGCAGTATGTCGGCTCGGTCGACATCATCGGCTGCGACTACTACGCGGTCCGCAGCACGGGCACCGACCTGCAAAGTGTCGGCCGCCTGGTGGACCGCTGGGACGCCATCGGTCGCGGCCGGCCGGTCTGGATGGTGCTGCAGGCGTTCTCCTGGCACGTCGCCAATCCGACGCGCGCGCGGCTCTATCCTACCTTCGCCGAATCCCGTTTCATGGCATACGATTCGCTCGCCCACGGCGCCAAAGGCCTTTTGTACTGGGGCTCCAGCGAAATCGACGACCCGGAATTTCGCAGCTCAATCTATGCGCTGACCTCCGAACTGGCGTCGCTGCAACCGTTCCTCACCGGCAGGACGCACGACGACGTGCGCGCCACGGTGATCGACGACCTGTTCGATCCGCCCGGCCGCGGGGTGAGGGCGAGACTCTTTCAGCACGGGACGGACTCCCTGCTGCTGCTGGTCAACGAAGATCCGCAGCGGCATCTGGGCGTCGACGTCGCGGGTCTGGAAATGCTGCAAGAGCAGCGATTGTCCCTGCTGTACGGAGACGAAACGGCAACCGTGAAACACGGCGGCATCGTCACGCGGCTCCAGGGTTACGAAGTCAAGCTGTTCGCGACGTCCCCCCGTTACAAGTCTGCACGCACTGCCGGCCGGAATTATCCCGCCCAATAGTATCGTTTGGCGATGGCGTTGCAGGTTCCCCCTGACAGCCCGGTGCGGTCCAGCGGTCGTACCGGCACGGTCGTCAAAAACAGCGATGGATCATCTATTCGTGCACAAACGGATGCTCGGCCGACTGGTCTGACGAGGGTCGGTCGGGAAACCATAGTCGCCATCACGCTCCGCCTGATGAGCGATTGAAGTGAGAGCGTGGCCAGCCATGGAAACGTTGTCCTTGCACTGTCATCACACGGAGCGTGATGACGACTTTCGAGTCTTCCGACAGCACCTAATCGATGGAGGCATCGTCTTGCAGGGGGAACATCTTTCGGCCCAGCCGCGTGTATGGCAGTTGGCGGAAATCGTGCGACAACAGGCTTTTCGTGTCGACGTTGAAGATCGAACCGGCGATGGGAGCGAAGCCACTGCGAAAATGGCCGGTCGACTTGACCGCCAGATAGCGCATGCGGCTGCAATCAAGCCCCAGACTGCGGCAGAAGGCCAAGTCGACCGGCTGCTGACGGCGGCTGATCACAACGACGTGGACGTCCTCCTGCTCCAGCCAGGCGGCAGGCCCCAAGTCCCCTTCGACGCCGGCCCACATCGGTCCATCATAAGTAAACCGCCCGTCGGACAGGGCACGGATTCGAACTTTCATGGGGACCGGCGGCCCCACCTCTGCCTGTGACTTGCCTCCGACATGAACATCGATCTCCGCTCCCACGCCGGCGTCGACCGCCTGAGTCACGGTTTCGGGATCGACCATGTAGAGTACGGCGGAGGGCGTGAGACGTTGTTCCACAAACAATCGTAGCATTTGCGTCGCGTCGCCCGGAGCGCCGCCTCCGGTATTGTCGCCCTGTTCGGCCAGCAGGATCGGAAACGCGGCCGCCGCTTCGCCACGTGCGATGGCCGATTGCGGCGTCAATGGTTCCGACTGCCAGTCAGCGCGACGGTCCCAGGCCCATTGTCCCAGCTCATCGGCACATTGCTCCGCGAACGCCGCGTCTCCATCGGTGACAACCACCGTCGACGCGCCGACGACCGGGCTGTCGATCCATTGATAGCCGACGCCGATGCTGGCCGTGAGCACGCCCGGTTGTTGATCTAGCTCGTGAAGTTTGTCAACGGCGTCCAGCATGGGCGACTCGGCGGTAATCATCTTTCCAGCCGACCACAACAGCGGCAACGAGCGGAACGCCATTCTCGGTCGGATTTCCCCGACGATCGTCCGTGCCATGAGATCGGCTGCGTGAAAGGCTCGCTCGGCCATGTCGGTGTGCGGGTAAGTGCGTTCGACGACCAGCACGTCCGCCGACCGCGCCATTTCACGAGTGAGGTTGCAGTGCAGGTCGTGGACCGCCATCACCGGACAGTCAGGACCGACAAGCTCACGGACAGCGGCCAGCACGGCGCCGTCTGCGTCGTCGATCCCTGCGGCAGCAAAGGATCCATGCAGGCTCAGCAGAACACCGTCCACCGGCATCGCCTGGCGCAACCGGTCCAGCAATTCGGACGTGATTGCATCAAACGTCGCCCGTGATGCCGGGCCGCCAGAGATCCCTTTGACCCAAACGAGCGGAACAACCTCACCGCCCAATCGTCGGACGCCTTTCACAAAACCATCCATGATGGTGTTTGCTGCGCCGAGCCGAAGCAGGGCCTCGCCGCGCAGCATGTACCGCTCGAACTCCTCAAGAGAGGTCGAGCACGGCGCGGCGGCAAAGCCACAGGTCTCGTGTTCGATGCCACCAACAGCGATTCGTGGGTTCATCGTCAATCGGACAGGCATTCAATATCCCGGCTGCTACAGTGAACCGCGCCGAATCACTCCGCGTCCGCCAGTTTTTCATACTCGGCGAGCAGTGGCCGGTAGGCGTATTCGTTGAGGACGGCGATCAGCCCGCGGTCACTCTGGTCCTGGGCAATGTCCGACAGCGTGTTGATGCAGTTGTACGTCGATTCCAGGGCGACTTCGAGATGTTCAATCGCCTGCTCGGTCTCCCCCTTTTCCTTGGCGAGAGCCGCCTCGCGGACCGCCTTGACTGCTGCGAGGTACTCCAACACGTACTCGCTCCGCTTGGCGTAATAGAACAGCACCGGTTTGGCGCCGCCGTCGATCGACCCCTGAGCCCGATACAGTTCGATCATGTATTCGGTGTACAGATCGGTGACTTCCTGCCACCAGTCAGGGATGGGCGTCGGCTGGTAGTGCTTCATCAGCAGGCCCGGCACCGGGAAGGTGAACCCCAGGTTGTGCTCATCGATGAGGTTGGTCGCCTGCTCGAGATGCTCCCAGGCGATCCACAGCCGTTCGGCAGCCGCCCGGTTGCCGGTCGCCGTCATCCAGAGCTCCGTCTGCGCGTCGCGGGGCGTGAGGTCACGCACCCAGGCGGCTCGCGACAGAAAATAAACCGACGGGTCCAACTCGGCCGGAACCCAGTAACGGGTCGAGAATCCCTGCCAACCGAGCCGCTTCAGGTCACTGGTGAGCTCACCGAGGCTTTGCGATGCCGACTGCGGCAATACGCCGACGTTGTCGTCGGCCAATGTAAGAATCAACTGGCTGCCAACATCGCCGGCCGGAACCGCGGCTAGCAACTTCCGATTTTCGACCACGCGACGGGCCGTGTAGTCCACAAAGTTGAGCGTTTCGGCTCCCGGCGGAACCACTCGATCCAGAACGGGGAACAGCGCCGGATCGACTGCGGTGATGACCAGGCCGAGCGGCTTTCCATCCGGCCGTCGCAACAGCGACTTGTCCTCGAACAGTTTCTGGAGGAAGGCCAGACCGACCAGGTTCCCGCGAATGGCCTGTTCGCCCCGTGCTCCCGATGCGATCAGATTCCGCTGGGACGCCGTCGCGACGAGCCCTTCCACAGACAGGTCCGCCGGAGCGCCGTGCTCCTTGAGGATCTCGATCGCCTCCGCGGCATGCTGGTCCCATTCCGGGAACTCCGGCAGTGTCAAATAGAGCCGGTCCATGTTTGGATACGTGTTGACGTAGGCGGACACCTTGGCGGCGACCAACCCTCGCAGCGTTTCGTCCGCCGGCCCTTGATCGCCCGCAGGCACGACGACGAGTTGGTTCAAGCCTCTGCCGCCCTTTGACCCCGGCAGCACCGCCTGAAACTCGCGGGGAAACTCCAGCGGCGAGATGCTGATGCCGACCGACATGCCGAGCGTGTGGGCCGCATCGATCAGTCCGCTCAGATGTTTGACGCCGGCGGCGGCCATCTCCTGCGGCGTGTTGAGCCCGGCAAAGTCCGGGTTCTCGAACAACTTGGCGCCGCGAAACACCTTCTTGCCGACGGTCTCTCCATCGACCCGGTATCGATTCCCAAACCACAACAAGGCGGTCTCTTTTTGAACGCCGCCAAATTCGTACGTGACGAACGGATGCCACGGATAGACGCTCAACATCACGCGGTTGAACTTCATTTTGGCCAACTGCCGCAGAAAGGCCCGATGCTCGTCGACGCCCCATGACTCCGGTCCGATGGCGAAGTCGTTCACCGTTCGCCAGGTGCGAACCCGAAGTTCCGGCTCCATCACGAAGTCATGCCCGGTGAGTTCCAGGGCCCGCTTCTCCATCGGAAAGATATCGCCCCGAAACAGATAGCGAATGCCCAGTTGATGCCCCAGCTCGTAAGCCGCCCAGAGCGTGGCGACCGGGCTCCCGCCGCCAACGACCAACGTTGGTGTGTCGGCTCCAGCGACGTTTTGGACGGCCAATCCCTGATGGCTGAGCTGCGGCCAGTCGGCCCCGACCGCCTCCCGAACCGCCGGATTCGTGTCGGGACTGCCGATCAGCACGAGATGCTTGGCGTCTGCCGGGACGGAGTCCCTGACGGCCACGGCGACATCATCAAACAGTTTCTCAAACTGTCCGGCCAGTTCCTCAGCCGCATAGCGTTCGATCGGCGGCGTCTGCGGGCCAACCACAACGGTCACCCGCTCGGCGGCATTCGTTCCACCTGCGACGAGAAGCAACGCGGCAATGGTCGCCAGTGGCGACGCTGCTAATGGAATTCGGGTCACTGCGCGTCCTCCGCGAAACAGTACAGTTTGTGAAGGGTGCGGACATACAGCCGGTTTTCGGCGATTGCCGGGGTGGCGACGATGCTGTCGCCCACGTCGTTCTTGGCGAGTACGTCGAGGCTCGGTCCGGCTTGCAGGACGATAATCCGCCCATTTTCGCCGGGGATGTAAATCCGTCCGCCGGCCGCGATCGGCGACGCGTAATAGTTGCCGAAGTTGCGGAGGCGTTTTTTCGGCCAGATGGTACTGCCGTCCTCCAGGTCGAACGCCGCCGAGATGCCGCCCTTCTTGACCAGCAGCAGCCGCCCGTCATAGGCCAGTGGCGAGGAAATGTTGGAGGGGGCCTTGTTCTCCAGGTTCCAGGCCATATGGGACTGTGTGACGTCGCCGTTGCCGCCGCCCTTGATCGATTGGATGATGTTGCCGCCGCCGACCATGTTCGACGGGGATTGAAACGCCGCGTCGATTTCCTCGTCGACCAGGAATCCGTCCTTGTTCGCGTCCCCCTTTTCAAACTTTTCCGCGAAGGCCGACTCGAGTTCTGATTTGGCCAGTTTGCCATCCTGGTCCGTGTCGCGCCACTGCAGCAGCGCGAACTTCAGCACGCGGTTGGTGTCGCCGTAACTCTGCGAGGCCAGATAGATGCGGTCCCCAACGACAACTGGGCTCGTCATGATGGTCCGCAGCAGGGAGTTGCACGTCCACAACTCCCGGCCCGTTTCCGGATCGTACCCCTTGAGCTTACCGGTCCCCGCCACAACGACATCCGTGCGGCCGCCCGCCGTACACAGCACCGGCACGGCATACCCGCCCAGCATGTCGGGGCGAGGCGTCTCCCACCGAATACTGCCGGTCTGTTTGTCGAGTGCAATCAAGTACGGGTTGAGGTCGTCGTCCAGATTGAAGATCACCATGTCGCGATATACGATCGGCGAATTGGCCGCCCCCCAGCCCATGAGATAGAAGGGCATGGGCAGTGGATGTTCCCAGCGCACACTGCCGTCATCGGCATCCAGCGCGATCAGTCCGATCGTGCTGAAGTGCACGAACACCGTCTCGCCGTCCGTTGCCGGTGTCGAGGAGGCGTGCTCGTTGGGAGGCGTGATCTCCGGCAGTTCTCCCGTCTCGAATTCCCGCTTCCACAGCGGCTTGCCGGTCGCCGCGTCGAAACTCAGCACGGCGAACTTCGAGTCGTCGGTCATCGTGGTCGCAAAGACACGCCCCTCCGAAACGATCGGACAGGCGACCCCCCGGCCGAGGTCGACCGACCAAGCGACATTCTGCTCCGTCGAAAACTCGACCGGCGGATTATCGCTGTCGGCAGCGATGCCACTCGCATTGGGACCACGAAACTGCGGCCAGTCTTCCCCGAAGACAGCAATCGGCGAGAGAGCGGCCACTCGGAAAACAATCGCGGCCAGCAATCCGATGGCGGCCGGTGCAGTTAGTCGGTGCATCAGTTCCTCACTCGCTGCCGGTCCCGCTTGGCATGAACAACAAACGGTCTCGCGTCAGTCTGGCTGGGGGCTCAGGAGGGCCGTGGGGCAGATTCCCAACCTGCCGCGCGGCCCCTCAGGCAGGTTGAAGACCGACTCGACAGCGACAGCCGCCAAGCAGCGCCACGTCCAGCAGGTCCATCGCCAGACTACCGCCGTCAACGCCCGCTCACAAGGATCATGGCGGTCCGGACCGGCACGGGGGTGTATCCGTTCGATGGTGGTGCTCGCCCATTTCAGGGTGGCTGGGGCGCTGTTGTGGCGACGGAAATGTATCCGCAAACCAACCTCTGGAGCGGTCACGCGGTTCGTTCACCGTCCACAGCCCCAGAGCTCCGCGCGGGTCGCCAATCGACAATTCAGATCACCCCACCCGGGAGAGCGAGACGTTGTCCCATGCGTGTTTCGTCGGGACACGCGACCGCTCTTGGGACGCGGACTGCCCGGCGGGACGATCAGTCGACGAGATTCGCGGGGTCCGGCAACCGGGCTCCCAGAGCGGCCAGTTCCTCGTCCGTGGGGCCGTTCACCGAGAACCGAGGCCGCCGCTCGCTCTGACACAGCACGATCAGCACGTCCCCTTCGCGGAATTCATGCGTCGCGGGAGGATGGCGGACAACGGTCCCGTCCGTTTGGCGGACCGCGACCAGCAGAAATGACTCGTCCTGATTCATGCTGAGATGGCGGACCTTGCGTCCGGCGAGCGGGCTGCTCGAAGCCACCGTGACCTCCCACATCCGCAGACCGATCTGCTCCAGATCGTCGTTGATTTCCCGTTCCGCTTCAGTGCCGGTCAACAGAGACTCTGCCGTGGGATGGGTGATCAGCCGCGCGATCTTCACCGCTCCGATGGCGGCGGGCATCACCACCCGGTTGGCCCCCGACCGCAACAGTTTTTTGCGTGTCGAGGACGACTCCCCGCGGGCGATGATCTCCAAGGTCGGATTCAGTTCGCGGGCGGTCAATGCGATGAACACATTGGCCGCGTCGTCGGGCAGCACGGTCGCCAGCACACCGGCCCGCTCAACCCCCGCGAGCGTCAGGACCTCTTCGTCGGTCGCATCGCCGGCGACGATGGCGATCCCCTGCTCTTCGGCTTCTCGCAGACGCTCTCGGTCGCTGTCGACAATCACAAACGCGTGATCGGCAGCGACCAATTCCTCCGCCAGCATCTGGCCGACCCGTCCATACCCACAGACGATGGCGTGCCTCTGCATCCGTTCAATGCCTCGTGACATGCGACGTTCCTCCAGAACTCGATTGATTTCCCCTTCCGTGATCATCTGGATGAACCCGCCGATCGCATAGATGGCGGAGGTGCATCCGAAGACAATCACCAGCAGCGTAAACACGCGCAGGACCGGGTCGTCCATCGGCTGGGCATGCTGATAGCCCACGCCGTAGATGGTGATCACCACCATGTAGATCGAGTCCAGCAGACTCCACCCGGCCATCCTCCAATAACCAAAGACCGCCACCACGCAGGTTGCAGCGAGCACGGAAGCGCCGAGCAAGACTTTGCGAAACGAAGATTGCATCCCTGCACCGGTGGTGGTTATCGGTAACGATCCCAAAGTCCGATTCAGCAGCCGCGCGGAGCAACTCCATTCCGCGTGCCACTGCCGTCTCGGCAGTGCGATCAACCAGTGCGTTTCTCGACGTCGGCACGGCTGACACAGCCGTGGCACACCTGTTCAATGGGCCGCTGAGCCGCGAGTTATAGCGTCCCGCTCCAAAAATGAGGAGACGGAATTGTCAGGGCGCGGCCGGTTTGTCACCTTGGGAGGGACATCACCCGCGATTGACTGCCAATTTCAACCGTCCGGAACTCACCCCTATGGACGAACCGGCTCCCGCAACCTCGCCGCGAGACGATCGGCGCGCACTCCGAGTCCTACTCGCGTGGGCGTCTTTGATCATTATCGTCGCCGGCATGCGGGCGGCAGCGACGCTGGTCGTGCCGCTGCTGCTGGCGATTTTCCTGGCGATTCTCAGTGCGCCCGCTCTGCAATGGCTCTGCCGCCGCCGCGTCCCCCAGTGGCTGGCCATGCTGATCGTCCTGGCCGGGCTGTGCGTCGTCGGACTGGCCTTCGTCATCGTCGTGAGCGGAACGATCGACCAGTTCATCACGAAATGGCCTCAAAAGTATGAGCCCCGCATCGCCGAATGGACCGGTGCCTGGAACCAGATGGTCGAGACGCAGGCAGAAAATCACGAGTGGCTGGAAAAGTGGAAAGACAACCTGATGATTGGCACAGACGGGCTGTCCCATTGGAGCGACCTGCTGGAGCCGGGGACGATCATGCAGCGCTTCATGGGCGTGATGCGGGCGTTCAGCGGCATCCTCAGTCAAACGCTGTTGATCCTCGCCACCACGATTTTTCTGCTGATGGAAGGCACTTCGGTGCCGGTCAAACTGCAAGCGATGGGCGGTGAGTCGCATCGCCGCATTCAGGAACTGCAACGGATCGCCGACGATGTCAACAGCTACATGGCGATCAAGACCAGCACCAGTCTGTTCACCGGCGGCCTGGTCACCGTCGCCCTCTGGTTGCTGGGGGTCGACTTCCCGCTGCTGTGGGGAGTGCTGGCGTTTCTGCTGAACTATGTCCCCAGCATCGGCTCGATTCTGGCCGCAGTCCCCGCCGTGCTGTTGACGCTACTGCAACTCGGATTCGGGACAGCCTTCGCGGTTGTCGGCTTGTACCTGGGCGTCAACATGCTGATCGGCTATTTCATCGAGCCGCGCTGGATGGGCAAGGGACTCGGCCTTTCGACACTGGTGGTGTTCATGTCGCTGGTTTTTTGGGGCTGGGTGCTCGGACCGGTTGGCATGGTGATCTCCGTCCCGCTCACCATGACCGTCAAGATCGCTCTCGAGAATAGCGCAGACACCCAGTGGCTCGCCATCCTCATGGGCCCCAGCGTCCGCCCATCCCCGGAAAGGACGGCGACGACATAACGCCCCAATCCGTCGGCGTTGCCTCCGGGCTAACGGGAATCATGGATCGGCGTTCACCCCGAGCCAACGGCGGCCGCCGATGTCGGTGCGACGTCCCAATTGCAACACGACGAACTTCAACAAAACGTCTGTCCGGTCACCCGAACAATGCGGTGATCGGCCGGCCGTCGTAGAGCCGGTTGGGGCGGCCGATGCGGTTGGGTAATGTGGCAGCGGCATCGACACGGTGGGCGTGAAGAATCGTGGCGGCGAAGTCGTGCGGGGAGACCGGGTCCACCGCCGGGCGGTCGGCGATGGGGTCGCTCTCGCCGTAGATCGCCCCGCCCCTTACGCCTCCGCCGGCAAGTAGGCCACTGTAACAGAAGGGATGATGCTCGCGGCCCGCGCTGCCTTTGGTGATCTGAGGCCGGCGGCCGAACTCGCCCACCCACACCACGAGCGTCTCCTCCAACAACCCGCGCTCATCGAGATCCGTCAAGAGTGCGGCCAGCGCCCGGTCGGATGGCGGGATCAAGTCGTCCTTGAGGCGGTTGAAGTTGTTGCCGTGCGTGTCCCAGAAGTTCTTGTGGTCGTGATGCCAGTTGACCGAGACGAACGGCACGCCATGTTCGACCAGCCGCCGCGCGAGCAGCACACACTGGCCGTGAATATTGCGCCCATACCGGTTGCGCACCTCGTCCGGCTCCCGCTGCAGGTCGAAGGCCCGCCGCACGTCCGGAGAGGTCAACAATCCGAACGCCTTGTGTTGCTGATCGGCAAGATCGGCCAGCGCGGCGGACCGCTCCAACAATTGCTGTTGTCGTTCGATGGTATCCAACAACCGGCGGCGGTTCTCCAGCCTGCCGCCGGTGACCCCATCACTGAGCGCCAGTGCGGGCACCTTCCAGTCCGGTTGGCTGGGGTCGCCTTCGATGAGCAGAGGATCGTACGACCGGCCGAGCCAGCCGCCATGCTGACCGGGAGCCCGCCCCCCGGGAGCCGACGGGTGATACGCCAACCAGGGCATGCTGATAAACGGCGGTAGTCCGCCGACTGTTGGCCGCAGCTTCGACATCATCGCCCCGAGGTGAGGCGTGTCCCGCTCAGAGGGAGGCTCGGCATCGCTCTTGTTGACCGGCGGCAGATGCCCGGTGAGCGTGGTGTGCGCACTCGACAAGTGCGCCGGGTCGTCATGCGTGAGGGACCGCACGACCGCCACTTTGTCCATCAGCGGGGCGAGATGCTGAAAGTGCTCGCAAATTTGCAACCCCGGCACGGGGGTCGAGATGGGATCGAACTGGCCCCGGACTTCGGCCGGTGCCTGCGGCTTCATGTCGAACGTGTCGAGCTGGCTCGGCCCGCCCCACATGAACAGAAAGATGCACCGCTTGGCCTTGCCACCACCAGCGACAGCCGGGGTCGCACCTGCACTCGCAACAGAGGACGCTTCTCCCACCGGCGACAACCCGCCCCAGCCCAAAAGGCCCAGCGTCCCGGCCCGCAGCACGTCGCGCCGCGCAACCCGGCTCAAGCCAGAAAACTCAGGGCACTCGAATCGCATCGGCAGGTTCATGCGATCTCCAATCACACCGGCGGGCAGGTCGAATCCGGCAAACAGGCAGGAACCCCAGTCTAGCACATTCCCCCAGCAGACTCATCCCCCAGTCTCGGCTCAACAGGGCCGTTCAAAGATTGAAGCTGGGCAACCTCGTCACCCGAAGCGTCAGCGAGGGACGAATCGCTCACTCACGTTCGCTTCCTCGCTGACGCTGCGGGTTACCATTGAGCTTGTCCCGGCCGGTCCTCTCCAAAGTGAAACTTGGAATGGCCCTGCTCGGCTCAAGGACTCGCGGGCGTCCGCTGCCGTGTCGGAAGTTCGAGAAACTGGTCCGTTTGCGAACTTCGGCATGGCTGACATCGTCGCGGCAACTTCTGTCAATGCGCTGTCAGTGGACGGACTGTGACTGTGCGACGTACTCGCCGGCAATCTGGTCGGCGCTGAGTGCGACGCCATAGATGCGGACTTCGTCCATGCGACCGCGGAATCTCTGTGTCTGCGATGCGGTGTACTGCCCCAGTTGCAACGGGTAAGCATCGACGGCTCCCAGTGCCCCATCGGCACGCTCGCGTTCGGCAGACAGCTTGCCGTTGATGTAGATGGACAGCCGGCCGGAATCGGGCGAAAACACGGCAGTTATCATGCTCCACTGCTGTGGCGGCAACGAATCGGCGGCCGCGAGTGTGTCCCACGCCTGGTTCCCGGCGGTCCGCGTTTCGAATCGGGGACGACCATCGGACGAGACATAGATGTTCCAGCCGTACTTGGAGAGCAAGTAGCCGTTGCCCGGCCACTCGCGGGCAGACACCCACAGCGACAAGGTCAATGGCCCCGCTTGGCGGAGTTGCGCGCTGTTTCCGGCGAATGCGTAGTCATCGTCGCCGTCGAACTCCAGCCAAGCCCGGTCAGAGTCGCGCACAACCCGCGCACCGAAAAGTTGCAGGGGATTTCGTCCGGCCAAGTCACGGGCGGTCCCTTCGTCGGTGTCCGTTTCGTCGAATGAGTAGTGAGCAATCAGGTCTCCCGCCGGCTCGGTCGACATCGGCGAAACTGCGGGGACCGGCCCGAACCCGATGTCCTCCGGAATCGGCAACCGATAGATGTCGAAGCCTCCGTCGCGCATTGAGACGAACGCGACTGATCGACCGTCAGAAGAAAACGTGCCATGATCGTCCATTGCCCGGTCATGGGTCAGGGCACGGACATCGAATCCGTCGTCATGCATCAAAAACAGATCGTGGTTGCCGTTGCGATTCGATGTGAACAGAATCCAGCGTCCGTCCCGCGACCAGCGCGGCCGGCAGTCGAATCCGCGCGAATGGGTCAGCCGCGTGAGGTCCGACCCGTCCCAACGGATTTTGTAGATTTCCACATCGCCGTCACGGTCCGACGCGAACGCAATCCATTGGCCGTCCGGTGACCAGGCCGGCTGATGACAGTAGGAGCCGTCCACCTGCACGATCTCTGTCTTATGGCTGCCGTCGGCATCCGCCATCCAGAGCCGCTCGTCGATGGACACAAAGGCGATGTGTTTTCCGTCGGGAGAGAAGCAGGGTTCCTCGCCCAATTGCACGCCGCGGCCGGCGACGATCTTTCTCAAGCCGGTCGCCTGAAAGGCGTCATCCACAGTGCAGGTGAAGATGTCTTTTGAGGAATTTCCGGTGTCGTTTCCGCCGCCGGAGACCAGCAACTGCGTCCCCTCCGGAGACCATGCGGGGTGTTCCTGAATTTGGACGGCCGAGTTGAAGTCGCTCAGCATCGCCCGGTCACCCGTGCCGTCGGCCTTCATGATCCGAAGACCGACAAGAATCTGGTTCGTCCCCCTCAGGTTGCGATGATGCCGACAATAAGCGAGGTGCGAGCCGTCGGGCGAGTAGGACAGAAAGAATTTCGGGAAATAGGTTTTCGTAAGTCGTTCGACGGATGACGTCGAATCATCGTCGCCGGCGATCGTCGCAGCCGACGAAACCCAAGCGGCCACCAGCCACAGCAATGCAAAGTTCTTCATCCGATCAGTTCCGGAATGGGTGCCCCCAGGACGGCCGCGTCACGTTCAAACAGCGGCAGTCGCTTGAGCCCCATGAGTTCCAACACGGTGGCCATCAGGTCGACAGGGTGGTTCGGCCGGCTCGCCGGATAACCACCGTCAAACGTGGTCGCACCGACGACGGTCCCGCCGGGCGTGCCCCCGCCCGCGACCACCACGGAATAGCCAAACGGCCAGTGTTCGCGGCCGCCAATCTGGCTGATGGCCGGGCTGCGACCGAATTCTCCCATCGCCAGCACCAACGTCGAATCGAGCAGCCCACGCTGCTTCAGGTCGTCGAGCAATGTCGCAAACGCCCGGTCGAACACAGGGCAGTAGCGGTCCTGCATCCGTTCAAACAAGCGGTAATGGAGATCCCAGCCGCCATCGCCTCCCTGTTGCTCGTCCTCAGCGTTACCGCTCCAGTTGACTTGCACGAACCGAACACCCGCTTCGATCAGACGCCGCGCCAGAATGCAGTTCTGACCGAAGACCGTGCGGCCATAGCGGTCGCGAAGTCCGGCCGACTCTTCATCAATGTTGAGCGCCTGTTTGGCGCCCGCCGCCGTCAACAAGTCGAATGCGCGGCTGCGCAGATCGTCGTACCGTTCGACAGCGCCGGATTGCTCGACAGATCGTTGCCAGCGGTCCAAAGCAGACATCAACCGCTGCCGGTCGTCGAGGCGGACGCTGCCGACATCGCCCAGCGGCTGCAAGCTTGCCGGGACCGGAACACCCCCGTCGAAGTCGAATCCCTCAAGTCGAAACGGGTCGTGCATCGCTCCCAAGGCTTGTGCCGTTTGCCCGCGGAGGTCGGCATTGCTGACAGTGCAGCGGCGCCCGATGGCAGTAAACGCCGGCCAGTTTGTGTCGCGGTCCTGACTCAGAAACGACACTACCGATCCCATGCTCGGTCGCACGCGTCCCGGCTCGGGCACTCCCCCGGACGCCCGTGATCCGTTCTTGCTACCGGTCAGCGACACTGTTCCCGCCTGATTGTGATCCTTCATCCCGTGCGCCATGCTGCGGATGATGGTCAACTGGTCGGTCCGCGCGGCCGACATCGGCAGGAGTTCGGAAATCTGCGTTCCAGCAACGGCGGTCGAGATCGGCTGATAGCAACCACGAATCTTGAGGGGCGCATTCGGTTTGGGATCCCACGTCTCATGGTGCGAAGGCCCTCCCCACAGCCAGAGCAGAAGCACCGACTTCACACGGGCACTTTTCTGCTCCGCCTGAGCGGCCCTCGACAGGAGATGCGGCAACGAAAGTCCCAGCGCCGAACAGCTTCCGACCTGAAGCATCTCCCGCCGCGAGAACGCCTGACAATTGCGTGCGTTGATCCGCCCCAGTTTCAACATGTCACAATTCCTGGTTCAACCGCGCAAGCAAGAGAAATCAGAGCGCCCCAGCTCAAACGTTTTGTTGACGCCGGGGCGTCGCACCGACATCGGCCGCCCCGTTTGTTACGGGCGAACGCCAATCCATGACTCCTGTTAGCCCGGAGGCATCGCCGACGGCGAACCGCCGACAATCCCCCATCGTGACAAACACGTTCGCCCTGCAGAGCGCCCCCTTAATAGGAACAATGGTACCCGAATGACATCGAAATGTCCGCATCCCTGCCCTTTCTCTCAGACCCTGATGTTTCGGCCCCCTCATCCGGCCTCCATCCCGCCGCACCCGTCGCAACAGACTTCAGGGCGAGGCTCCTGTCCCCCATCGGAAGACTGCGAAAGCCGAACTCAGGGAATGCGGGCGAATCACACGAGCGCTTCGATCGGCTTTCCGCCGGGCAGAACCGGCACGGGCCGTCCGGCGAAATCGGTGAGGGACTGCCGCGGATTGATGCCGAGGTGCCGGTAGACGGTGGCGAGCAGGTCTTGGGGCGTGACCGGGTCGTGCAGGGGGAATTCGGCCTTGGAGTTTGTCTGTCCGACGACTTGGCCCATCCGCAGGCCGCCCCCAGAGATGAACGCGCTGAAAGCCTGCGGCCAGTGATCGCGACCGAGACCGACCTGATTGGAGAAGTTTTTCGGTGCGTGCGTGATGCGGGGGGTGCGACCGAATTCGCCCATCGCGATGACGAGCACGCGGTCGTTCAAGCGGCGGTCGTACAAGTCGTTAATCAATGCCGTGAGCGCCTGATCCATCTGCGGCAGCCGTTCCCGTTGCGCGTAGTCCAGATGAAACGCGCCGGCGTGGTCATCCCAACTGAAGTGTTTCGTGGTGTTATTGGGCGCGGTGGCGTCGACGTTGATGACCGCCACGCCTGCTTCAGCCAACCGACGGGCGAGCAGGCAGCTTTGTCCCCAGCGATGCCGGCCGTAGCGATCGCGGCGTTGGGGGTCCTCCTGGTTCAAATCGAAGGCATCAGCCACCTGGCGGCTGGTGAGGATGTTGAAAGCGGAGGCCCGGAACTGGTCGATCGCCTCCAACGACCCGCTCTGGTCGAGATCACGACGGAAGCGGTCGAACTGGGTGACGAGCGATTTGCGATTCTCGAAGCGTTCATTGTGGATGCCGGCGGCGAGCGTGAGATTGGGGGGCGAAAACTTCTCCGCCGCCGGGTCGCCGGTCTCGAACGCCTTCTGGCTCACGCCGAGATAGGTCGGCTTCGTCATGAACGGAGCCTTCTGCACCCCAACGTACTGCGGCAGCCCGTCCGTACGCGGTCCTCGGAGGCGGCTGGTGACCATGCCGAAATCCGGATGCTCGGAACGGGCCTGTGAGGTCGGGTCGGGCTTGCTCGGGGTCTTGCCGGTCAGCACTTCGATGCTGCCGTCGTTGTGGGCCGACATCTCGTGGTGCAGCGATCGAATGATCGAAAACTTGTCTGCCATCTGCGCCTGCATCGGCATGTACTCGCAGATCTCGATGCCCGGCACGTTGGTACGGATCGGGTGGAGCGGCCCACGGTATTCGCTCGGCGCATCGGGCTTCATGTCGTACGTCTCAAGCTGGCTCGGCCCGCCCCACATCCAGAACAGGATGACGGAGGTGTCGGCTTGAGCCCCCCCTGCAGCGGCCCGCCGGGCGAGCACTTCCGGCAGAGTGATCCCGCCCAAAGCGAGCGTCCCCGCCCGCAAGAACTCGCGACGTCGAACCGGTCCTGTACAGATGCTGGGCCTGGAGTTTTTCAATTAAGAGCACCGAACAGTGACGAATGGCTGTGGTCTCTCTCCGACGCAATTCTACCCTAGCGTCACCGTTCGCCGCAATCACCGCTTCTGTTGGGATTGGCGGAAGAGTGCAGACGCAAGCGAATCTCTGAATTCCGAGGCCCAACTCAAGGCTTGGCCCCAGCGTGAAAGAAACTGCGTCTGCAGCCTCAAGGCTGAACTCCAACCTCCGGTTGCTAGGGAACGGTCCCGGGGGCCTCAGGCTGGATCCAGATGATGTCCGCTTGGCCACGCAGTGTGGCGACCTGTTGGTCCCACATCTGAACAGCGAGACGCTCAAACACGGTCTGTCGGACGTCCTCCAGACTGAGTTGTCCGGGCCGTTCTTCGGTCACTTCGATCAGGTGCACGCCCGCATTCGTCCGGACTGGCTGGCTCAACTCACCCGGTTTCAATTGAAACGCCGCGTCGGCGAAGGCGGCCGGCATCGTTCCGCGATGGGCAAAGAAGCCCACATCGCCGCCGTTCCTTTTGCTCGGTCCTTCGGAATACTTCTGCACCGCATCGGCGAACGACCGCTTGCCACTGTTGATCTCCTGGCGGAAGGCGCCGATTCGCTGCGCGGCCCGTTCCCAGTCAACCGGTGCCCCGAGGGGAACTCTGAGCACGATGTGCCGCGACCGCAACTGGGTGCCGTCGAGCTCGCGCCGATGGGCGTCGAAGTAAGATTTCAACTGACCGGCGGTGATCGCCGCGCGGGCGTACGTTTCCCAAGCCAGAGGGAGCGACAGCTGGTCGCGAACCTGCTGCTCGTCCAATCCCAGCTTCTTGAGAAAGTCATCGGGAGCTTCCCCCCGGCGGCGAATGAACGCCAGGATTCGCCCGACTTGTTCGTCGAGTGCCACACGGTTCGGCTTGATGTGGCGACGTTCGAGAAACTGGGCGATCAAGCTCGCGTCGACAAGTCGGTCCAACAGCGACCTGCGAAGTGCCGGCTGGCGCTCGGGGGGAATTCCGCGGACGAGGTACGCGGTGCCCAGATCGGCCTGCGTGACCGCGCGGCCATTGACCCGCACCAGCGTCTCGCTTCCGGGAGGTGAGGCGGCCGGCAGGCGGGCTTCCTCCCCGGCGAGAGACACCGCTGCGACCAATGTCTCCACGACCAGCAGCGCCGCGACCAACAGCGCGGTTTCACGCACTCGCCTTGTCATCCCGATTCCTCCCTGTGTCCCGAATCTTCGGCCGGTCTGCGATGATGCTCGTGTCGGCAACGCGATCACGCTGTGCCGCTCCGCCGGTCGCATTATAGAGAAGGGACGGCACGATTGCCGCCGCACGACAGAACGGTTGCTCGGACCCGTCGCTTTTCAGCAGGGAGCGATTGCTGCCGGGGAATCGGCTCGACCGAATCCGCGCATCTGCCGCGTCAGGTGACCGCCTGAAGTTCCTCGGTCGTCGCCCCTTCGTCGTCGGCGTCGTTGGCCGGCTCCTCGGAGTCGAAGGCCAATCGGTCGATGTGCCGGTCGAGTCGCCCCTCGACATGGAGCCGGTCGGCGACTTCGGCGAGTTTTTTGCGGAGGGCTTTGACCTGGTCGAGGCCGAGAAACGCCAGTATCCCGACAATCCCTCCCATCATCATGTCAGTGCGGAGGTCGTTGGTGACGGCGTGGCTGGCGGCACTGCCGATCAGGAAGCCGCCGAGAATCAGGATCGAGAAGCCGCTCACCAACGGGCGGGATTCCGATCGTTTGGCTCGGCGTTTCTTGCGGCCTTGTTTCGTCACATCGGCACCGTACTGAAGCCCTGTGCTGACGATTGTCGGGGACGACGATCCCCTTCTGTCGATGGGCAGACCTTCGTGCCCTCGGAAAATGTAGCCCGGATTACTGACCACGGTGGCACGGACTCAGAGAGATTCGCAGGACGACAGGCGCTTCACGTGAGAAGACCTTGTCGCAAGCCGCGACGATGAACTGACGCGCTGACAAGAGTCGAACCGGCGAGTGACTGACGAAAGTTGTGTTCTCCGTGCGCTTTGTGTCACCGTGGTGAACGCCGTTGTGGAAGAATCCGCGTCCGGTTCACGTCGGGGAGAGGCCCGCGAAGCGCCGGGCAGGAGCCGGTTCGGCATCTTTCGCGGATGGGCCGCCTGTCGCGCTTGTAACGATTGTCCGTCATCGCCTACGCTCGGTCATCCTGACGAGCAGCCCGTTCAACTTCGGCTTCGGGTGGCCGGGGCTGTGTTCCGCTCTCGCTGTCTATTGAGAACGATCGTCCTGCGCGGACTTGCCCATGCGAATTGCCCTCGCCCAACTCAATCCCATCGTCGGTGACCTTTCAGGAAACGTCGCCGCCATCGCTGCCGCCGCCGCGCGGGCCCGTGACGACGGTGCCGCGCTCCTCGTAACGCCCGAACTCGTCCTCTGCGGGTATCCCCCCAAAGACCTGTTGCTGCGTGAAGGGTTCGTCGCCGCCTGTGACCGAGCGGTCGAAACGCTCGCCCAACGCCTCGGTCCCTCGCTGGGTTTGCTTGTCGGTCATCCGACGACGCGCGGCGTGCCGCCCGGACAAATCGCCAACGCGGTCAGCCTCCTGGCGGACGGAACAGTCCGGACGACGGTCCACAAGTACTTGCTGCCGAACTACGACGTCTTCGATGAACAGCGGTACTTCCGCGAAGCGGACGCCGTTGCGCCGGTCGAGTTCGGCGGACTGCGGCTCGGCGTCCACATTTGCGAAGATGCGTGGTGGGGCGTCCCGGAGACGTTCTACCATCAGGATCCCTGCCGACGGACCGACCCCGTCGCGCAGCTCGCCGCCCAGAACGTCGACCTGTTCATCAACCTCTCCGCCAGTCCGTTCGAGATTACCAAACCGCAGCGGCGGCTCGACATCCTGCGGCGGCATCCGATCGAACACGGCAAACCGCTGCTGTTCGTCAACCAGGTCGGCGGCAATGACGACCTCGTGTTCGACGGGCACAGCCTTGTGCTGAGCGCAACGGGCGACGTTCTCGAAGTGATGAACGGATTCGAGACCGACTTCCGCATCGTCGATACCGACAACTGGGGGGCACCGATCACCGTCCCGAACCAACCGCGCGAGGCGATGCTGTTCGACGCGCTCACGCTGGGTCTTTTCGACTACATGCGCAAGTGCGGCTTCACCGACTGCGTACTCGGCCTCTCCGGCGGGATTGACAGCGCGCTTGCCGCCGCCATTGCCGCGCGGGCCGTTGGTCCTCAGCACGTCCACGGGCTACTCATGCCCAGCCGGTACAGCAGCGAGCACAGCATCGACGACGCGCGGCAACTCGCCGAAAATCTGGGCATCGACTGGGACACCATCCCCATCAACGCGGTGCATAGGGCGTATGAAGAAACGACCGTCATCGGAGACGACCTCACTTCGCAACCGGGCGGACTCCCCGACCAGAACCTGCAAGCCCGCATCCGGGGCGCGATGGTGATGGTTCGCAGCAATCGGCACGGTTGGCTGGCGCTGGCAACCGGAAACAAGAGCGAACTGGCCGTCGGCTACTGCACGCTTTACGGCGATATGGCGGGCGGGTTCGCCGTGCTGTGCGACCTGCTCAAGCGGGATGTCTACGCCGTCTCCCGATACGTCAATACGCTCGCCGGGGAAGAGGTCATCCCGGAACACATCATCACCAAGGCCCCCAGTGCCGAACTCGCTCCGGACCAGTTCGATCAGGATACGCTGCCGCCATACCCGCTGCTGGACGGGATTCTGGAAGGACTCATCGAACGCGAAGAATCGGTCGAGGCGCTGTGCCAGCAGTTTCCGGCCGAGACGGTCCGCTGGGTCGCGACTCGTCTCGACCGCAACGAGTTCAAACGGCGTCAGATGCCCCCCGGTATCAAGCTGTCCGAACGTGCCTTTGGCAGCGGTCGCCGCATGCCCATGGCCGCCCGTGTCGCCGTTGACCCCTGACCATTCCTCCCCACAATCATCGCTTGCGGTTTCGCACGCCGGATAACCATGAATCCCACGGACTCCCCCACGCCGCCGCCCGGCACTCCCCCGCCCCGCAACCAAACCGCAGCGTCCTTCGTCCGTCTGGTCGAAGTCATCGCCCGGCTGCGCGGCCCGGACGGCTGCCCCTGGGACCGCGAACAGACCCTCGCCAGCATCAAGCCCTACACGCTGGAGGAGACGTACGAACTCCTCGAAGCGATCGACACCGACGACAACGACGCCATTGCGGAGGAGTTGGGAGACGTGCTGTTGCAGGTCGTCCTCGATGCGCAGATTGCAGCAGACGAGGGACGCTTCAGTCTGATCGAAGTCATCGGCCGCATCACCGAAAAAATGATCCGCCGCCATCCGCACGTGTTCGGCGATGCCGAGGCGAAAACGGCGAGCGACGTCCACACACATTGGGAACACGCCAAAGGACAAGAGAAAGACCGCGACTCGGTGCTCGACGGCATCCCGGCCGACCTGCCGGCCCTTGCCCGCGCGGCCCGCCTCAGCAAACGAGCCGCCCGCGTGGGGTACGACTTCCCCCACCGGTTGATGTTGTTCGACAAACTGCAGGAGGAACTGGACGAACTCCGGCAGGAGCTTTCGCCCGACGCGCCGCTGCCGGTCATCCCCGCGAGCGTCGAAGGTGACCCCGTCCCCGATGAACCGATCGAAGATGCGCCCCGCCGCGACCGCATCGAGGACGAACTGGGCGACGTGCTGTTTGTTCTCGCCAACATCGCCCGCCGCTGGGACATCAACCCCGAAGAAGCACTCCGCCGCAGCAACCGCAAGTTCTCCCACCGCTTCCGCGCCATCGAAACCGGCCTCGCCCAACAAGGCAAAGACATCCGCGACGTCGGCCTCGTCGAGATGGAAGAGCACTACCAGCGTGCCAAGAGCCGCGAATCGCCGGATGGGGGATAGGAGATAGGAAGTGGGAGATCGCCGTAGGGTCCGCTCCGCGGACCATTGTCGTCGGAGGGGTGACAGGCGGCTGGAGCCGACCAATGCTGGACGACGATTGACATTCGACGTTCAATCCGAATTGCGTTCGGCAAACGCCGCCCTGCTTGGCAACGCGAGTCACTTGATGGCCGGACAACCAACGGAGACCGGCTGCCCGACAACGGTGTTCTCAGAGACTTGGGCGGCTGGGCGTCCGCGGATCGGCGAATCGCTTGCCGCGGCGAAGGTGTTCCCCGCAACGAGGCCGTCGGTTCCCGGGGTGAAGGCGAGCGGCACGGTGAAGCCCGAGATCGTGTTGTCCTTCACCGTCAGGAACGTGTTCTTTTGGGGGCCGCCGTTGACCCACACGCCGAACCGCCGTTCGCGATCGTCGTCATCGGGGAATTGGTCATCCCGGTCGTTCGCGACTTCAACAAGCGTGTTGTGCTCCATCCGGCTGCCGCGAGCCGCATCAAAATGCACGCCGACGATTTCCCCGCGGCCGTCCGGGTGCTTCGTCAGAATAAGATCGCGGACGCAGCAGTTGGTGAGCAGGTTCCGTTCACCAACGAAGCGGATACCGTGGGGAATTGTATGCCTCGGACGGGCCGAGCCTCCGGTGGTAGTGATGGTGCAGCCGACGATCTTTGAGTCCGAGCCGACGAGCCGCACGCCGAAGTACCAGTTGCCGTCCAGGACTATTCGCGAGACCCGATGGCCGGAGGACGTGCCTCCACCCCGGTCATCGGAGCGGATATCGATACCGAAATAGAAGCCGGAAATCCGACCGTTGGTGATCGACACCCGTTTGCGGCCAACCGCGCGGACCCCCACGGCGCCGCTGTCGGCACCCGCTGTTCCCGTGAGGGCGTGCCCCTGAAAGTCGAGCGTGACATCGTCCGCCTCGACCGAGATCGCCACTCCGCGCGCGTCGGCATACGTGAGATCGCTCGCGAGGCGGTAGGAACCGGGCGCACTGATGCGATACGGAACGGCGTCGATCACGACAGGTTCGCGGTCGTCGGCGACAGTCGCCGGAACCGACGCGTACAGGATCAAAAGGGCAATGCCGCCGCAGGGCCGAAAGCGAGCCATCAACGTTGCCTCCGGGGGACGGGGCCAAGTGTCGGAACAATCCGAGCCATGAAGGGTGGCCTTGGCCCGTCATTTTCTCGAAGTCGAGTAGCGGTCGAAGACCTTTGTCTCATTCGATTGGTGGGCAAAGTGAAGTAGGGTGGGCTGTGCCCACCATTGTTTGCGAGGCGGTCGGTTGAAGGACGTCGGACGGTTCTTGCTGGTGGGCACAGCCCACCCTACGGGGCTGCCAATTCGCCCGACTTCGCTGCTCCAGCCGGGTAGGTCCGGCTCTGCCGGACGGCGGTTCACATTCGACATTCAATCCGAGTTTCGTCCGGTAGAGTCGAGATGTGGCGCGGTGGCATCGTTGGATGCTCCGTTTCCACATCCCGCTCGTCGAACCGGACGTGCGGATTTCCCGCATCCGGCTCTCGTTCGGAGTCAATCATGTGTTCGCCCACGGGAGGTTG
>JAJDEI010000021.1 GCA_029259845.1 Planctomycetaceae bacterium | reverse complement strand
TGCGACCAACAGGCCAACAAGCTCTCCCCGCAGGCGGATGACATAAGTAAACCTCCCTGAGAAAAGTTGACTCTCCGTAAACTCAACCAATCCTACGCACGAACCCCGAAATGGAAAAGGCGTTAGCCCTGACAGACGGGGTCGGGGAGTTGCCAACCATGTCTGTACTCGACCCAACCCCTACAATCGCCCGGCAACCACGTGCCGTACGTAACCCATGTCAGGAGATAACCAATCGGATCATCCATCGCAGCACTCCAATACGTCAGCCAGGAACGTGAGTCGTCCGATCCCGTCGCTTACGTTTCTTGAAGTTGCACCGTCGATAGTCATCGTGACCCGAAGAGTAAGCGAGGGAAGTCCTTGCAAGCATCTCGAAGCGTCCTCGCTAACGCTTCGGGTTACGCTGCTCGCCTTTCGACACAACCAGCAGAAGCAGGCATTCTGTGAGATTTCAACGTGTTTCCAGTAACAACCGCGACTTTCCGGTTGAAGAGCTGTTTCCTGTGATGATGGCGTTCAGTAAATCACCCGGCGGCAACGATCAGTCCGTTGTCTCGACGGCGAACGCTTGATCCAAGAGTTGCTGTTGTTCGATACGATGGCTGTGTGACGACCCGGTCGCGGGACTCGACGACGGGGGACGGGTTACGGCCGAAAACGGCAAACGACCGTCCAGCGTATCACCAAAATGAAACCGCAGGAACCACCAGGCCCCCATGTTTTGCGGCTCGTCTTGAACCCAGACGACCGGTGTCCCCTCTGCAAACGGTGCGAGGGCGAGGTTCAGGCGTTCCGTGGGCAAGGGGTAAAACTCCTCGATCCGGATGAGGGCCACATCCCGACGGTTCTCCTGCTCGCGGCGCTCGGCCAGATCGAAATAGACGCGTCCCGAGCACAGGAGAATCCGGCGGACGTCGGCCGGGTCGCCGAAGCCATCATCTCCGAGGACCGGACGGAATCCGACATCTGCACAGTTGTTCAGTGAGGAGACGCACACTGGGTGCCGCAGCAGGCTCTTGGGGGACATCACGATCAACGGTTTCTTCCACTGCCGAAGCACCTGCCGGCGCAGCAGGTGAAAGAACTGGGCGGGCGTCGACGGCTGCGCGACCTGCATGTTGTCGTCGACCGAGAGCATCAGGAAGCGTTCCAGCCGGGCGGAGGAATGTTCGGGCCCTTGCCCTTCAAAGCCGTGCGGCAACAGCATGACTAACCCGCTGAGCCGCTCCCATTTGTCCTCGGCACTGGCGATGAACTGATCGACGATGACTTGCCCGGCGTTGACGAAGTCGCCGAACTGCGCCTCCCAGATGACGAGCCCTTCCGGACGGTCGAGACTGTACCCGTACTCAAATCCAAGGACGCCGGTCTCAGACAGGGGGCTGTTGATGATCTGCACGAGACGCGGGTTGTCCGTGAGGTTCGTCAGCGGGACGAACGGGTGGCCGTCGTTGTAGTCGTAAAGGACGGCATGCCGATGGCTGAACGTGCCCCGGCAGACGTCTTGTCCGGACAGGCGCAGAAACGCACCGTCAGCGACCAGTGTGCCGAACGCCAACGCCTCGGCGGCTCCCCAATCGAGCGGTCGGTCCCCCTCCGCCATCGCGCGGCGAGCCTTCATCAGCCGCGCGAGCTTGGGATGGATCGTGAACTCTTCCGGCAACTCCGTTTGAGCACGGAGGATTCGGGAGAGTGCGTCCGCATCCACGGGAGCCTCCGGCGTCTCCGCCGAGAGCACGCCGCCCCCTTTGAAGCCGGCCCAAACGCCACTGAGTTGAGGAAGACAGCGAATAAAATCGTCACGGCGTGCTTCGGCCAGCTCGCGCTCGAGCTGTTGCCGTTTGCTTTCGACGATCTGCTGAGCTTCCTGTTCGGTCACTCCATGTTGCTGGTGCAAGTGAGCGAAGTAGTCCTCGTAGGTCGACCGTTTCTGCTTGATGGCACGGTACATCTCCGGTTGTGTGAACGCCGGTTCGTCGCTCTCGTTATGGCCGCGGCGACGATAACAGTACATGTCGATGACGACGTCCCGTTGAAACTCCCGTCGGAAGTCGAGCCCCAGGCTGACCACTTGGGCCACTGCTTCCGGGTCTTCGCCGTTCACATGAAAGATGGGGATTTGCAGCATCTTGGCGACATCCGTCGCATAGGTGCTCGACCGGCTTTCGTGCGGCGACGTCGTGAAGCCGATCTGATTGTTGACGATCACATGCAGCGTGCCGCCCACGCTGTACCCCGGCAGTTCACTGAGGTTCAGCGTCTCCTGGACGACCCCTTCGCCGGCGAACGCTGCGTCGCCATGAATCAGAATCACAGCTCCCCGCTCATGGCCGAAGTCGCCGAACCGGTCCTGCTTGGCCCGCATCCGCCCCAATGCGACCGGGTTGACGAACTCCAAATGGCTGGGGTTAAAACAGAGCGACAAGTGGACCGCATTCCCCTGCGACGTCGTCCAGTCGCCGCTGTGACCCATGTGGTACTTGACATCGCCCCGGCCCATCTGCAACTCCGGGTCGACGTCCTCGAACTCCCGAAAGATTGTGCGCGGGTTCTTGCCCGTGATGTTCGCCAAAACGTTCAGCCGACCCCGATGCGCCATGCCGATGACGATTTCGCGGACGCCTTCGTTGCCCATTTTCTCGATCGCCATATCGAGCAGGGGAATCAGACTCTCGGCTCCTTCCAGCGAAAAACTCTTTGCCCCGACGTATTTCTTGGCGATGAAATCCTCAAAGACGACCGCGTCGGCAAGTCGTCCCAGAATACGGAGTTGCTCTTCCCGGTCGAGCTTGAGGCGGTTGCCGGTCCGCTCCATGCGGTCAGCGAGCCACATGCGAACCCGCAGGCTGTCGATGTGCATGAACTGCACGCCAATCGAGCGGCAGTACGTCTGTCGCAGCCACGCGAGCATCTGCCGCAGGGTGCGCTGCTCCGGGCCGCCGAACCACGAAGTCGAGAGTTCGCGGTCGAGGTCCGCCTCGGTGAGCCCATAGAAGCCGGGATCGAGTTCCGCCGGCGGCAGCGGCATCGTTCCCAGAGGGTCAACCGCAGCGACGATGTGGCCGCGGACCCGGAAGTTGCGGATCAGTTGGTCGAGCCGCTCCTGCAGGCCGGCGACGTGTTGCCGGCCATCAACAACTCCCTGACGACCGCCGTGCGGCCCGGTCCCCGCTGCGCGTCCTCCGGCGGGATTGAACACGCTCCGCGCAGGAAAGGGCCGTTCCGTAACCGATGAATGCTTGTCGCTGCGTCCGTCCTTCAGTCCGTCGAAATACCGCGCCCACTCCGTCGGCAGGTTCGGGTCGCCACGAAGATACGCTTCGTAGAGGCCTTCGACGTACGGCAAGCTCATGCTGCTCGAGAAGTGACCGTTTGGTCCCGTCAAAATGTGGGCCCCGCCTGCGTATGGAACCATCGTCCCGTCTGGATTTCCATTCAGGGATAGGCGAGAGGCCGACGAAAATCAACTGCGCCGTCGTCATCAGAGCCGCGCCCGTCAGGAAGCGGCCGCTAACACGGGTGGAATCCGTTGGGAATTCTCCGGCGCGTGGGAGCGGCCGCTTCCTGACGAATCCAGAGGTGTCGCTGCCAATCGCATGCCCTCACCGTATGAAGGCGTCGATCTCATCGGCGCCCCAATCGGGCAGCCGCCCGATTCGACAGCCGCCCGTCGCAGCGTCACGATGAGCCGCGCGGTTCGATCCAGAGACGATGGGCGGTTTTTCCCAAAACGGCTGCCCGCGTCGCTTCGTCCAGCTTGAGTTCATGCGTGAAGATTCGCAGGTGTTGGGCGTAGGTGACTTTCGGGCACCACAATTCACAGGGAAAGTCGCTGCCCCAAACGCAGCGTTCCGGTCCGTACGCATCGATGATCGCCCGGCAGGCATCATGCAGATCGCTGCACGGGTACGGTTCCTCACTGCCGGTGGGAATAAAGGAAAGCTTGGCGTGCACCTTCGGCAACCGGGCGAGAGCGAGCATGTCGCCGAGGACCGGTTGCAGCATGGGACCCGCCGCAATGTTCAGGCAGTGGTCGATGACGACATTCAATTCGGGATGCCGCCCGGCCAGCGTTTCGAGTTCCGGGCGTTTGTCCCGGTTGACCAGGGCGTTGATGACGATCCCCAGCCGTTCCGCCATCGCCCACAAGCGGTCCACGCCCGGATCGTCCAGCCGCCCGCTTTTGGCGGGAATGCTCCGCATGCCGCGAACGTTGTTCTCGCGGACATACTTCTCCAGGAGTTCCGGGCTGGCGGGATCATCGGGGTCGAGCGTCACCACGCCGACCATGAAGTCCCTGTTGTCGCGCGCCGAATCCGCGGTGAAGCGGTTGTCCCAGCGGTAGAAGGTGCTGGTTTGAATCGCCGTTACGTACCTGACACCGGTCGCCCGCATTTCCTGTTTGAGATGGGCGATGTTCCCTTTTCCAGCGGGCGGACGGTACGGTTTCTCGATCGTGGGGTACCGCTGTTCGTCCTCGCCATAGATATGAGCGTGACAGTCGATGATCAACATCGCCTCCTCATCGTCAGCGGAAAAGGCCGGCGGCGATGCAGCCCATGCGGCTGCGGTTGCTCCCGCAGCTTTCAACACGTCTCGACGACTGACAGCAGATTGGTCGTTCATGGGAACCTCCAGGTCGGGACAGAGAACGAGTATTATCTCCGTGCCCGGCCCTCCGAGCTATTCACTTTCACCGGTTCCAGCGATAAAACCGAGAATCTCACCTGTGACAAGGACACGCCTCAATGAGACTCAGCGAACAAGGCATCCTGCGGCGTCTCGGCGGCGGCGAATCGATCGCATCGATTTGTGCGGCGGCGGGAATCTCACGTGACGAGTTTGACCGTTGGTGGGGCGAATGCATCAAGCAGCGCGTGCCGTCATTTGAGGGAGCCCGGAAAGCGGCGGTCGCTTCGGCTGTCGAAATTCACCGGGACTCCGTGGGCGTGCCGCATATCGTTGCCGACAACGACGCCGACCTGTTCTACGGGTTCGGCTTTGCGATGGCGCAGGACCGTCTGTTTCAGCTCGACTATCTCCGCCGCAAAGGGGCGGGGCGATTGGCGGAAATCCTCGGAGCGGAGGGTCTCGAATCCGACATCGTCGCACGGACTGTCGGTCTCAACCGCATTGCCGGCAACGAATGGTTGCAGTTGCCGGTCGAGACAAGCGCGCTTCTGACATCCTTCTCGGATGGGATCAACGCGTTCATCAACCAGAGCGGCGACCGGCTCCCCATCGAGTTCGACCTGCTGGATTATCGCCCCGATCCGTGGACGCCACTCGATTGCATCACGATCGAGAACGAGTTTCGCTGGTATCTGACAGGCCGTCTGCCGGTCATCGCCATTCCCGAACTGGCCAAGCGGTCCCTGGGCGAGGGAGCCCTCTATCGGGAGTTTCTGCAGGGCGAAGCGGACGACGAGTCCATCATGCCCGTTGGAAGTTACACTCCCTCAGCGGTGAACGCGACGGGCGACGTTGGCGCTTGCGAAGCCGTTGGACGGGCGATGGGCATGCCGGACGACGGCGTCGGCAGCAACAACTGGGTCGTCGCGGGGCGGCACACCGCGCGCGGCAAGCCGCTGATCGCCAGCGACCCGCACATCGCCCTCGAAGCGGTCTCCTGCTGGTACGAGGTCCGTCTGTGTGGCGGTTCGTTCAACACGGCGGGCATGGCGTACGTCGGCATGCCCGCCATCATGATTGGACGCAATGACCGCGTTGCGTGGTCAATCACTAATAACATCTGTTCGCTCCGCGATCTCTATCAGGAACGAACCGACGAAGCGCATCCGGGTTGCTTTCTCGACGATGGGGAGTGGGAGCGGTCCCGCGAACTGACCGAGACGATCGGCGTCCGAGACGCCCCATCGGTGCAGAAGACGATCCGTTTTTCTCGCAACGGGCCGATCGTTGACGAACTCTTGCCGCCCGCCGCACGAGAGACCGGCCCGGTCTCGCTGAAGTGGCTCGGCGCCTATGAGGGCGGTTGGCTGGCAGCCATGCTGGCGATGGACCGGGCGGCCGATGCGTCCCAGTTCAAGGAAGCGCTTCGGCCGTGGCATGTGCCGACATTCGCGTTGCTGTTCGCCGATGTGGAGGGTCACATCGGCTTCAAAGCAAGCGGCCGGATTCCGCTGCGTCGCCGCGCCGAGCGGGGATATCGGAAGGGTTGGGAGCCGGACGATCAGTGGGCCGGTCTGATGGCCTTCGAGGAGATGCCCGAACTGACGGACCCGGAGCAAGGTTGGATCGTGACAGCCAACAACCGCGTCGCCGCTGATGACTTCCCCCAACCACTGGCGGGGACATGGGCCCGCGGACACCGCGCCGTCCGCATTCGCCAAATGATCGAGGGCCATTTGCAGGGGGCCGGGGGCGTATCGGGAAAACTTACCGTTGAGGACGTCCGTAGCATGCAGCAGGATGTGACCTCGCTCCGTGCAATCGAGTGTCTCCCTGCCTTGTTGAACGCACTTGCGAACTGCGCCGACCGCCGTGTTCAGGAAGCGGCCGTCATTCTCAGAGGGTGGGACGGGCAAGTCGAAACGGACGTTGTCGGTCCGGCGTTATTCAACGTTTTCTTTACCCACTGGACGGAGATCGTCGCGAGAACGCGTTTCGATGACGAGGCCTTACCGTTGATGGTGCAGGGAGCCGAGGCGATCGCCTCGCGGTTGTTGGCGGATGACCCGCACGGTTGGTTTCCTGATGGCAAGCGTGAATCCCGAATCCTCGCCGCCTTCGACCAGACGCTGAACGTCCTGAGCGAACGTTTCGGACCGGACATGCAGCAGTGGACGTGGGGCCGATTGCACCTCATGCCGTTGCGACACGTGTTGTCATCGCGAGGAGACCTGTCGGAATTGCTCGACCGTTGCGGCTTCGGCGTTAGAGGAGACGTGGGGACGGTGTGTAACTCCGGATGCGATCCTGATTGGCAAGCGAGCACCGGCGGCGGTTACCGCTTCATCACCGACCTCGACCAACCGTCGCGAAGCCTGTGGGCCATCGACGGACAGAGCCAGTCGGGACACCCCGGCAGCGGCCACTACGACGACCAACTCGAAGACTGGATCGCCGGGCGGTACCACGAGATCCCGCTCGACCCTGATCAACTGGCGAGCAGGAGCTGTGACAAACTGACCCTCGAACCGGCCTGACGAACAGTCACGTTCGATTGGTATTTCGCGAACGGAAGTCCTCTCGGCCCCCAGAGCGTCCGGCGATCGGCCGCATTTGCTACAGCGAAGGGGTGAACCGCCAAGAACGCCGTGTCACATCTTTGACAAGTCCCACCGCATACGGTGCCGTTCGCTGGTCTGTCAATCAATCGATGCCGGGAAGAGTTCGCCGGAATGCTCGTGTTGAGTTGCGAAGCGGGCGGCAGACACAAGTGGTCTCTGTTCTCTTGGCGTCTTGGCGGTTTTTCATCACCGCGTCCCTGCGCTGGCTTACTCACCAGTCCACGGGCAAGCCGCCATCAGCCAGAAAAATTGCCTCAGAGAACGGGAGGGGACGGACGGCTGATTCGCTTGCCGCGACACCGATGCAGAGTCTTGGGAGCGAACGTCACGTGTGTGCGGCTCTCCCGGATGTGGCTCTCCGTTGCATGAGAACCAGTCGTCACCGTTCCCGTGTGAGTGTCAGCTTCTTGTGACTCCGTTCCCTGAGGGGGCGAGGAAGTGGTTGGGGGGCAGAGCGGTAAGTGGTAAGTCGTGAGTGGTCGGTGGCAGAGTGATGAGAAGGGGAACGCGATTTGTTTGTTTTGAAACGAGCGACGGTCCTCACCCTCGCGGTCTCACGATTCCCCTTCGCCGTACGTCTCTCGCCGGTCTTTGAGCCGAAAGTTGAAGTTCAAGCTTTAGCTTGCTTCCGCAGCCTCAAGGCTGAACTCCAACCCGCAGTTCCCGGTCAGACATTCCACTGTGCCACTTGCCACTTTTTTCGTTCAGACCGCTCCGGCGTGCACGTGCTTACCGGCCTTGTTCGCCGGCATCGTAGGGGGGGCGATACGTGTCGAGGGTTGGGCGGGAGACGAGCCGGCGTCCTCAGCCGCTTCGACGACTTCGCCCCGCAGGATGCGGACTGCAGTCGGGGCTTCGATGCCGATTTTGATGCTGCCGCGGCCGGTCTGGATGACCTTGATCACAACGTCGTCACCGATGTGGATGGTTTCGGACTGCTTGCGAGTGAGGACGAGCATGGGTTTCTCCTTCTTGAGTGAAATGTCTCAGCAATCAATGGCTGATGAGATTGTTGGAACTCCCTGTTCCCCCCAGCGACGGCACGGGCGGAAGGCCCGTTGTTCGAGAGAAGAACAATGCACGGGGCGTGCCAAAGCCGATCCGGTTCGGCCTGCCGCACTGAGGGGACGGCGCGTAACCGTCGGCTGTTTCTCAAGAAACGACGCTTCGCGGAAATCGAATCGATGGCCATGCCGCGATGGTCGTGCTGTCGGTCGGGTCCCCCTCTGACAGGATTGCAAGAATCCGCTTGCAATCGTTGCAATCCCGCGCGACGCCGCGATTCCGGAAACGCGGAACGAGCGTCTGCTTGGGGTCTTGATGCAAGCAACGTCCCTGAGCAATGCCACTGCTCCCCGAGACCGCTCCGAATTGCGGGGCGTTTCGATGAAGCCCCCAGTGGTGTCGGAGAAGCAGCGTCGCGGGATCCGCAGCCCGGGCGACCATTGGCGTTTTTCAACAGAGAAGAGAAACGCGGATCATGCGGATCGGGGCCGATTCGGGCGGATCGGTTTTCTGGTCTCGAATGATCTGCGGGAATCCGCCGACATCCGTTTCATCCGCGTTTCCTGTTTCATCCTTGTAACGAAGATTGACCGGCCAGCGAGCAGCCTGTCTGGCTGTCCCGTCGCTCACGCTCAGGGCTCTGAGCCGCGGAAGCGATTGGTGTCGAATGAATCACAGACAGTGCGACCGAACCCAACACCGTTGTCCAGCCGAACCAGTGACGGCCATTCAGCCGGCGTAGCCCAGCCGACGGTATTCGGAGATCTTGTTTCGCAGCGTCCGGGAAGTGACTCCCAGGGCGCGGGCGGCGGCGGTTTGGTTGCCGTCGAAGATGCGCAGCCGTCCCAGGATCACATTCCGCTCGATTTCTCGAAGCGAGAGCGTTTCCATCTCCGGTGGAAGCGAGAAGTCATCATCAAGGCGTTCGTCAAGGCAGGGCAAGTCGTCCAGGCCAATCGTTTCCTGTCCGGCCAACACGCAAATCCGGTGAATAACGTTGCGCAGATGACGAACGTTTCCCGGCCAGTCGTACTCACACAGGGTTCGCATGGCCTGGGGACTCATGCCTTTGACATCGCAGGTCGACTCATGACGAAACTGGCCGACAAAGTGCTGCGCGAGCAAGGGGATGTCCTCCCGCCGATGACGCAGCGGCGGGACATCGAGCGGGAGCACGTTCAGCCGATGGTACAGGTCTTGCCGGAAGGTTTTCCGCGCGACGTCATCACAGAGCTGACGGTTGGTGGCGGCCACAATCCGGGATTGCAGAGGCCGCGTTTGATTGCTGCCGACCCGTTCGAACTCGGCCTCTTCGATGACCCGCAACAACTTGGGCTGCAGCCGAAGTGACAGCTCGCCCACTTCGTCCAGCAACAGCGTTCCTTGTCCGGCCGCTTCCAGTCTCCCCTGCCGCTCCGCCACGGCTCCGGTGAACGACCCGCGCTCATGCCCGAACAGTTCGCTCTCGAACAGGCTGTCGGAGAGCGACGTGCAATTGATGCGGACCAGCGGCTCGTTTTGGCGGCCGCTCTGTTCGTGGATCATCCGCGCCAGAAGTTCCTTTCCGGTCCCGCTCTCGCCGACAATGAGAACGGTGGCTGAACTGCGGGCGTACCGCTTGGCCTGCTCCACAACCTTGGACATCGCCTTCGACTGAAACAGTAGCGGCATCGCTCCCCTCCCCCTCGCCCCCGAAAAAAACCATGCTCCCCGTGCCCCGCTGCCTCCCCGGCGGACCGAACCGTTATTCGGCTGCCTGACGGACAGTCCGGGCGTACGCGGAATGCATCTGATGAGATTTCGTTGATTCATCAACCCGCTGGATGACGCGCCCCCGCGCTGAGCGGGCAACTTCCTCCGCTTCATTCAAACTGGTGATCAGCTCGCGAAGGATGCTCTCCTGCCGTTGCAGGACGGCCTGCAACCGGTTACCGGGGCGCAGGCCCTGTTGGCGCCAATCGTCGCGCAGCCGCGACACACGGGTCTCGGTTTCCCGGGTGCTGACTGCGATTTGTTGCAGCCGTCCGAATGACTGGCCGTGTCCGTTGCCCGCGGCGATTTCCTGCGAGATCACCTTGATGGCCCCGACGGCCTGTTCGTAGTCGCGGCCGGCGGCGTCCAGAGCGTCACAAAGCGTATGTTCAAGGTCGGGTTTCGTCATGCACCTGCTCCTTGAGTTGTTGGATGATTACGCCCAGTTGGGCCGATTGACGGGTCATGGATTCGCGCCGGTCGAGGACCAGGAGCCACCAGCGGGACATGTCCGCCATCCACGCCGGTTTCTCGACAGTCACAAGGAGCCGGTAGTGCTTGGCGGCTTCTTCAATGTCGCCCAGCCGTCGATGGCATCCGGCCAACTGCATTTCGTACCAGTGCCGGTCGTCTTCGCTGAGCGTCCCGGGGTCAATCTCGGAGTACACCTTCAGGGCGGTTGTGGTCTCGCCGGCTGCGTAGAGGTTGTCCGCCAGGGCGAGGCGGTCAACCGGTGCATCGATGGCTGTTTGCTTCATCCAACTGAGTGCGCCTTCATCAACCGGCTTCATCGTCGCAGGCACCGAATCTTCCCTCGTGGATTCCGGCTCGGCGTTTTGCGGTTTTGTGGCTTGCGGCTCCGTGACCGACACCGGTTCTGTCGGGCCGACGGGGGGGACAGGCGGCAGGTCCGCCACGTACGGTTGGACCGGGGCAGATCCGACCGGCTCGCCGGGATCCAATCGCCGGGAATCTGCTTCTGGACGCACCGGCTCCGGAGTCGCGGGATCCTGAGGTTCCGCATCCAACATTGCCGGCTCGCGAGGAGCCGGAACCGGACCCGACAGGCTTCCCGGCAGTGGCTCGATGCTGCCCGACGCTTCTGGCAGCTCCATCGAAGGGAGTGGCTTCAACCCCGTCGTGTCACTCGACGGGCGCAGTGACGTGTCCGGCGGAATCGCTCCGTCAGAACTGTCGGGCAGGGCCTGTTGGCCGAGACGCTTGTTGAGTTCTTCCAGCAGAGTGCCCAGCCGGTCGAGACGCTGGGCCCGCTCGTCAGAAAACAGGCTGCCGACGTCCGCCGGCTGCGAGAATTCGGATTCTCCCTGGCGCTGCGGGGCTACGGGGTGCTCGGCCGGCGAATCGGTCGTCGGCTTGTGGGCCGGGTGAAGCGGCTTGGGCGCCGGATGGGGTCCGTGCTCGGAGGGTGCCGGCTGCCGTTGGGGAATCGGCTGGTACTGCGGGGGCACAGGCAACTGCGAAAGCCTTTTCGCAGAACCCTCCGGAACGACAGAGTCGCAGCAATCCTTGTGATTGCCGAGCACCAACGGCGGCAGGTCGTCGCCGACCGTGGCGAATCCCGGACCCTCTGCCCGGCCGGTCACCGTCATCGCAATCGCCATCGCGGCAACCGCAACGGCGACGGATGTCACTCGGTTTCTCACGGTCATGGCCGGGTCTTCCCGTCAACAGGATCGCTTATGTCCGGCTTGTGGTTATGCGCTTCGTGGGTGTGTGATTCGCCTGTGTGTGATTCGTGGCCGCCATCCGGGAGCAGTTCGCCGGCCGATACGTCGGGAGCCAGCAGTGTGGCCTCGTAAAGTTGAGGGGCGACACCCGAATAACAGAGCACGGCCCGCTTTCGGTCGCCCCGCTTGGCGTAGATGCCTCCCAACAGCCGCAAGACGGCGATGCGTTGCTTTTCGCTCAGCGTTCGCTCGAGCATGTCCCGGCAGATTTGTTCTGCGCGGCCGAATTCCCTTTCACTCACATGCAGGTCCGCCAATGCGAGCATCGACCGAGACGAAACCTCTGGGGAGGGATCGTCGGTCATCGCAGTCAGCACAACCTCGGCCCGTTGGGATTCGCCGCGCGACTCCAGCAATTGGGCCAGACGGAACTGCATTCGCGTTCGCATTGGTGAGGGGTTCGCCGACTCGATCGCGGATTCAAGAACCGGCAGTGCCATCTCGTTCAGTTCCAGTTCCTGATAGGCGTCCACGGTCAGCAAATGATCGTGCAGGGCCATCCAGCTCTTCACGCTGTCGTGGCTCAGCGCGGTGATCAGCGAACGCCCGTCGCGGTCGATTCTCCACTTCGTCGATCCCGCACGAAAACGCGCCAAACTCGCCAACAACGCGGCCCGATCGCGGTAGGCGTCCCCTCGCAGCAGTCGCCGGTCTTCCATCAGGGCCACGTTGGCCCCCTCCGGCCGTTCGGCGATGAGGTGGGCCGAGGCCAGCGTGAGCAACGACAAGGCACGGACGTCTGGGTCGGCTGCCAGCGTCACGGCACGGAGGAGTGGCCGGACCGCGACCAGCGGCTCGTCAAACAAGAGTGCGTTTCGGCCCGAAAGCATGAGGGCGACCGGTTCCAACGGATCGCCGCGCCCGGCGTCAACCGCACCGAGCAACGTCTGACGCTGCCGGGCCAGATCCCCCTGCGCGAGCGCCACCTTCGAGGCGTTGAACCATGCCTCCGCTTCGACCGCGGACCGGGGATACGTCTTGAGGACGTTCTCGAAATGCCGCCGCGCGGTTGGCATGTCACCCTCCCGAAAAGCGAGATTGCCCAGAAGCAGATAGGCGACCGGGGACTGCCCATGCTCCGGTTCGCTCAGCAGCGCGGCGAACAATGTCCGCTCCGCCATGGCTCGCCGGTAGTGTTCGCGCTCTTCGTCCGTCAATTCACTTTGAGCGATGATCCGCAGCTCACCGTCCGCAAACGTCCAACACGCACCGAGCGGGGCCAGCAGCAGGTCGAGCAGCAGGTCGCCGGTTCGTTCAGCAAAGTCGAGTTGGACGGTATTCGCGCGGACCGTGCTTTCGGCGACCGGTGTGTACTCGATTCGCCACCCGGGGGTCGCACAGATTTGCTGAAGCACCCGCTGGACTGAGGTCCGCGCGAGCCGTCCCTGGAAATAGGACGATCCCGGTTCCGAGACCTGCAACTGATGCAGCATCTTCAGGCCGACAGGAATGTCGGCCCGCTCTGCGACGTCCGTCGCGAAGCTGCCCGGAAGGTAGTCGCTCGGTTCAAAAGAGGAACGCGGGCGCGCGAGGCCGTCATTTTCCCAGAGCCGGGGCTCCCGCTTGCGCAGAGAGGCTTCCGAAAGAACGACCCCCAGGAGAAACATCGCGTCGCGAGAAACCGGCAGGGAGCGGGCGGAGGTCTCGTTTTCCGACAGCAGCCATCGCCCCAACAACAGTTGGGCCGGATCCGTCTCGCCGCCCGCAGCCAGGACGCGGGCCTGGCCGAGCAGCGCCAGTTCCCCCAGCAGTTTGCCGTCGGCAACTTCCGCCACTCTCTGATACGCGGCAAGGGCGTCTTCTTCGTTGCCCAGGGCTTCGGCACAGAGTGCCACCCGGTACCACACATTCATCATCTCATGCTCGGCGGCCGCGGTGGCCAGCAGGTACCGAAAGAACCTCACGGCCTCGCTGACGCGGCCTTCCTCCAGCATCAGGTCCCCCTGGGCGAGGGTATTTGCGGCCGCCTGTGTTCCCACACTGTGCGTGGGAACAAGCTGTCCTCGCGCCACCGTCTTGGGCGGGGCAGCCTTCAGCAGATTTTGCGATGGCAGAGCCGCACTCTGTGAACTGGACGGCAGCGCGCTGTCCGTCGCATTGAGGCCCGTCGCGTTGAGGCTGGGAGCATCCAGTCCGACCGGCTGCGATGTCTGGGCGACCGGTCCGCTCTCGCTCGTGCCCGCATTGTTCGAGTCGCGATTGGACAGATGTCCCCGCGTAAGGACCCCACCGACTGCCCCGACAATTGTCAGGACAGCCATCACGAATGCCAATCGGACCGCTTTGAAGTGTCGCCTCATCTCAGCCGGCCTACTCTCCGTTTTTCAATGTCCCTCAACGAAGGACGGGGTTTCTCGGCAGAGTCTCCGCGTCGCAACCGGCGATCGATGCCGGTCGCAGCTGCGCCGATATTGGGGAAAAGAGGCCTCGAAGCAGAAACGTGGGCGGGGGGATCAAGTTTTCGCACAGCCCCAACGCCTCCAACCGATCCATTGCCTGCAAAGTCATGAGAACCGGAATAGTCGACGCGACCGTTCTATCTTCATCGGCGTCTTACTGATTGAAAATCCAAGAAGATTCTTGGCAAGCTTCAGGCCCGTTTGACCGATCACTTTGTCGCCCTATTTTTGGACGGACGGCAGACGATGCAGATTCAACAAGGTGGAACTGGACCGACGGTCGGTCTTCCCGCATCCACCTCGAACGCCCTGAAGACTCCGACGGTTTCCGTTCGCGGGAATTCCGACGACCCGCTCGTCGGCGGAGTGGAGATTGTGGGTGTTCATGCGGATCAATTGGCATCGCTTGCCGCTCGCCTGAAAGACGTCCCTGACACACGTGATGACGTTGTTGCGCAGGTGCGGGAACGGATTGAGCAGGGCCAGTATTCAACCCGTGACGCAGCTGAACGGACTGCTGCCAACATTCGTGGCACGTAGGCCCAACCCTTGAATTCGCGATCGGCCTGATTCCCGCGACCCGCTCCCGAGAGGAGGGGGACGATTCCCAGGCCTTCGCACACACCCGGAAAGTGACCCATGGCTCTGACAATTGCGAGTAATGTTTCGTCGCTCAATGCACAGAACAACTTGAACCGTGCATCGAAAAACCTCTCTAAGTCGATCGAACGGCTGTCCTCCGGTCTCAAAGTGAACCGGGGTGCCGACGGCCCGGCCGCGCTGGTGATTTCTGAGAAACAGCGTGCCCAGATCTCCGGCCTCGGACAGGCGATCCAGAACGGTGAGAAAGCGGTCGCCGTCGTGCAAACGGCGGAAGGGGCGTTGAACGAAATCAACAGCCTGCTCGTCAAAGCCCGTTCGCTCGCCCTGGATTCGGCCAACTCCGGTGTCAACGACGCCGACTCCCTTGCCGCGAACCAGGCGGAAATCAACA
The DNA here is from genome assembly GCA_029259845.1 of Planctomycetaceae bacterium. Lineage (GTDB taxonomy): Bacteria > Planctomycetota > Planctomycetia > Planctomycetales > Planctomycetaceae > JAHBXU01. The sequence goes on along the minus strand of JAJDEI010000021.1, from coordinate 22,766 downwards.
ACCTCCTGGACACGATCAACCGAATCGCTGACAACACGCAGTTCGGCACCAAGAAGCTTCTCGACGGCTCGGCCGGTGTCGCCGGTGTTTCCAACGATGCCGACACGACCTTCATCGCCGCCACCACGGACACGTCCGCCGGCTCGTACGCGGTCGCCGTCACAACCGTCGGCGAGCGGGCCGTCGCAGCCGCAGGGACCGACCAGGGGGCCGCCCTGGCGGCTGCCGAGTCCCTGACCATTAACGGAGTCGCGGTGAGTCTCAACGCCGGCCTCACCCAGGCGCAGGTCGTCAGCCGGATCAACGAGTTCACGTCTCAGACCGGTGCTACCGCCGAGATCTCCGGCACCACCACGCGAGTCTACAGTGCCGGCTTCGGTTCGTCTGCAACCGTCGACGTCGTTTCCGACACGGCAGCCGCCGCAAACAGCTCCGGCTTCGGCACGACGACGGTCAGCGATACCGGTGTCGATATCGTCGGGACCATCGGCGGTACGAGCTTCAACGGCGTCGGCAACGTCCTGACCGCATCGTCCGGAGCCGCACAGGGCCTGTCCGTGCAGCTCGCGACGAGTGGTTCTGACGCGACGGCGACCGTCACCGGTGCCCAGGGCAGTGTCTCGGTCACCGACAACTCGCTCGTGTTCCAGATCGGACCGAACCAGAACCAGACGGCCAAGGTTTCCATCACCAAGGTCAATCCGAGTTCGTTGGGAGCCGGTGTGGCGAACAACCAGTTCGGCAACCTTAACAGCATCGACATCACCACCACGTCCGGTGCCAACGACTCGATCGGGGTCATCGACGCGGCGATTGATGAAGTCACCAACCTGCGGGGTGACTTGGGTGCCTTCCAGCAGAACACGCTGGAATCCACAGCCAACAACCTGCGGGCCACTTTGGAGAATACGACCAACGCCGAGTCGGTCATTCGTGACACCGACTTCGCTGCGGAAATCGCCAACTTCACGCGGCAGCAGGTGCTGGTCCAGGCCGGAACGTCGGTCTTGTCCAACGCCAACCAGCAGCCGCAGTTGGTGCTTTCGCTCCTCCGGTAATTTCCGGCGGCAGCGTTGAGTGAGTCATGATCAACGTGTGAGGGCAAGAACGATCTGGGATGCGCGGGCGAACTGCCCGCCTCGTCCCGGCATCTCTTGCCCTTGCACGTTTTTGTTTCTCCAGGGTCTTAACAGGCCTTTCGCCCACATTTCCTTGCGAGAAAACTGGTCCCATGCTTACCATTGACGGCCTGGTCAGCGGCATTGACTCGGAATCGATCATCAAGGGGCTGCTCGAAATCCAGCAGAAGCAGATTGATCTGCTGGAAGGTCGCAAGAATGAGATTGCCGTCAAGCAAGGGGCCTTCGCGGCGATTGAGGCTCAGCTCCAGACCCTGCGGAGCGGAGCCGGAACGTTGGCTCGCTCACAGAACAGCGTCTTTGACGCCAATCTCGCGAACGTCAGCGATGAGGTCGCGTTGCTGGCAACCGCCTCCAACAATGCCACATCGGGCGTCTTCCAAGTCAAAATCAATGCCCTGGCCCAAGCCCAGCAGGTGGCAACGCAGGGGTTCGCCGATGAGGACGCCGCCATCACGCAGGGCACGCTGACCTTGCAAGTGGGGAATGGCTCCGCGGTGACGCTGACAATCGATTCGACGAACGACACCATTCAGGGACTCGGGACGGCGATTAACAACAGTGACGCCGGCGTCTCCGCCTCGATCATCCAGGACGGCTCCGGCGGAGGAACCCCGTTTCGGTTGCTGCTCACCAGTGAGAAGACCGGCGCCAGCCAGCAGATTTCGATCACGAACAATCTCGCTGCCAGCGGGGGCGGAGCCACCCAACCGGTCTTCGACACGGGCAACCCGGTCCAGGCGGCCGCCGACGCCAGCGTGACGCTCGGCAATGGACCGGGGGCGATCACCGTTTTCAGCGAAACGAACACGGTCAACAACCTCATCAACGGAGTCACGCTCACGCTCCGCCAAGCCGATGCCGCCAAGACCATTTCGGTGTCCATCGAAGCAGACACGGACCCGGCAACGACCGCCGTCAGTGAGTTTGTCGACTCCTTCAACACGCTGGCCGATTTCATCTCCAATCTCTCCTCCTTCAACGCCGACACGGAACAAGGCGGGCTCTTGCTGGGCAACCGCAACGCTAGCAGCATCCTGCAATCCGTGCGGTCCGCCGTGCTCGACGCCGTCGGCGGGCTCGGGGGAGATATCAATCGGCTCACCGCCATCGGCGTGTCGGTCGAGGATGATGGGACACTCAGTTTCGACGAGTCGAAACTGAAGGACGTCCTCAGCGGGCGAGACCCGGATATCCAGCCCGACGAAGTGAAACGGCTGTTCGCGCTGGACGGCCAGAGTACAAACGCCTCCGTGGGATTCATCATTGGCAGCACCCGCACAGAGATCTCGCAAACTCCCTACGAAATCGACATCACACAGGCTGCCGAACAGGCCAGCATTACCGCAACAAACACGCTCGCAGCCTCAACGGTCATCGACGGCACGAACAACACATTCCAAATCAACATCGACGGAGCCGATTCCGGATCGCTCACGCTCACAAACGGGACCTACACACAGCAGGAACTCGCCGACCACGTGGAGTCGGTCCTCAACTCGGCCTCGACGCTCCCCGGACGGAACGTCTCCGTTTCCGTCCAAAGCAATCAACTGGTCATCACCTCCGACGCCTATGGGTCGATCTCGCAGGTGACCGTCGGCTCGGGGTCGGCGAACACAGCCCTAGGACTCAGCGGCACCGAGAATGAAGTCGGCAAGGACGTCGTCGGCACGTTTATCGTGGACGGTGTGACAGAAACCGCCACCGGTAAAGGGCAGTTGCTCACAGGCGACGCCGACAACGACAACACGGCCGACCTGCAAGTCCGCATCTCGCTCACGTCGGCAGACATCGGGCCGGGATCGGAAGCGCAACTGACTGTGACACGCGGGGTCGCCGCGCGTCTCGATCAGGTGCTCAATAACTTCCTCGATCCCGTGACGGGCCGGCTCAAAACAATCAGCGACGGGTTCGACGACCGGATCGAGAGCTTGCAGAAATCAATCGATCATCAGACCGCCCAGTTCGACATCCAGCGCGAGAAGATTCTCAAGGAATTCATCGCGTTGGAATCGGCCATCAGCGAGCTGAACAACACGAGCAGTTTCCTGGCAACCCAGCTCGCCGGCATCTAGCCGCGACCGCCGGGCCAACAGATCCATTCCCGTTCCTCCGTCCCCTGAGGACCTTCCCCATGACCTATACCCGCCATTCGAGCCATTCCGCCTACCGCCAGGCCTCCGCGACGTCCTGGACCCGCATCGATATGCTGCTGGCCCTGTATGACGCGACTCTGTTCGCTGTCGAGCACGGGGTGCAGGCAATTCAAGCCAATGATGACAAGTCGCTCGTTGACCACCGCTTTCGCGCTCAACGGCTCCTCACTGAGTTGATGTCAGGCGTCGATACCGAGCAAGGAGAGCTCCCGGAAAACGTCCATCGGCTGCTCATGTTCTGCCTCATGCAAACCTGCGGCGAGAGCGAGGAAGAATGGTCCTCCGCAGCATCGATCATCGCGGAGCTCAAGGGCGCCTTTAGCACGATCCGCGACCAAGCCGTACAATTGGAGCAATCCGGCAGCATTCCCCCTCTCGACCAACTCGTTGCCGAACGGACGTGCGCCGTCGGCTGAGACGTCCGGTCGTTCTGCGCGGCGGGGGGATCGGCTACTTAAGCCGTCGCGCGATCAGCGAGACCGTCGGTCGGCGGGCGGTCGGCGAGTCCCAGGGCTTGGCGACCGCCGAAATCTTCGACTCTTGATCGCCAAGCCGGAGATAGGCAGTCAGCTCCTTGCGGATCGCTGCGGATTGCCTGATCGCCCGCCCCCACGCCGAGACCGATGGTGTCGTGGCCCACACGGTGACCTCTAACTCGTACCCGTCTTTTCGAAGCAGGGGTGCGAGTTGACGCGCCGCCGTGAACAGTTCCTTGGGGGCGACCGTGTCCTTCTTGCCCAGAAACGAAAACAAATCAAAGGCGACTTCTCCGTCGACGGTCGGCTCCGGCTTGAGTTCATTCCAGCGTCCGATTTCATGCAGAAAGCGTTGGAAATCTTCCTGCTCCCAGTCGACGATTCGTTGTTTGTCGACCGTGTCATCGGGGCCGGTCGACTCGGGGGTGAATTCATCCCCGTCTTCGGAGGGGACCACATAGACGGGCCCCGGTTGGGGAAGTTGGAACACTTGGGAGGACCGTTTGGACGGGAAAATGCCCGGCACGCCGAATGTCTTGAGTGCTGTCACAAATGAGCCGGTCCCGGCGTGCAGGTTGGCACCGGTCTGCTCTTCGGCCAGCGAATTGAGCACGATAAAAAACGCCAGCAGGGCGGTCATCGTATCCCCGAAAGAGACGAGGTAGCCCATGTTGGGGCCGTGCGGGGGACATTTCTTTTTCTTGGCCATGAAGTCAGATCCCCGCTTTCGTGCGAATGAGAGACAGACGTAACTGGCCGGCGGCGACGGACGCCACGTCCGCTCCGACGGAAATCCGTCCCGGTGCGATGTTTCCTCGCTTCGTCAGCGCGTTGGCCAGCGCCAGGCACGCATCGACGTCCTGCGAACGAGGCACTTCGAGCTTGACGTCCAACGGCATCCGCCGCATCTGTGTCGAAATCATTCGCAATTGCTGATGCCCGACGGCCGTCACCTTGCCGTCTCCGTCGATCATCACGGGCAACGGGATCGTGATCGACAGCCGGTCCACGTCCGCCAAATCATGCGGTGTCTTGAGTGCCTCAACGCCCTTGTCTAGCGACTGATAGCTGGGATCGGTATCGATCGGCGGCGTTTCGCTGCCACGGATCGTCAGTCGCGCCGACTGCGGACGGACGCGCAACAGGAAGGCGTCCTGGTCGAACGGCTCATCGTTCTTGCCCGCGAGGCCAGACGACGACCCGCCGCCGAACGCGGCGACTTGCATCCGGGAAAAATGTTCCGGTTCGCTGGTGGCGAACGTCAGCAGCAGGATGAAGAACGTCATCAGCAGTGTAATGACGTCGCTATACGTCATAAACCAGACAGGGACCTCAGCCGGTCCGTCTGCACAACAGGGACCTTTTTTCTTGCCCATTTGGACTCCTCACCGGAGACGGCGGACCGCACATCTGTGCGAGCCGCTCAGTAATGTGTGATCGTGCGGCTTCAAGAGCTTGCCGGGACTTCGTCAGGCTTCATGTTGAGGGTTGGAGTTCAGCCTTGAGGCTGCGGAACATGCTAAAGCTTGAACTCCAACGGGAGGTTCCGGGGCCGGTACGGCACTACGCCGCGTCTTGCAATTGTCGGTTGGACGGGGCCAGGTAGGCGTGCAGACGCTCCTCCACAACACGCGGCGGATGCCCTTCCACCAAGGCCGTTAATCCGGCAATCATCAGCTCGCGGAGCATGATCTCCTCGGTACTTCGCGCTTCGAGTTTTCCCGCGAGCGGGATGCAAAACAGGTTGGCGATGACGGCACCGTACAGCGTGGTCAGCAGGGCGGTCGCCATACCGACGCCGATTTGGCTCGGATCGTCCAGCGACTGCAACATCTGCACGAGTCCGATGAGCGTCCCGATCATCCCGAACGCCGGAGCCGCCGCGGCGAGCGAGTCCAGCAGTTTCTTTCCGTTCTTGTGCCGCTGCTCGATGTAACTGACTTCCGTGGACAGCACATCGTCAACATCCTCGGCGGAACTGCCACCGATGACCATCTCCAGCCCGCGGACAAGAAACGTGTCGCTGATCTGTTCGGTCTCGCTTTCCAGCGCCAACAGACCGTCGCGGCGGGCGATTGTCGAGAGGTTCCGAAACTGATCAATGACTTCATTGGTCGACGGCAACGCGACGGTGAAACATTTTTTGAAGACCGAAAACAGCCCAAACACGCTCTGCAAGGGGAAGTTAATGAGGATCGCCGCGATCGACCCCCCAACGGTGATCATGATCGACGGCACATTCAGGAACGGGCCGAGCCCGCCACCGCCGAGCATGATCGAGCCAATGACCAACCCCATGCCCGCTATCAGGCCGATAATCGTTGCGAGATCCATGACTGATTGCTCCTCAGTTTGTGAGGTCTAACCGGAGTTTCGAGCGCGATAAATGGCGCTGAGAATCTCCGCGATCGCCTGGTAGAATTCCAACGGGACTTCATGGCCCACGTTCACCAGCTTGTACAAAGCGCGGACGAGCGGACGCCGCTCTTTGACCGGGATGCCGTGCTCTTCGGCGATTCTCCGAATCCGCAGAGCACGCAGGCCTTCCCCTTTCGCCAACACAATGGGGGCCGCCGTGACACCGTGTTCGTACTTCAGGGCGATTGCCAAATGGGTCGGGTTGGTCAGCACGACGGTCGCCTCGGGAACGTCTTTGATCCCCTGGGACAGCGTCGCTTCCTGTTGCAACTTCCGCACCCGGGCTCGGAGATGGGGGTCCCCCGTGTCTTCCTTATGCTCGTCCCTCAATTCCTGTTTGGACAGCTTCAGCTTCTGCTCGTGGCGGTACCACTTGAACCCGAAGTCAACCACGCCGATTCCCAAAGTGACCCCCGCCAAGGCGAGCAGCAGTTGCCGGCAGAGATCCCAGGCCGTGCCCAGGGACGTCTCGAACGAATGGAAACCGGCGGACCCGATGGCACGGTGTCCCACCACGACCATCCCCACAGCGACGGCGGTGATCAGCGCGGCTTTGCCAACGGCGAACAATCCGCGGACGGTCGTTTCCTGCGAGAACAGCCGGCCGAACCCGCTGCGGGGATCCATTCGTTCCCAACTCAACTTGAGCGGAACGAGCGCAATCGGCCCGGCCTGCACGACGGCGACGAAAACGCCAACGACCGTGATGACCAGCACGAACGGCGTGCAGAACCGCTGCAGATCGACGGCGGCCGCCTGCCCCAACTGGACCGTATGAGCGACTGACCAATCCGCCGCCGGCAGAAACGACAGGTACCCCGCCGTCGCGGTCCCCAATTGGGAGACGAACCATTCTCCGCCGACGGTCAGCATCCCGGCTCCGGCCAGAAGCTGCATGGCCGCCTGCAAGTCGGAACTGTTGACGACCTGCCCCTCTTCGCGCGCTTTTTCGCGGCGGCGGGGTGTCGCTTCTTCGGTCCGTGAGTCCTGGGATTGTTCGGCCATCGCCGCTTACCCTCCCGTCCAGGGCAGCATGATGTGCACCGAATGCCGCAGCAGCACCATCATCTCCGGAGCGAACAGGACCAAGGCGCCCAATCCCGCCACCAGCCGCACGCTCATCCCGATCGAGAACAGGTTGAACTGCGACACGCTCCGCATCAATACCAGCAGGCCGATCGTGGTCAGCAACATCACGATCCCAACCGGCGCAGCGATCAGCAATCCGGCCTCGATGGAGCCGGTCACGCGATGCAGCACCCAGCCCGGAGAAATCTCCAATCGGGCCATCCCGGCCGGCAATCGTTCGAAAGACGCATTCAGAAAGGCGATCACCGCCAAATGCAAATCCAGCGCAAAGAACATCAGCGTGGCGGCCGATTCCAAAATCACCCCGATGATCGACGTCTGTTGGTCGTCCGACGGCCCGGTTAGCGTGGCAATTGTGAGGCCCATCTCCTGCGCGATATACGATCCGGCGATGCGGGCCGGCATCAGGATCAGCCCCAGGCAGAGCGCCAGCCCGATCCCATAGAACGTCTCGCGAATCGCCAGCAGGGCCAACGCCGGCCACGAGTCGGCCGCATGCAACAGCCAGGCGTACGGTTCCGCGCCGGTCGGCATCCCGAAGAACACCGCCAGAACAATCGCCAGGCCGATCTTGACTGTGTTCGGCATGTTGCGGCCCGCCGAAGGAGGCAGGAACGCCACGAACGCCGACACGCGAACCAGCGTCAGCAGAAAATTGACGACGAGCACTTCGATCATTGGCCCGCCTCCACAAAGTGGTTCATCATCCGCAGCATGAAACCGGACATCACGCGAATCGTCCACGGCGCACACAGCACCATCACCGCACCGACAGCCAGAATGCGCGGAGCGAACGTGAGTGTCTGTTCCTGAATGCTTGTCAGTGTCTGCAGAATGGAAATCACCAGCCCGACGAACAGGCTGACCGCAACCGCCGGCGCGGCCAGAATCATTCCCGTCACGAGCAAATCCCGTGTAATCATGTTGACAGCGGCGGCATCCATGCCTGATTTCCTTGACTTTATTCCTGAACCGTGACGTTCAGTTTCCGCCGGCGAGTGTCCTGCCAGGATTCGGCTGAGGCGTTGGAGTTCAAGCTTCAGCTTACTTTCGCGTAACCAGGGATTCGGCGTCAGGCACCATTTTCCGCCATAACGCGCTTTGTGTCGGGGACCGCTTCCCGCCGAAAACTGTGCCTGACGCCAATCTGTGAATGCTTGCGCTTTCGCAACCTCAAGGCTGAACTCCCGCTTCATGTTCTCGATTTAAAATCGCATTAAGAAACCTTCCAACTCGAACGTCTAGCGCCGCCGCGCCTCTTTGGGCGGAGGCCGTTTGTAGTCCTTGACCCGCTCCGCCAACTCGATCATTAAGGGATAGTCATCGAGAGCCGAGAGAATCTTGGAGGCATCGCGTGCCTCAAAATTGAACAGTAATTTGACGGCAAGGTCCGTCTTACCGTCGTTGACAAGTTCCTTCAGAGCACCGGCTGCGCTCTCCGGCTCCATGCTTTGGAACCACTCTGACATCTTCTTGATGTTTTGCAGCTCCTGCTCATCCGACTCGACGCGGACTTCCTGGAACTCATCGAGCTGCTCCTTGGCGTTTTCCCGTTCGGCGGCCAGGTTCTGGCGAGCCTGGTCGATCTCACTCAGAATCGTCTGGCATTCCTCGGTCTGCCCCTGCAACTTGGCATGCAGGCTTTCGATGTGTTGCTGCTCCCCCCGAATGTCGGCCAGCGCCAGTTTCATCCGCTCCTGTTCCTGGTTCAGCGATTTCTCACGGTCGTTCAACTGGGTCTCCCGCTTGCGGAGCCCCATCCCGAACCGCAGCACTTCCTCAACACTCATGGGGCGGGGACGGACGGCGACCGGCAGGTCCGCGCCGCTCGCGACGGCCGTCGTCTCTGCCCCATCCGGCTGACTGGGAGTCTGCGCGTCTCCGGACTTCGTCTCCGGTGCCGCCACCTCGTCAGCTTCCGCCGCGTCCGTCTCCTTCAGCTTGGACTGCAAGACCCAGGACCCGGCAGCCGACGCACCGAAGGCCACTCCCGCAAAAAGCAACATGAGGACGACATTACGCATGTTCGGATTCCTCCTCATCAGCCGCGATGGGTGAAGACTTGGACCTCAATATCCAATCCTGCAGCTCAACCGCAGCGGCGCGGGCGTTGCCGCGACGATGTTCTTGCCGGTGCCGTTCGGCGGCCCGCTCGACCGTCTCCCGTTCCTGCTGGGCGACGCGATACGCGTCGACCGCCACTTTCAGCCGCTCCGCGGCAGCCGTCCGTGCTTCGGCCAATTGCAGGACGATCGCTTCGGTCGCCTGAATCGCAAGGTTTGCCTGTTGCACGACGAGAGACGCTCCCGGCCGCGCGAGACGCACTTCCAGTTCGGCCACTTGCCTCTCGACGGAAATCCGCGCAGCAGCCACGCAAGCATCGGCGGCGTCCAGTTCGCTCCGCGTGCGGGCCACCTGCAGCCGGACCATGCGTTCCGTCTGTTGCCGCAGCCGTAGCACCCGTGTGAGCGGGGAATGAAACCGTTTCATGCCACCCTCTCTGCTGTGGGCCAATGTTGGGCAAGGGCCGTGATCGCCTTGCGTGTTTCCTCGAAGGGAGTCGCCTCTCCGGTCGCCTGTCGCAGCAGTGCGTTGATGGCCGGCTGTAACTCGATCACCCGGTCCACCAGCGGCGAACTGCCGGCCGTGTAGGCTCCAATGTGAATCAGGTCGGACATTTCGTCGTACGTCCCCAGCATGGCCCGCACTTGTTCGGCGGCGTGCTGATGCTCCCCATCGGTCACGTCCGTGAACAGCCGGCTCACGCTTGATAAGACGTCGACCGCCGGATAGTGCCCCCGGGCGGCCAACTTGCGGCTGAGCACGATGTGCCCATCCAGGATCGACCGCACGGCATCGGAGACCGGCTCGTCCAAATCGTCGCCATCGACAAGCACGGTAATCAGTCCGGTGATCGAACCGGTTTTCGCGGTCCCCAAACGCTCCAGTGACCGGGCCATCAACTGGATGGCGGACGGCGGATAGCCCCGCGCTCCGGGCGGCTCTCCACACAGCAGCCCGATTTCCCGCTGCGCCATCGCCAACCGGGTCACACTGTCCATCATGAACAGCACGTCCAGTCCTTGGTCACGAAACCATTCGGCGATGGCGATTGCCGTGCTCACGCTGCGCACGCGCATCAGCGGTGTTTCATCGGAGGTGGCGACAACCACAACGGAACGGCCGAGCCCCTGGTCTCCCAGGCATTCTTCCAGAAATGGCCGGACCTCGCGGCCACGCTCGCCGACCAGCACGATCACGTTGATGTCCGACTGGGCCACCTTGGCGATCTCGCCGAGGAGTGTGCTCTTGCCCACGCCGCTGCCGGCGAACACGCCCACACGTTGGCCGCATCCGATTGTCAGCAATCCGTCGATCACACGCTGTCCCGTGACGAACGGCTTGCGAATCGGAGACCGGTCCAAAGGCCCGGGAGAACGTGCACTCATGTGATGGTAATCCCGCCCATAAAGCATGCCCCGGCCGTCGATCGGCTCCCCGATGCCGTTCAGCACCCGGCCGAGCAATTCGCTGCCGACCGGAATGCGCAGCGGACGGGCGTGGGCGACAACGTCGAGCCCCGGCCGCAATCCGGCGTCGCTGTGATAACCGAGCAGTTGCACGTATTCTCCCTCGAAGCCGACCACTTCGCCCAACACGACGTCGCCGCCGGTCTGACGAATCTCGCACAGTTGCCCGATGCCGGCCGACAAGCGGGCCAACTTCAGCTCCCGCGCGCTATGCAGTTTCCCGACGGTCCGGAAAACGTTTGAGCGCCGAGCCGATTCCCGCAGCTTGGCGTCGTTCAATCTGAGCATCGTCGAGTCCTTCCAACAATGAATCACGTATCTCTTCCAGACGGGGCGCGAACTCAGACAACAGGACCGTTGCCCCGGTGGAGGCGCGGCAATGCCCACGCGGCAGCGTCGGGTCCGGATGCAGTGTGAGCGTTCCCGTTCGCCAGACCGGAGGTTCATCCGGCTCGGCGGCGTCCAGCAGTTCGATGTCCCGGGGGTGCAAGGCGATGGTGAGGGGCGCATCCAGTCCCAGACGGCCGACCGCCGCGGAGACCAGTCCTCCCACATCAAAATGGTCCCGCTCAATGGCACGGAACACCAACTCGCCCGCAATGGTGACGGCCAGTTCCACGGCCAGTTGCTGAAACTCTTCGAGCGACTGCCGCCGCATCTGTTCCGCCTCATGCACGCTCTGCTCCATCGCCCCGAGCAACCCTTGAAGCTGATGGCGGGCGGCAGCACGGGCCTGTTCGTCAACGTCCGGCTCGGCTTCCCCGGGCACACCGGCAGCTCCTCCGGCGGGCAATGGACTCGCTGGGTACGCAGCGTTGCCGGACGAACAGCGGCTGCGAACCGATTGCGGGCTGCGGTCAAGGCGAAGGGAGCATCGCAAGACACGGCTCATTCCTCCTCCTGATCGGCGCGGGCGAGCGCCTTGGCGATTTCGTTCTGAGCGGCTTCAATCTGCGACGCCGGGATGTTGTTCTGGAATTCAAGTTCCTCGCGGAGCGACAATTGGGCCCGCTTCGACATGTTGCCGAAGATTTTCTCCCGAACCTCTTCGCTCCCACCAGCAAGCGCTGTCGCCAATGTCGTGCCGTCGATTTCTGTGAGAAGTTTCTGCACCAACCGGCCGTTCGCCGTCAGGAGGTCGTCGAAGACGTACAGTTTTTCCAGAACGGCGGCGGACGTGTCCGGATCGTTCTCTTCAAGAGTCTGCATCATCTGTCGTCGCTGCGGGCGGGCAACGGCCCGCAAAACGTCCGCTAAACGCTGCACCCGGTCGACCCGTTCGATCCCCTTGGCCGGCACCGTCAACGCCCGTTTCAAAACAGTTCGCATGAGACGGTCGATCACCGGAGGGCTCGCCGCATGTTCGCGGCCCAGTTCCGGAACGATCTTGTTTCGGATCTCAGCCGGCAGGTGGGCGAGGATGTCGGCGGATCGCCGCGGAGGCAACACGCTGAGCAGAAGCGCAGCGGCCCGCGGCGGCTCCTGCTCGAGAGCACCGGCAACCTGAAACTCGGTCACTTGCTCTAACGCCTCGGCCGGGTCGGCGTTCGGGTCGATTGAAATGATTGGCTCTCTCCGGTCCGCCGACGGATCGTCTTCGGAATACAGGCTCAGGGAGGGCCCGGCTTGTTGTTCGACGAAGCGCAGGAATCGGTTGAAGTCCTCCAGAACCGCGGTCCGCGACCGGCGATTCCCCGTCGGCGCAGACGGTCCCGCCAATCGGCGGCGGAGCCGTTCCGCCTGTTCCGGTTTCAAACGCGACAGAATGTCTTCAGCGACGTCGCCCCCCAGAAGATCCAGGACGAGCGCTGCCCGGTCAGTTGGATTGTCCATTGGTCCGGCCCTCCATTACGCCGCCGCGCGATCGGCGGACGGCCGGCTCGCCGATTGGGGGGAGGTCGCCGACTCCTCATCAAGCCAGTTTTCCAGGACCTTCGCAACAAGCTCCGGATGCTGCTGGGCGCGAACGGACAGTTCCGCCAGCCGCCGGATTGATTCTTCAGACGTTTCCGCAACCGTCGCCTGCACCACGACCGGACGGAGACGCCGCAGCAGCAGCAGACCCATCACAAACATCAGGACCGCCGCCAGCCCCGTCGACACGTTTTTCAACAACGGACCGTATTGCTCCCAGAGGGGGACTGGCACGGGAGTCATATCCGGCATGCCCGCCAGCGCGGACGAAATGACATTGATCTCATCGCTTCGCTGCGTATCAAAGCCCACCGCCTGCTTGATTAGCGATTCGATATCTGCGACGGCCACGGTCGGTGCTTCTTCACCTTCGGCCGCTGTCAGGTCAACGATGGCCGCGACCGTTAGCCGCTTGATCCGGCCGGGAGTCTCGGTCACGGTGTCACGGGTCTCGGTGTTCGCGAATTCCGTGGTATTCTCTTCGATCTTGAAGGTCGTTCCCCCCGCCCCGGGCGGGGTGGGCCGGACGTTTGACGAAGCACCCGGCGGTCCCCCCGCCGGACCGCCCCCGCCCCCTCCCCCTCCGCCTCCGGAACTGTTCCCGGTGTGTGACTCGGATTTGATCGTTTCAGAAAGCTTGACCTTCCGGGTCGGGTCGTAGGAGATTTCCTGACGTTCGGACTGGGTGAAATCAATATCGGCGGTCACACGGACCATCGCCCGGCCCGGCCCCAACATTTGCGAGAGCAGCGCTTCGGCCTTGGAGGCCAAATGGTTTTCCAGTGTGCTGGCGTACTCCAACTGGCCACTCACGTCGCCGCCCCCGTTCAGGCTTGATGACAGAAGCTGCCCGTCGGTATCCATCAGGGTGACATCCTGCTGGTGCAATCCTTCCACGCCATGGGAGACGAGTGAGACGATCGCTTCGGCGTCCCCGGCAGAGAAATGCCTGCCGGGAGCAACGTCGACGATCACGCTGGCGGTGACCGGTGCCTGATCGCGAACGAAGGGCGTCGGCTCCGGCGTGCTGATATGAACGACCGCTTCCCGCACGGCTGTAAACCGAGCAATTGATTGGGCCAACCGCTGCTCACGCTGGCGCTGGATGCGGACGTGCTGCAAATTGGGGTCCGCCCAGATGCTGTCCTCCAACTCGGTGTCGGGCGTGTCTCCGAGCGTTTCGCGGACCGCGAGCCGCGCGCTGCTCATCTCCTGGCGTGGAACGGAGATCGTCGACCCGGAGTAGCTGAGCTCGTATGCAATCCCGGCGGCTTCGAGCAATGCGATGGCCTCGTTCGCCTGATTCGGAGGCAACCGGCTCGCCAGGATGACCATTTCCGGACGGGTTGACCAGATGCCGACGCCGACGATCGTCAGCAAACTGAGGACCATCGCCGACAGGACGAGCGTCCGCTGGGACGCCGACCATCGGTCCCAGAGATCCTGGGCCGCGCTGATGATTTGCTTCAAACTCTGCACGTGCTTCTCCGATTCATCTCGCCGCTACGGCCCTATCCAACTCATCAACTGACCAACCAATCAGCTCGTCAAACCTGCATCCGCTGAATCTCCTGGTAGGAACTAATCAGCCGGTTACGAATTTCCATGAACAAACGAAATGTCAGGTCTGCCTTGGCAACGCTGAGCACGACGTCGTTGATGCTGTCGGTTTCTCCGCTCAGGAACTGCTTGACACTCTGGTCGGCCTGAACCTGCGGCTTATTGACCTCGTTCAGCAACTGGGACATCAGATTGCCGAACGGTTCCTGTTCGCCTCCGACAGCGCGCTGCGGTGCCTGTCCCGTGGACGGGGCGACTTGCGGTGCGGCATTGACCGGGGAAACGTACACGAACGGTCTGTCAAAACTGGGGATGAAGGTTGGAGTTCAGCCTTGAGGCTGCGAAAACAAGCTCAAGCTTGAACTCCAACCCTCAGAATCGAAGCATGGTTAAGCACTAGCGGACTTGCTGCAACAGGGACAGGGATTGCTCGGCCATTTTTCGAAATGTGGAAAGGGCCTTGAGATTCGCCTCGTACGCCCGACTGGCCGAGACAAGGTCGACCATTTCAAACGGCAACGTCACGTTGGGCATGGTGACCATGCCCTCTTTGTCTGCGTCCGGGTGGCCGGGGTTGAACACCTTGGGAAGCGGGGAACTGTCGGTGGTCACGCCGGCGATGCGCACGCCCCCCAACTGAGGAGACGCCTCCTGCCCTCCCTGGAGGGCACCGGACATGGCGGTCTCAAAGACCACCTGTTGCCGGCGGAACGGTCCTTTTCCGCCGGCCCGCGTGGATCGGGAGTTGGCGATGTTGTTCGCCGCAATCTCCATCCGCATCCGCTCCGCCGACATTCCGGAAGAGCTGATTTCGGCCGCTGAGAACATGCTGTTAAATGACATGGTGGCCCCCTCGCGTGCGAAGAACGAACGATGGATGAGATTTCCTGAGCGACGGGCCCTGGACGGCGTTCAGCCGTCGACGGCCTTCCGCATCATTTGGAGTTGAGTCGCAAGGAGTTGCGAGTACGTCTGGTAGGTCAGGGCATTCTTGTCAAGCTGAACCGCTTCGCGATCGATGTCGACGTTGTTTCCATCCGCCCGCACCGGCAATCCCTGCTCTTCCTGGACAATGGGCCGGGCCGTCGGCTCGCCGCTTCCCGGCTCGCCTCCCGCTTCTTCGAGGGCGTCCTCAAAGACGACCTCCAGCCGCCGGTAGCCCGGTGTGTTGACATTCGCCAAGTTGTGGCTGATGACGCTGTGCCGAAGTTCCGCCGCGTCCATCAGACGGGCCAACTGGCCACTTTGGCTCGAGAGGATGTTCATATCGGTATTATCGGTATAACCGTCAAAGTCACCTGAGACGAAACAGACGTGACGACCGACTTGAAGAGAAATGTCCGGAAATCGCCGATCGACCGCGATTTGTGTCACGACGTGCCTCACCAAATCAAAGCCAAGCCCGTCAAGAAGCGGCCGAATACACGTGCGGTGTGTTTCCCGAGACGGTCCATCAAGACGCGTTCTCCCTTTGGCCGCGGCCGCTTCCTCACGGGCGCGCCTCTGACGGAATGCCCCGTCAGGCGCGGGTCAGGGCGACTCTGAGCCCCGAGTAACCGATGACCCGGTGCTAACGCTTCGGGCTCTGAGACGAGGCCGGACTCGCTGGCAAGAGCGTCCACGAGAATCGGCCCGGCCTGCATCAACCGCGGCGCATTCGTCAGCGTCGGCGCCCCATCTCTGTCCATTCGCCCCAGCACGGCCGACCGGCATCGGCATCTCCCCAAACACCGGAAGCGCGAGCAACGCGACGGACAACAACGTGCGGGGCTACAACCGGTCCGAGTCGCACAACAGATAATCACGAGACGAGAGCACCGGTCGTGAGAAAATTCCCCCGATCAACCTGTTCCACGTGGATTTTCCCGACCCGTTCGCCGCCCCGATGCCATGTTATCCCAGTTGTCGCCACACGAAGCCACCGGTCTCGCCGCGAGGTTCATCTCGATACGACGACCGGACGGCCCACCCTTGCCGTCATCTGTCACCCTCGTTTCCCCAGCAGATTGTTGCCCCAGCGATGCATAGCACGACGAAAATGACGATGCCGACGCTGCCGACGGTCGCGGTGCGGCTATTGGAGCTGTATGACGACCCGGATGTGGACTTGAGCGACATTGTCGATCTGTTGCAGACCGATCCGGCCATTACCGCCAAAATCATCAAAGCGGCCAATTCGCCCGCGTACGGCATTGGACGGGAAGTCTCCAACCTGCGGCAAGCGATCTCCCTGCTCGGCAAATCGATTGTTGCGCCTTTGGCGTTGAGCTTCTCGCTGTCCGACAAATCCATGCAATCACCAGCGGCGGCCGAACTGTTCCGCCGGTATTGGCTGCAGGCCATCGTCCAGGCGATTACCGCCGAAAGTCTCGCCAAGAAATACGCAAAAAACAAAGTCGGGGAATGGTTCGTCACCGGGCTGCTGTCGAGCATTGGCCGTCTGGCACTGATCAACCATGATCCCGAGGCGTACGACAAGGTGATGGCCCACGCGGAGGCCAACTGCATCAGCCTGCACGAAGCTGAAGAACAACTGCTGGAAACCACCACGATCGGCCTGTCGTTGGAAATGCTCCAGGAATGGAACCTTCCGCAGCGATGGATCGACGCCACGGCCAACCAAATTCGGCTCGTCGAACAACTCGAAGGCCTTCCCGAAGAGGGGATGCCTCACGGCCTGCTGTTTGTGGGCGTGGCGACGGCATCGGCCGTCGGATCGTATTTCTGCCGGAATTGCCAGGGAGAGTCGCTCGTCCACATTGTGCATCTCATGGAGGAAGGGTTCGGGGCGACGGAACAGGATGTCGACGAACTCATCGACACCGTCCGCGAGCGGCTGGCCGCCGTCTCACACCTATTCCAGGTGAAAGGCGCGACACAGGGATCCCCCACGCGGCTGATGTCGATGGCGATGGAGCACCTCGCCAGCCTGGCTGTCAGCAATGCCATCGCCAAACGCAACAACGAACAACCTTCCGAGGAACTGCTCCAGCAGAACGGATCGCTGATGGCGCGCATCGAACGTCTGATGCAGCGTAGCACCCTGGACGCTTTGACCGGCGCGCACAACCGCGGCTACTTCGACGATCGGTTCGCCGAACAGATCTCCGAGGTGATCCCCGCTTCGCAATCGATCGGTATCGTCTTCGCCGACGTCGACCATTTCAAAGCCGTCAACGACACGCACGGACACCTGGCGGGAGACGACGTGCTTCGGAAGGTGGCCGAAGTCCTCCAAAGCGTCGTCCGCTCATCCGATCTCCTCGCGCGTTACGGCGGCGAAGAATTCGTGATCATGGTGACCGACCCGCGCCCCGACGAGTTGGCCGCGCTGGGAGAACGGCTCCGCAAGCAGGTCGAAGAGCAAGACTTCACCTTCGAAGGAACCGTCATCCCGGTCACGATCAGCTTGGGGGCTGCCGTCGCCCGTCCGGTCTCGATGGTCGACGGATTCGGCCACCGTCTGATTTCCACCGCCGACAAAGCCATGTATGAGGCCAAACGGCAAGGCCGCAATTGCGTCGTTGTTGCCGATTCGCCGCAACAGACTTCGCCCGCGCAGAACACTGCCGCCCCGCCCGCTCCCGCCCCGGTCGGTGTGTGACAGATGACGGTCCTGTCATTGGACCGCCACCCCAAGCAATCAGAGCCCGGAGCGTTAGCGACGCGTCGGCACTGCGAATCTCTCCGGAAATTCGCCCCTTGAATTACGGCGCCGGAAGGGAGGGCGACGCCACTGCATTGCAGATGTTTGGCAAACAGGATGGGATACCCGCCGAATTGTCACGTCGCGGCTCGGCGGGAGCCTCGCCCTCCCTTTGGGCATCGAAATTCAGAGGTCGAGTTTCCGGCCAGTCCCTGAACCAGGGCCATTCAAAGTTTCACTTGGGAGAGGACCGACCGGGACAAGCTCAATGGTCACCCGAAGCGTCAGCGAGGAAGCGAACGTGAGTGAGCGATTCGTCCCTCGCTGACGCTTCGGGTGACGAGGTTGCCCAGCTTCCATCTTTGAACGGCCCTGGTCCCTGAACCGGTCCCATTGCCTCTTGCCCAAAATGAAGCTCCGCCCTGCGGCCTCCTGTTTCTGTGAAGAACCACTTGAAATACAGACGCCCCACGCAGGGGCAGTCGCCAAGATGCGTGGGGCGCCAGGGGATTGGATTGTTGAGGCATCATGCCGACGCCGGTCCGTCACCCGGCCGTCACGGAAATGTGATGCGGCCGCGCTGCAGTCGACTTGGGTAGCGAAAGTCGCAACACCCCGTTCTTTACGATCGCTTCAATCTGCGTCGTATCAACTTCTTCCGGCAGCCGAAACGACCGCTCATACCGGCGCGGCAGGAACTCGGTGTGCACGCGCTCGAATCCTTCGGGAACAGTACCCTCCACGTCAGCCGTGATGGCCAGGACCTGCTTCTCGACGGAGATGTCCGTGCCATGTTCGTCGGCACCCGGCAAATCGAGCGCGAGCAGCCAAGCGTCCTCGGTTTCGTAAATGTCCGCTTTTGGCCGAATCGTCTGACGCGGTGCCACGGCCGAGGTTTCGGATGTGTTCTGTTGGGTGAGTGTCGTGTTCATGATGCTCTCCTGTGCTTCTGGCGGGAACGTCTGATATCCTCGATTCAACGATTCGTCGGTCACCCGGCTTTGACGCTGACCTTTGACGACAGTGTGGATGCGAGCCGATGCAACTCGACCCGCAGCATGCCGCGATCGTAGGTCGCTTCGACGCGTTCCGTATCAATCTCGAACGGAAGCTGGACATGACGCGACAGGGGGGCCTGATGCCGTTCTTCACGGACGACGGTCCCGTTCTCTGGCACGTCACGTTCGCCCGCTCCGGCTTCGACGGTCACGACGTCACGGTGGACTGACACGTCGATATCCTCCAGCCGGCGGCCCGGCAACTCAACATCGAGGATCGCCTCATCCTCTTTCTTCCACACATTCAGGGGCATCTCCGGGGCGATCGAGCCGGGACTCCAGAGGTCATTCAGCTCGTTGTGAAGCTGGTGCCACACTTTCCACGGGTCGAAATACGAATGGATTCGATTGCTGGTCAACATGATTTCCTCCTCTCGCGTGACGAGAAACGGTGCCCAAGACACGCTTGGTGACAACGCATTCTGCGTGCCAATCCAAGCGACAGGAGTCAGGAGTGATCCGTAAGCGATTGTTATTAAACACGTTGCAAACGAAACCCCTTGACCGAAATGTTCCTCCGGCGAACCCGCACCGGCCACACTGAACGCCAATATGGCAGTTCTTGAGAATCGCCCGCCTCACGCGTGGATGCCACAATGGCACCGTCCCGATGTCAAAGCGTTCAGGTGCGGAAACCCCTGCGGGTGAAGTCTGGCGAAATTCGCAATTCAGGTCGGGAAACGGACGGATGTGGCTTGCGTCGGCCTTCCGAAGGCCGATCCCAATCACAACACGCCTCGATTCGTGTTGTGTGCACTTTATGTCAATTCGCTTTGCCGGTTCCCGCTCTGTCCACGAACGCCGTCGCAGACGCCTCTCCCAGGAGAGTGACGCTGCCGCAGGCGGGAACACTCGCGGTGCAGCCCCGGCGGCTCCTCTCGATGCTGCCACCGGCACATCGCACCCCGATGCCTTTGAGCACTCCCCCTTGCACAGCGTCATTCGGCCGCAGATCTGGATCCATTGGTGCGTGGTCACACTCTGTGTGGGCTGCTGGGCGGGCATGCTGTATGTAGGCGACCTCGCGGAACAGACCGACTTCGGCCTGAAGTCCATTCTGGGGATTCGTTCGGGGCGTCTGGCGAACTTTTTCAGCACCATCATGCTGCTGTGGGCGGGGCAACTCGCCCTGTTGATCTACTGGTACCGCCGCAAGAGCCGCAACGACTTTCACGGGCGGTATCGTTTGTGGTTGTGGGCGGGGGTCACGCTCCAATTCTTTCTGGCGGTCGTGGCGACAAAGGCCCATCTCCCCTTTGGCGATTACATGCAGCGGATGTGGCCGGTCAACGTGCCGCAGTACGCTTTGCTGTGCTGGCTGATTCCGGTGGCGACGATCAGTCTGGCGATGTTCAAGTTGCTCGGCATGGAGATGCGGAATTCTCCCTGCAGCCAGTTCCTGTTATGGGTCGCCGGCCTGTCGGGCGTGGTCGCCGGTATGTCTCTGGTCGCCGGTTCCCTGCTGCCCGAACGGGTGAGCGGCCTGCTTCAGGTCGGCTCGGCGACGCTCGCCCACTTGGGATTGGCGACCGCTCTGCTGTTCCATGCGCGGTACGTCATTCATTTTTCCAACGAACCGCCCGCAGTCTCCCGGAAAACATCCGTCTTGAAACAGGTTCGCGCCGGGCTGATGTCCCGGCTCCGTCTCAGCAAGATTCGGTTACGCATGCCTCGTCTGAGGTTGCCGCGTCGGAGAACGGGAGACGCATCACCGGCTAAAGTCGCTGTGGCCAAAGAAACATCCACCAAGCTGACGCCACGCAAGGTATCCGCAAGTCCCAGACGGCAGCGCAAGCCGGTCGCGCAGCCGCCAGAACGCCCGACCACGAAACAGACGCCGGCCGGCAACTCGCCTTCGAACAGTGCGTCGTCGGCCAAGGCATCGAATACGCAGGAGAGCAGTTCCGCAGCACGGCGAGGACCGGCACCTGCGTCATCAACCCCGAAACACCGCATTGACGCAGCCGAGACACTCGCCGGGCCGAAGGGATCCGCCCGCACGTCGGCGACCGAACTCGCGACAAGAATCGAGAACGGCGACCCGCTCGACGAAACCCCGCTCAGCGGGCTGAGCAAGAAAGAGCGCCGCCGCCTGCGGAAACTCCAGCGAGACGCCAGCCGCAAGACTGCCTCGGCGCGATAGTCCCGGTCCGCTACATTCGCACCGGAGCGCCATCCTGATTTCTCAGAGGACGTTTCGCAGTTGCGATGGTCCGCGACCCGCATCCTGCAGTTTTCCCGGTTGGGGGCCATCCGGTCACTTGGGACCGTCGCCTGCTTGCTGAACCGTCAACCTCTCCGTGCCTCTGTCGCCTGCCCAGAGCAGCAAACCCATGGCGAGTTCTCACGACGCCGACCGCGGCTCCGATTCGCAGCGGACCTCCTCTGGTGCCAACGATACCCCGGCCCCAGCGCGGCAAGGGTCGAGACTATGGACCGCGGTGCTGCTGATCCTGTTCGCCTCAATCATCGGTTCCTGTTGTCTGTGCGGCGGATTCCTGTTTCGGCAATGGCCGACCTTTCAGGAAGATCCGACGGCTGCGGAGGAACTCACCCGGCAGTTGCTGTCGATCGAAATCCCGGAAACCTTCACCCCGCAAGGGACAATCGAATGGCACGTATCGTTTTTGCTGACGATGCGGGGAGCCTACTTTTCTCACACCATCGACGACGGCGCCTTGACGTTGTTGGAGGTCGACAGCCAGTTTATGGAGCGGCCCGCATTTCGCCGGCACATCATCGACTCGCTGCATCAGCACGGGGCCGGGTCCGGGTTCGATCTCAAGGTGCTGCAGACCGAAACCAGGGTGTTTGACGTCGCTGGTGAGCAGGTTTCGTTCGAATTCCTCACCGCCGAAGACCGGTCCACCGGCGAAGGTCGACGTCTGGCTGACGGAGTGGTCGTCGTCAACGGCGTCCCGGTCCTCGTCTCGCTGTGGGTCGACGAAGACATCTGGGACGAAGAAATGGTCACGCGGCTGATCGAGTCCATCGGTCCCGCAGCCGCTGCCGGAACCGGCAATGGAGAGCAACCGTGAATGACGGACATGCTTCCAAGCGATTGCCCTCCCCCGCCGAAGCAACGTCACACCGCTTTCGGTCGGTGTTGCTCGTTGTTTGCTGGGCAACTGTATGGGGGCTTGGATTGTTGCCCGTCGTTGCTTTTCCGTTGCTGTACGCCGGGCTGGCGTTTGGGTGGTTCGACACGCCCATCCGATCGCACGGAATTGCCGATCCAGCGGCTGACTTTGAGCTCAAGACGGGTCTCACGTGGCCGAAAGACGCAAAGCTCCTTTCGGCTGACGACACTCACATGGACCCCAACAGCGGACCGGCGTTCGCCATGGGGCCAGGCATGTTCGAGGGGCATTTTCACATCACCTTCGAGGCAGCCCCAATCGTTGTCGAAGGATGGCTGGCAGGACGCGCGCCGTGGAACTCCGAGTGGCACGACGGACCGCTTCCGAAAGAAATCGTCGTGAAAACATCCCTCGCAGGCGGGCCTCCCTTCGATTCGCCGTCGGTCAAGTACGCCGCCCGCGACCGAGCCAATCAACGATTCCATGACCCATTCCAACACGGCGAGGTGTTGGTTCTGGATGTTGAAAGGGGCCGTGTCTGGCTCGCCTCATGGGATTAGAGTCTATCCGGAAACTTGGTTCGGTGTTTTCGGGGCTTCATGCGGCTTGGGCGTAGTTGAATGTCGGCGTCTTTCCGGGGGCCAGTCGGCGGAGCATCAGATGCAGGTGGCTGATCTGAATCATGGCGGCGCTGCTG
>JAJDEI010000003.1 GCA_029259845.1 Planctomycetaceae bacterium | reverse complement strand
CGGCACGCCTCTGACGACGAACGTGCTGAACTCAACCCATCAACCCACCAGACATCAACGGAGACTGTGAACGGAACTGTGGCCCGTGAGACCGGCGCGCCCGAGGGTGGCTTGGGCCCGCATTTCACTTGGTGAGATGTTCGCTCGTCCCCAGAGGGGGCAGCCGGTCTCTTTCGAAACACCCCCCTGGGCGACGGCCTTGCGCCGAACGCTCGCGTCGAAGAATGGGCATCCCAGTTCCAATCACACTCCCCCCAAACCACCATGAATCACACTTGACCCGCAACGGACTCTCATAGAAGCCACCCTGACATTTAATCGGACCATGTCGGTCGGACGATTGCGCTGAGTTCGCTGCGGAGCTTGCTCCGCGCGTTTTGAGCGATTCAAACACGCGGGTACCGTCGCACGACGAGCAAACTCGACGGCTACCGAGGGGATGTGGCCCGGTGAAAATGGGGAGAGCGCGCCGATCGCGGTGAGAGCGCCGCCGCAACGACAGCCGAATCCTCCCGTCAACTCCACATGTTCTTGATGTCTTCGCGAACGCGGCGTGCCGTCTCCGCAGTGGGGGGGGCGTCGTCGGCCTGTTGGGGGAACGCTGTCTGCTCGTGGAACCGGCAGCGTGCAGGCTCAGTCAAGAACCGCGACGGCTGCGCGTAGCTGTGCCGGTCGCTCTTGCCCCACCCGTGGAAGTAGTACCGATGCGGAGCCGTCACGTACAGCCAATCTTTGGCCCGTGTGAGTCCGACGTACAGCAGTCGCCGCTCTTCTTCGATCTGTTGCGTGTCGCCCGTGGCGAGGTCCGAGGGGATGTTCCCGTCGGTCGCATGGATCACGTAGACCGCATTCCATTCGAGCCCCTTCGCCGAATGAATCGTGCTCAGGATCAGGTAATCCTCGTCGAGCAACGGATCGCCGGCGAGTTCTTGCGTTGACGAGGGCGGATCGAGCGTCATCTCTGCGATGAATTGCATGCGGTCCTTGAACCGACCGGCGATCACCTCCAGTTGCTCGATGTCCCGGAGCCGTTCGCGGCTGTTGTCGTATTTGGCCTTGAGCAGCGGCGAATAGAACCTCCGCACGCGGTGCAACTGGTCGCCGACCGCCCCTTTCTTCGCTCGCGGGTCGCTGAGCCCTCGCATCAAGGCGACGAACAGCGGCCAGTCATCGGCTGCCACCTTGGGGGGCGAAACGTCCCGCCAAAAAGAGAAGTCTCCCTGCTGCTCGCCGAGCAACGTGAGGAGTTGGCGGGCCCTCACCCGTCCGATGCCGGGCAGCAGCATGAGCGCCCGCATGCCGGAGATCACATCGCGGGGATTCTCCGCCAGGCGCAAAAACGCCAGCGTGTCCTTCACATGGGCTGTCTCGACGAACTTGAGACCGCCGTACTTGTGGAACGGAATGTTCCGCCGTCCCAGTTCGACTTCGAGGCTCATGCTGTGATGCGAAGCACGAAACAGCACCGCCTGCTGCTGGAGCTTCATTCCGCTCTCGCGATGGGTGAGGATGCGGTCGATCAAAAACTCCGTCTGCTCGTCTTCGTCGGTGCACAGGACCAGTTGCGGCGGCTCGCCCTGTTTGCGGTCGGACCACAATTCCTTGCGATGCCGCTGCTCGGCCGCTGAAATCACAGCGTTGGTCGCGTCGAGAATCGGTTGGCTGCTTCGGTAGTTCTGTTCCAGCTTGACGATCGTCGTGCCCGGATACTGCTCGGGGAATTCGAGGATGTTGCGGATGTCAGCCGCGCGAAATGAGTAGATTGACTGCGCATCATCCCCGACAACCGTCAGCCCTTCCCCGTCTGGCGACATCCCCCGGAGGATGTCCGCCTGCACCGTGTTGGTGTCCTGGTACTCGTCCACGAGCACGCAGTCGAACGCGTCGCGGATCGTCGCTCCGCCCTCATCGTCCCGCAGCAGCGCCCGCCAAAACAACAACAGATCGTCGTAATCGAACAACGACGCCTCTTCCTTGCGGTCGACATACGCCGAGAACAGTTGCTTGAGCCGCTCTTCGTGCTCTTCGCACCAAGGAAAGTGGTCCTGCAACACCATCGTGAGCGGCTGCTGCGTGTTAACCGCGCGGCTGTAGATGCTCAGGCAGGTTCCTTTCAGGGGGAAACGAGTTTCCTCCTCTGCCCGCCGCGCTCGTTTGCCACGCTGTTTTCGGTCTTCTCCGAAACCGAGATCTGCCCGGATGACGTGCATCAGGTCTTCCGAATCGGCCCGATCGACGATCGTAAAGTCTGTCGAGAGGCCGATCGACTTGCCGTACCGCCGCAGCAGCCGGGTCGCTACCGCGTGGAACGTCCCGCCCCACACCTTGCGGCTCGCAGTCACAGCACCACGCCGGCTGCGCGCCGGGGCCTCATCGTCGAGACTCCCCGCATCGGTGGCGTCCTCCCCGTCCCGCATAACGCCGTCCCGCATGATGCCGTCCACCCGCCGCAGCATCTCGGCAGCCGCCCGGCGGGTAAAGGTGAGCAGCAGAATCCGCGCCGGATCGGTGCCGGTGGCGATGAGATGGGCGACGCGGTGCGCGAGCGTGGTCGTCTTCCCGGTGCCCGCTCCGGCCACAATCAGCAGCGGCCCGCGGCCCTGCGTCACCGCCTCCCGCTGCGGACCATTAAGATCCGCCAGCACCGCATCCGCGACGAGTGACTTTTCAACCATCCCTGGGTATCCTCCGTGGAGCGATCAGTCACCTGCGACCGAGCGTTGGAGTTCAGCCTTTAGGCTGCAAGAGCAAGCGAAAGCTTGAACTCCGGCTCCTGAATCAAAGCCGGACAAGGCACTCACCGCAGCATAGCGAATCACTGAGCGTTTGGGCACCGGGTGTCTTTGGCAGTTCAGGGGCCGGAACTCTGATTACGGGGCCGGCGGGTTCTCGGCGTTGCGGCGGGCGGGCGGCTCGAGATAGCGATACCCGGTGTTGGGGTTGTTCTGGTCGAAGGCGAACGCGTCCCGATTGCGGAGGAAGTGCTTGAGATACCCCACGGGGATGGCGAAACCGAGCCCTTCGCCGCCGGAAATCTTCATGTTGGTGACGCCCACAACCTCGCCGCGCCGATTGAACAACGGACCGCCGCTGTTGCCCGGATTGATTTGGGCGGTAGTTTGAATATACACGATCCCTTCAAACGAACGGTTCCTGGTGCTGACGATTCCCTGCGAGACGGAGCGTTCCAGCCCCAGCGGATTGCCGATGGCGAACACCTCTTCTCCCTCGAACTGCTCGCCGGCTTCCGCCAGAAAGACTGTCTGAAACTTGAGGTCCGCCTGCTCGGGGATTCGCAGCAGTGCCAAGTCGAAGAACGGGTTGAGTGCGAGGATTTTCACGTTCTCAATGCGGCGGCGGGTGAAATCGCCTTGCGGCGTCTTGTGAAAAATCGTCACGGCGATGCGCGTCTCCTGCTCGACAACGTGGTAGTTCGTCACACAATAGCCGCGCGTGTTGAGAATGAACCCGCTGCCCAGTCCGCTCGGCGTTTGCACGAGGACGACTCCCTCGCCATAGGTTTCGGACAACTCGCGGATACTGCGCTCAGGCAGTTGGGCGGTCGCATACACGCCCTGATTCCGCACAGCCCCATCGGCGTTCTCGATGGCGTCGTCGTCCTCACTCGCCGCCACACGGGTGGCAATGCGACCGAGTGGGATCCGAATCACGTCGACCCCTACGTCGAGATACAACTCTTCGGTTGTCTCTTTGAGGATATCCCCCACGAGGCGTTGTCCGGTCTTGAGTTGAATCTCCTCCGCGCTGACAGCGGGGATGACTATCACGACCGCAAGGGACGCCGCCAGAAGTGCGCGCACGACCGGAAGCAACGGCTGTCGGTGTTGACGTTGGCGTTCGTGTTCGACGGTCATAATCCCTCGTCGCCCAATGCGTATTCGCCGTGACACGTCGCACAGGAGTTCTGCACGCGGTCACGGGCGGTGGTGAAAGTTTGATAGCTATCGGCGGTCGCCATGCCGACGTTGCCTTCGATGAACTCATGGACGAACTGCTGATACTGTGGCTCGCCTGACAGATCGTAACATTCCGACGAGACGATCGCTCCCAGGACGGCCAAAAGACTCGCCTCACGCGCAAGGGCGTCGGGCGACCGGCGGAAGCGCGACTCCGAATTGATCTCGGACTTGAGCCAGTCGAACGATCGCTTGATCCGCTTCATCAACTCGCTGCGGTCGGCGATCTCGCAGAACGGAATGTCAGCAGCAATGGCGTCGTCGGGCGGTGGGCCGCCGTCAAGAATCTCGATCAATTGCTCGAACGGAACCTGTGCCGCCAAAAACGCCTCACGCCCCGGCTCTCCTGCCTGAGCGGCCAACCGGGTGGAAAGGTCGCGGACGATTTTCGCCTTCTTCTGCCAACTGAGCGAATCAGGATGTGCGGCGACCACCGCAGCAACCGCTGCGAGCACGACGGCGTCGTTGGCGACGGAGTCCAGATTGCGATTGTACGTGCCGACGGTTCGCAGGTCGGCAGTGAGGCGGTTGCGAATCTGCTTGACTTCGTCGTTCAAGACCTCGATGTCGGCAAGCCTGCGCCAATCGGTCGATGACGATGGCGAGCCGATCGCCGGATCCCCGTCGGCATCCCCGTCGGCATCTGCTTCACGGACGCCATCGCCCCGGCTCCCGGCGAGAGTTTCCGGCTCGTTCTCGTGCGGCGACTCGGAGGTGACAGCCGTTGTTGTCGCCGCCCCGTCGTCACCCGCAGCAACGGAGAGCGGCTGATCGAAGAACACGTCGTACGGAATCTCACCGACCCACTTCGTACGGTGGCTCGGCTCGTCGGGCGACCCGTTCCCATCCGCCGGGACTGCGTCCGGAGCGTCGCTGTCTTGCTGAGGCGAACGGTCATTCACCTGCGACGCCGGCAGAGCGTCCCCGGATGTCGGTGCGGCCTTGCTGCATCCCCAACCGTGCGCAAGCAGCACCCCCACGACGACGAATTGTCGTGACAGGCAGTCTGGAAACGGCTGAAGCCTGAGCATGGATTGACGATTCCCGGTCGCGAAATGAATCCCCCGTCGAGACCAACCTCTCGTCGAATTATGAGAGCCCGCAAACAATGCTGCAATGCCGAGATTCCTTTCCTCCCGGAACCGTCAGGGCCATTCAGAGTTTCACTTGGGAGATAACCGACCGGGACAAGCTCAATGGTAACCCGAAGCGTAAGCGAGGAAGCGAACGTGAGTGAGCGATTCGTCTCTCGCTAACGCTTCGGGTGACGAGGTTCCCCAGCTTCCATCTTTGAACGGCCCTCCCGGAACCGTGCCGATCGGTTGTCTCGGAACCGAATGCGGGGCACAATGGAGCGATGCGAGTTTGGGGGCTGTCGCCGCTTTCTCGCCGGCACGTCATTTGATCATCCCAGGGGCTCGCATGAGAAATCACCTTCGACTGGCCGCGTGCTCGTTGGCCATTGCCGGCCTTTCGGTCGTTTGTGCCACCCGGACTGCCCGCGCCGGGGAGCAGGACGGGCGGCTCGATTTCTACTTCATCGATGTTGAAGGCGGCGCGGCGACGCTCATTGTCACGCCGGCGGGGGAGTCGATCCTCATCGACTCCGGTTACCCGGACAACAACGGACGCGATCGCGACCGGATCCTGGACGTCGTCAGGAACGTCGCCCAATTGGAAGGAATCGGCCACGCAATCGTGTCGCATTGGCATGTGGACCACTATGGCAATCATGCAGCTCTGGCGGCAGAGATTCCCATCGGCACGTTCTGGGACCGTGGCATTCCGGACGCGCTCGAGGAGGACAAGGACTTTGAGACGCGGATTGCCGACTACCGGGCGGCGAGCCAGAACGGGTCCCAGACGCTCCGCGCGGGTGACACGTTCGCCCTCGACGCGAAGGGCACGCCGCTCAGCATTCGGGTCGTGACCGCCAGCCGCGAGGTCATCCCCAACACGGGTCCGCCGAACCCGCATGCGGACAAGCACGAGCCGCAGCCGGAGGACAGGTCTGACAATGCCGCCAGCGTGAGCTTGCTGGTGACGTTCGGCGATTTCAAATACCTTTGTTGCGGCGACCTCACCTGGAACATCGAAGCCGATTTGGTCACGCCGAACAATCCTCTGGGCACCGTCGATCTGTTTATGGTCACGCATCACGGCCTACCGTCGAGCAACAACCCGTCGCTCGTGCACGCAATCGATCCGACCGTCGCCGTGATGTGCAACGGTCCAACCAAAGGCGGGCACGAACAAACGATCGCCACTCTGCGCGGCGTGAAGTCCCTGAAGAATTGGTACCAACTGCACCGCAACGTCAACCTGGCGGACGACGCACAAGCCCCGGCCGCCTTCATCGCCAACAGCGAGCCGACGGCCAACTGCGAGGGCGTGTGGATCAAAGCCTCAGTTGCCGCCGACGGCGCGAGCTACACCGTCCAGATTGGCGCGGACGGCCAAACGCGAACGTACCAGACGAAAAAGAAAGCATCATGACCATGACTCAAACCCGACGTGAATTTCTCTCCACGATGACGACGACCACGATCACTGCTGCCGCGCTTGCCGGTTTTCCTTCGACGAAACGGGCGGAAGCCGACGACGATGAGCCGCCGGTCGTTGAAGGAATCATTGACGCCCATTCGCACATCTGGACCCGCGACATCGCTGCCTATCCGCTGGCGAAAGGGCAAACGCTTGACGATTTGGATCCGCCCAGTTTTACGACGCAGGAACTGCTCGACACGGTGCAGCCGCTTGGTGTCAAGCGGGTCGTGCTGATTCAACACCGGCCGTTTCATGGGATCGACAACTCCTACGTCACCGACACCATCGCCCAGCATCCGGGGATCTTCTCGGGAGTGGGTTGTATCGACGCAGCCGCCCCGCATCCGGAACAGGAAATGGACCGGTTGCACAAACTGGGCGTCCGGGGTTTTCGCATTCGTCCCGGTGAAGGCGGAGCCGACCGCTGGGCGGATAGCAAGGGCATGTGCACCATGTGGCGTCATGCGAGCGAGACGGGACTGGCCATCTGCCCATTGGTCAACCCGGAGTACCTGCCCGAAGTCGACGCCATGTGCGGCCAGTACCCCGACACGGCCGTCGTCGTCGACCACTTCGGCCGCGTCGGTGTCGACGGCACGATTCGCGAGTCGGATGTCGCCAACCTGGCACGGTTGGCAAGGCATAAGCACACGCACATCAAAGTCTCCGCGTTCTACGCCCTCGGCAAAAAACAGCCCCCGCACACCGAGTTGATCCCGATGATCCGCCGCCTGTATGACGCCTTCGGGCCGCAGCGGCTGATGTGGGCCAGCGATTCTCCCTACCAGCTCATCGGCGGGAACACCTATGCCGACTCACTGGCCCTCATCCGGGATCGCATCGATTTCCTGACGCCGTCCGACAAACAATGGATGCTGCGAAAAACGGCCGCCCGCGTCTACTTCGGCGAAGCCGATCCGGCTTGACGGTTAACGCCCACCGAACGGATGTCTTGTGATTTCCTCATCCCAACCGGTTCGGCGGCTGTCCCACGTTGGAGTTCAAGCTTTAGCTTGGTTTCGCAACCTGTGGCGGGTGGCCCAGCCGGACGAACTCTCACTCACCACGGCGGTCTGTTGCCGGCACAAGCCCAAACGCGGTGAGGTGATCCGGGCCCGCGATGATCAGCCGGTCCTTTGACAGGAGGATGTTCCCGCCGGAGACCTCAAGCAGTTCCCGGAGCGGATAGCGCTGCACCGCCCGACCGGTCTGCCGGTCGATGACGTAAAGATCGTCGTGGGTCGTCCAGAAGACCCGATCGCCAGCAACCGCGCCGCAACCGTATCCGAAGCCGGCCGGGTCATCCAATCCGAACCGCCAGCGGACCGTGCCGGAGTCCGAATCGAGCGCCCACAACTGGTCGCCGCTTGCGAGTAGGTCAGTCCCGCGTACGCCCAGCAGGTGGACGATTCGGCCGGGCAGCCGACGCCGCCATCGAACTGCCCCGGATGCCGCATCGAGGGCCATTACCTCATCCGCGTCGTTCGGATTGACGAACAGGCGACCGCCCACGCAAATTGGAGGCAGCAGCCCGTTCGACGCTTCGTCGCTCCTCCGGAGTGCCGTGAGCGTCTTCGAGGGATAGGTCTTCGCCCAGCGGACCACGCCGGTAGCTGCATCCAACGCTGCGATCGCGCCCAGGCCGGTCGAACAGAAGACACGACCATCACGCACGCTGAGCAGTTGGTGTCCGAGTTCAACGTACCCCTCCAGGGGCTCAATCAAAGCCAAGCCAATGGACCGCCGCCAGATGACCGAGCCATCACTCGCCGACAAACAGGCGACGGCCGACTCCAACTGAGGGTCCGTTCGCAGCAGCGGAAGATAGAGCCGGTCCCCGGCCGCGACCGGTGTGCCGGTCATCATCCACCCGGCGGGAAACAGGTCGTCAGCCGTTTGGAACCATTTGAGCAACCCCTCGCCGGTCCCCACGTCGAGACAGACCAGCCGCGTTGGAGACGCGCGGAGCCCCGCTTCGGGCAGCGTCAGGACGGATGGACCGGTGAGGGCATACAGCCGCCCCCGATGCACGGTTGTGGTAAACCGCGGCACGCCAACGGTCGGTCGCAGGACGGGGCGGACGGGCAGCACGTTGAAGGGCGGATAAATGTCGCCGATGCCCGTTTCATCGCCGCGGGGCCAGCGAGGGTGCCCATCCGCGAGCCGCACAGCCCGAATACTCGCGCCGTCGTGGAAGAACATTGTCCCGTCGACAGCGACCGGGAACCGTCCCAACGGTGCGGCTGCCGGAAGCGCCGGCCGGGCTCGCTGCCAATTCGGCACGGCCAGCGCTACGAGCGGAATCATCCATTGAGGCCCATCGAGCACGATCTGCGCATCCGTCGAGGCGTTGCGGCTGCCGTCGCGGGCGAACGTCGGCCAATCGCCGATCGCGGTCGCTTGCGGCCATGCGTCCGCCTCCTCGATCAATGCACCGAGAATCTCGCTGAACTCGCCGGACCGTCCCGCCAGCATGCCGGAGTCATCAGGGTGCAGTTGATTGAAGGCGTCGAGCTCGCTCCGGGCGCGCGACAGATATCGCTCGACGATGCTGCATAAGACGAGCCGCGCGCGGACGGCTGCGTGGTCGAATTCAGAGTCCGGGTACCGCAGCACCGACGCAAGGTCCTCCTGCGGTCCGGCGTCGAATGGGATCAGTTGCTCCCAGAGTTGCCGGGCCCCTTCGGTTTCTCCCCGCTCCCAGAGCCATTCGCCGAGCGTCCATAGGGCGTCGTCGCCCGAACGGCTCGCGAACGCATCCTGCAACAGCAGCTGCAGTCCCGCTTCGCTGTGATTGCTGACTGCGTCCTGATACTGCTGCGCAGCCCATCCATCGATCTGTTGGCGATAGGCCGCCAGTCCCGCAGGCGGTAACCGCGCGGTAAGGACGCGGGCCCAGTCGGTCGCATTCATAAACTGACCCTGTCCGGTCGCGACGAGCGCCTCCGGGAATTCGTCCGTCACGTCGTCGAGCGCCGTCATTGCCGCGGTCCAATCCTCCTGTTCGATCAGCCCTTGCACGTTCTCAAACTGCTTCGCGACGAGCAGCGGAACGTCCAGCGTGAAGGACGCGCGCTGCCGTGCCGGCTGATCCTGGCACGACGCTCGGTCCGGAACCGCCACACTCAGCAGCGCAAGGCCGACGAACAGTCCGGTCCAGGACGACGCCCCGCCTCGCCGGCAGCAGCCGCGTCCATTCATCAGTCCGGTTCCCGCAAACGATGGCCGATCCAAAACAGGACGACGCCCGCCATTGTCAACGACGGCATCCACAGCAACTCGAATTTGAACTCGAGCTGCCAGATAATCAACAGCGGAAGCATTGTCAGGGCAGCGAACTGCAGCAGGAATCCAAGATTGTTTCGCATGGCTTTGTGGATGTTGGTCGGCCTGTCGTTTGTATCGGCTCTGGCGGCCCGTGTTGCCCTTGTTCCCAAACTCCAGTTTGGGAACACACCTCCTCGAAGCTCTGCTTCGCGTTCCCTCACACGGGGCCATCTTTGCTGAGCGGACGACGAGAAACGGAGTTTCTCGAAAGGGCGTTCCCAAACTGGAGTTTGGGAACGAGGAAACGAGGAATACTGGGGTTTGGGAACGAGGAATCGCTTACTCTCAGGCCTCTGAGGAACGCGGATGTCGCTCTATTCATCACCTTCCGTAAATCGCTCGGCAGGGACCTCAATCGGCGGCACCGTTACGGTTTCGCCGGCGGAGACTTCAACTGTGAGGGAGCGGTCGATCCAACCGATCCGCTCGTGCCAGACCCGGAACTTGTGCGTGCCGGCCGGAAGGCTCCTGATCGCGAATTCGCCCTTCCCGTTGGTCACAGCCCCGTAGGGATGGTCGACCACGAGCCAGTAGGCGGTCATCCAGGGATGGATGTCACACGTCACCTTCACCGGGACCGGCTCCCGTTGGCGAAAGGTGAGCGGAACGCCCTCGCGGCTGTTCGCCGACACCAGGAAATTCTCCGGCGTATTAAAAAAGGGATTCGTGTGGGTGTTGTGATTCGTCGGATCGTCCGATTTCACGAGCACGGTTTGGTCCGTCCGCACCACCATCACGTGCGGCTGGAACTGGCAGCCCTTCTGGTCGAAGACGATCTCTCGCTCGGCGCTGGCTTGCAACTCCGGATGCACGCTGCGTGGTGCCCGCTTGAGAAACACGAACACATTGGCGATCCCCCGGGAATCTGCGTCGATGAGCAGCGAATCGTCCGGAACGTCGTGTCCCCGACAGACGGTGTCCTTCACGGCAGCGTCCCCCTTGGTGACCAGGAGCGCGACTTCGGGAACCGGGCCGCGCAGCACCACCTTGCCGGTTACGTTGCCCCATTCGGCTCCCGCGGCTGTGCTCCACCAACACAGCACGGCGGCGAATCCGATGATGCCTGTTGAGAATCTCGATCCCAATGTGCTGCTCCTGGCGAAACTTGTGCGATGGAAAAAAGTGAGTCGTCAGCGTCGCATCCGCTCCGTGTGCGCTTCTCTCAGCCAGAGCCCGGCGTACACCTTGGGGTCGATGAGCTGCCCGGCATCGGTTCGTTGAGCCAGCCATTCCGACAAATCGGCCAACGGCGCCGCGTGGACCGTGATTGATTCGCCCGCGTCCCCGCCCCCGCTTCCCGTCCGGCTGAGATGCTCTGCCAGAAACAGAGTGACTGTCTCGGACGTGAGTCCCGGCGATGTGGGGACGGTGGCGAGCCGCGTCCACGATGCGGCCTCGAATCCGGTCTCCTCCTCCAACTCGCGGGCTGCGGCTGTCTGAAAACTTTCACCCACAAATTCGTCCGCGTCACCCGCCATGCCGGCCGGCAAGTCGATGACGCCTGCGTTGACGACCGGTCGGAACTGTTCGGTCAGCACGAGGCGCTCGTCATCCGTCACCGCCACGACTGCGACAACACCGGTCCCCCGCGTTCGCTCGGCGAACTCCCAGCCATCTTCATCGACCAGCTGCAGATACCGCCCCGCGCCGAGGAGAGCCGCCTTGCGAACTGTCGGAGGTCGGTCGCGCATCATGTCATGGGGGCAGGGACGCTAAAGCGTGGATCCGCAGCGGATTGTTCGTCGTCGAGCGAACCCATATCATAGATGGTCGCACCAAGTGATGCACGCTGCCCGCTTTCCTCCGGACTTGTTTCCCGGTTCACGCACTCTCAATCGAGGAGCCACTCATGACTCGGC
Organism: Planctomycetaceae bacterium; assembly: GCA_029259845.1. Classification (GTDB taxonomy): domain Bacteria; phylum Planctomycetota; class Planctomycetia; order Planctomycetales; family Planctomycetaceae; genus JAHBXU01. Next base: position 50,880 of record JAJDEI010000003.1, on the reverse strand, counting down.
TGTCGTTCGGTCTCACGCTCATTTTCACGGCGATGCTACTGGCCGTTCCCTCGGCGAAAGCAGCGGAAAAACTTGGCGCGACGAGAATTCTGTTTCTCACGCAGAGCAAGGGGTATGTTCATGGTTCGGTCAAACGTAATCCTCAGGACGCAGGCCAATTGGCCCCCGCTGAAGTCGCCATGATCCAGCTTGGGCAGCAGTCCGGACTGTTCGACTGCGACTGCACACAGGACGCGGCGGCCGACTTCACCAAAGAGAACCTCCAGAACTACGACATCGTGGCGTTCTACACGACCGGCGAACTCCCCATCGCCGCTGCCGACCGCGACTACTTCGTGAATGAGTGGCTCAAGACGAAAGGACACGGTTGGATCGGGTTCCATTCGGCGGCGGACACCTATCGCACGGAGAACCCGGAGCATTCCTGGTACTGGGACATCTGCGGCGGCACGTTCATCGGGCATCCGTGGGGGTCAAGCCGAAGAGTGACGCTCGCCGTGCACGACCCGTCGCACGCAGTCGCCCAACCGTTCGGCAAGCGGTTCGAGATTCAGGACGAGATTTACATGTACAACCACTGGAACCCGGACAACGTCCGCGTGCTGATGAGCCTTGATTATGCCGGCAGTCCCACCGACAGCACCGTCAACGCGAAGTACGGCACACATGTCCCGGTGGCATGGGTCCGCTCCTGGGGGGACGGCAAGATTTACTTCAACAACCTGGGCCATCGCCCGGAGACCTGGAGGAATCCCGCGTTCATGGCGTCCATCACACAAGCGGTCAAATGGATCCGCGGGGACATCGCCGGCGACAGCACGCCCAACCCGGAGGTCTCCCGCGCCTGGGAAGCCAAGTCCCGCAAGGACGTCAAGGAATATGGATTCAAGGTTGAAAACCTCAATTAGCCCGTCATTTCCGTTGCCATTCGCGTCGTCGACGGATCGCTTGAGTCGATCGCGCAAAAGTTTAGCCGCACATTTCAAATGTGCGGCTAAACTCAACGGTGCGGCAAAACGGTCGAATCTGTAAACCGGCGGTTGCCGCCGATACGAATTAGCAGTCGTAGTACAGGTCGAACTCGTAGGGATGCGGACGCAGGCGGAGCTGATCGATCTCCTCCTCGCGCTTGTAGGCAACGAACGATTTCAGCAGGTCCTCGCTGAAGACGTCGCCCGCGGTGAGGAAGCCCGTGTCCGCTTCGAGTTCGTCAAGCGCTTCCCCGAGGGATTTCGGTGCGACGTTCGTTTGGGAGAGTTCTTCCGGTGTCATGTCGTAGATGTCCCGGTCGAGCGGATCGCCCGGATCGATCTTGTTCTGGATGCCGTCGATCATCGCCATCATCAGGGCGGTAAAGGACAGGTATCCACACGCCGACGGGTCCGGACAGCGGAACTCAACTCGCTTGGCTTTGGGAGACGGAGAGTACATCGGGATGCGGCAGCTCGCCGAACGATTCCGTTGACTCATCGCCAGTGTCACGGGAGCTTCAAAGCCCGGCACGAGCCGATGGAAGCTGTTGGCGGTCGGATTCGACAGGGCGATGAGAGCACGGCCGTGCTTGAGGATGCCGCCGATCGCGTGCAGGCCGAGTTCGGACATTCCCGCGTAGCCATCCCCCGCCATCAGCGGTTCGCCGTTCTTCCACAGCGAGATGTGCGTGTGCATGCCCGAACCGTTGTCGTCGAAGACCGGCTTGGGCATGAAGGTCGCCGTCTTTCCGTGCTGTTTGGCGACGTTTTTGACGACGTACTTGTACCACAGGAACTGGTCAGCCATGAGCAGGATCGGTGCAAACTTCATGTCGATTTCGCACTGCCCGGCGGTTCCCACTTCGTGATGGTGGGCCTCGACGACGATGCCCAGCCTCCGCATCTCGTTGACCATCTCGGTGCGGAGATCGTGCATGGTGTCGGACGGGCTGACGGGGAAATAGCCCCCCTTGTAGCCGACCTTATGGCCGAGGTTGCCGCCCGCCTCGCTGCGGCCCGTGTTCCACGCCGCCTCGGAGGAGTCGATCTCGTACATGCTGTTCCGCTGGCTCGTTTCGTAGCGGATGTCGTCGAAAACGAAGAACTCCGGCTCCGGTCCGATGTAGCAAGTGTCGGCCAGACCGGTTTGCTCGAGGTAGGCGAGACCTTTTTTGACGACGCCGCGCGGGTCCTTGTTGTAGGCCTGCCTGGTGATCGGATCGACGATGTCGGCGATGACGCTGACGGTCGGTTCGGCGAAGAACGGGTCGAGCCGCGTCGTGCATGGGTCAGGCACGGCGAGCATGTCGGACTCGTTGATCGCCTGCCATCCGCGGATCGATGAGCCATCGAAACCGAATCCATCTTCGAAAACACCCTCGTCCAGCGTTTCGATCGGATAAGAGCAGTGCTGCCACGCACCGAACATATCGCAGAACTTCATGTCGACCTGTTCGGCACCACGGTCTTTGGCGAACTTGAAGAAGTCACTGGGGGAACTGACGTCGGACATCGATCCTCATCTCCTCGGAAAACCCTGTTAGCGAATGGAACCCTGTTAGCAAACGGAATACCGTCGGCGAGGCGGCTGCATGGCTCGCGGAGCGGCTGTGCTCCGGACCCTCACTGGTCCGACCGCTGAAAACTGCTGGTGTTCCATCACCCCATGCCTTCCTCAAACGTGCCGAGACAAGCACCGTGCCCGCCTCGATAGCAGGATTGCCTGCTGGATGCGCAACAACCTTGCAGCCGGTCTCCAGAAACTCGGCAAGTCCCGCACGATTTCGACGAATCAACCTCAATGGCAAAGGCCGTACCACACGAGGGGATACGATACCGACAAGCCCCAGTGGATTCCATCCTGACGCGGCCAGTTTCTTGACAGGGGGGCAGGAGAGGGCCGTTCAAAGATGGAAGCTGGGGAACCTCGTCACCCGAAGCGTCAGCGAGGGACGAATCGCTCACTCACGTTCGCTTCCGCGCTGACGCTTCGGGTTCCCATTGAGCTTGTCCCGGCCGGTCTTCTCCCAAGTGAAACGTTGAATGGCCCTGGGGGGCCGGAGAGGATTGTTGCACGCCGAGGGAGAGTCTCGGTTGAGGGGGCGATGCGTGGCGGGGCGAGTTGGAGTGGGGAAGGGCGAACTCCCCTCCGATCGGGGGCCGAGAACGATTCATCGAACGGAGACACGGCCCCCGTGATCGACGCAACGGGAACATCAGACCCTTTTGATGTGCCCCCGCCACCCGTCGTCCGGCTGCACCAAATCCCCGGTTACAGCGCTCAGGCAATTCTGTCGATCGCCTCGAACTGCCCGGCGAGTCGGACCAGCGCGTCCTGCGGGTTCATGTTGAACAGGGCTTTCCCGCCCGTGCCCCAGCGTCCTTTCTGGTAGTGGAACACGGCCGTCGCATCGCGGATTGTCCCGACGGCCTCCACGTCTTCCATGTCGCCCCCCTCGACCGCCTCAAAGTGGATCTCGACCGACGCGAACGCCGTGAGCAATTGCGTCTGCAGGTCCCGCCCGAAGGTCACCGTGTCCTGCCAGTCGCAGTGCTTCCATCTCAGGTCGCGGGGCTTGCCTCGGGCGGCTGCCAGATCGAAGAACTTGGCCTCCAGCGCTTCGCGACGCATGCGAAACTCCCGCATCGCCTGCCGCGCCTCGCGAGCCTGCAGCCAACGCAGATACGGGCGCAGTCCGAACGCCAATCCGGTCAAAACGGCACCGATCGCGATCGTCACCCACAGAGTCGAAGTCATCCGCCTCTCCCTCCGGTTCCAGGGCACGCAGCTCCTGTCCCGAGATTCCCCAGTCAGCCGCCCGCCGCACGTCTCCGGAACATCGTAGCGAATGCCTCGGACCTACTCCTCCACGTCCCCACTCCAACACCCGATCACTCCGTCCTTTATCCGCTCACCGGCATGCAAACCCACGGCTGTCGGACAGTGGACAACCGGTTGAGTTCGGCTGCCGCGGCTCGGATTTGGCCCTCGCGGGTCCGGTGTGTCATGATGACGAGCGGGACGGGGGCGATGTCATCCGGATCGTTCGCCTCCACTTCGGGAGCCTCGTGCTGGATCACCGACGCCAGACTGATCGACTGCCTTCCCAGAATGTCCGTGATGTCGGCAATGACGTGTGGACGATCCTCAACCGGGAACCGTAGATAGTACCGGCGAATACTCGCTTCGGCCGGTTGCACGGGGACCGACGGCCGGTCTTCCCAAAGGTCGAGGCGATCAAACGTCATTTGAGCCCGCCCGATGGCCACGTCAATCAGATCCGACAGCACGGCGGAGGCGGTCGGCATTTGTCCGGCCCCCTGCCCGGAATACCACGTCTCTCCCACAGCGTCACCGGTCAAGGCGACCATGTTGAAGGGGCCGTCCACCTGAGCCAGGGGACGGGCATGCCGGATGAGCGTCGGCTGTGTGTGCATCTCCAGCAGCCCGTCAACCAACTTGGCTGTCGCCAGCAGTTTGACCGCATAGCCGAGTTCGTGCGCGTACTGCAGATCGGTCAAGTCGAGCGTGTCGATACCGTGCCGGGGAAACTGGTTCGGAGTTGTCCGCGTCCCAAAGGCGAGTTGCGCCAACAAACACAGCTTTTGGGCGGCGTCCGTGCCGTCGACGTCCATTGCGGGGTCGGCTTCGGCGAATCCCAGTTCCTGGGCTTTCAGCACCGCATGGGCGTATGATTCGCCCCGTTGGAGCATCTCGCTGAGGATAAAATTGCTGGTCCCGTTGAGGATTGCTTCGATGGCCGTCACCTGATTGCCGGCCATCGCCTGCCCAAGCACATGGACAATCGGAATGCCGCCGGCGACGGCCGCCTCGAAGGCGATGCACCGCCCGGCGGCGCGGGCAGCAGCGAAGAGTGCAGGGCCCTCCGCACAAAGCAACGCCTTATTTGCCGTGACGACGTCTTTTCCGGCTTCCAGCGCGGCGAGCACGATCGGGCGGGCTGGATCAAGCCCGCCGATCAGCTCGACGACGACGTCGACGTCCGGGTCGGTTGCGACTGCAAAGGGGTCGTCAGTCAGAAGGTCCCCGGGAACGGTGACGTCTCTTGGTTTCGCCGGGTCGCGGACTGCGATTCGGACGACATCGATCGAGCGTCCGGCCCGATGGGAAATTCGCTCCCCTTCGTCGTTTAATAGCTGCAGAACGCCGCTGCCGACCGTACCAAGCCCGATCAGTCCAATGCGCAGTGGTTGCATGAGAAGGTTGTTGTTCACAGAGACGGCGGTGAAAAAGTCGGCAACCATCAGCCGATGGACGCATGATTGCACAGACCGCCGCATTGCCCAAGTCCGAAACGGCCTCGCGGGCCGACTTGGGGCCCTTCGCCGGATGGTGGGCTCGGGCTGACGCCCGTCTTGGCCGAGTGCTCTGTCAAGATTCAGTTTGGGAGTTGGAGTTCAGCCTTTAAGCTGCGAAAGCAAGCTAAAGCTTGAACTCCAACCTCCGGTTTCCCGTTTTGATAGAGCCCTACACCGGGTCGCCGTTCGATGTGAGCACCGGCTGTTGTGAAGGCGACGGCGCGCCGTGCGTCGTTTCCGTCACCGGCCCGGCGTTGTAGTACGCAGCGTAGGCGCCAAACTCCTCCTCGGCTCCATCGGAGATAACCACGTCGTTGGCGATCACGCCGTACAGCTCGACGCCGTGCGAATTGAGCATGTCCCGTGTGCGAACGACGGCGGGCCGTTTGTTTTTTTGCATGCGGACGACAAGCAGCATCCCATCCACGTGCGGCGAGATGATACACGGGTCACTGACCGCCAGCAGGGGAGGTGCGTCGATGAAGACGTAATCAAATTCGCTGCGGGCCGCGTGCAGCAGCGTTGACAGGTCGGATGTCGAAAGCAATTCGGCCGGATTGGCGGGCGTCGCCCCGGCTGTGAGCAGCGACAGCCCGTCGATCGGTGTTGCCCGCACCGCATTGATCCACTCGATCTCACGCCGCAGCACATCGGCCAACCCCACGTCTTGGGGAACCGCGAACAGTTGGTGCTGCGTGGGACGCCGCATATCGGCATCGATGAGCAACACCCGCTTGCCCGACTGCGCGACGGCAATGGCCAGGTTGGCGATGGAGGTCGACTTCCCATCCCCTTGTTCGGGACTGCTCACCTGGATCACGCGGTCGTTATGCGGAGCCGTGCTGAAGAACAACGTCGTGCGGACCGACCGGTAAGCTTCCGCCTCCTGGGACCCTGGATTGTGGTAGTAACAAAGTGCGTCCGAGAGTCCGCCCTGGCGTGACGAATCACCCGGATCGACCACAAAGTGCGGCACGATTCCCATGACGGTCGTATCGGTCAGGCGGCGGAGTTCGTCGAGAGACCGCAATGTCGTGTCCTGCCATTCGCGGAAGTATTGCAGGCCGAAGACGGACAGTGCTCCCAGCATTCCGAAGGCTCCCAGAACCTTGGCGATCCGCTTGATCGACAGTTCGACCAGGATGTCCGAAATGCGGGTCATGCGGTAGCCGGTGTGCTTCTTGGTGAAGTCGACCATGCTGAGCTTGCTGACGATGCCGTCCCAGAGTGCCTGTTTGCGTTGGAGTTCGGTGCTGAACTGCCTGTCGATGACCTCATACTCGGAGTGTTCCTTGGCGAGCGCGATCGCTTCGGATAGCTGCCGTTCGATGGACCGGTCGCTCAGATCGAGTTGCCGCAACTGCTCTTCGAGGTAGTTCATGTAGACACCGGCGAGGTCGACGCCGTCAGGACCCGGCTCGTTCGGGCCGGAGGGTCCGTCGAACCGGTCGAATGCGGGCGGCCTGAGCCCTTCCGCCGCGTAAGCATCGAGGATGCCGCTGATGGTCTTGCGGAGCTTCTCGACCTCCGGATGCCGGTCACCGAAGTGATGGACGAGATTGGCCTCCTGAATGCGTGCTTCCAGCAGCTTGGCGTCGAGCCGATCTTTGGCCGGGTTCACGGTGAGCAACGGATTGGAGGCACCGCCGCCCTGGCCACCAGAACTCCGCTGCGCCATCGACATCAATACGTATTGCTCGATCGCCTTACGGGATTCTCCATCCTCCTGCATGGCCTTCAGGACATCGATTTGGGCCCGCACGTTCGTGCGCCGCTGCCGGTTGTCCCGCTGGTCCTTGTAGAGCTGATCAACCGCTGCCAGGTAGTGATTGGGAGGCGTCAAGGTCACGCTGCCGTTGCTGCCCGGCGTTCCCACGGGGTTCTGAAACAGAATCGGCGAAGCCTTGCGGAACTCCTGGTACTCCCGCTTGAGTTGGTCGATTTCCTTCTGCAGCTTGACTTCCGCCTCGCTCACGAGATCGAGGACTTCCTGGGACTGCTCTTTGCGGGTTTCCAGCAGGTATTGTTCGTAGGCGTCGACGATCGCCCCGACAACGGTTGCGGCATCCCGCTTGGACCGGCTTTCGTAGGAGATGTCGAAGAAGTTCATGAACGACCGGTCCTGCCCGGCGGTCCGCTTGACCTTGAGGTCTTCGATCAAGTCCCGGATCGGCTCATCAGACGCCGCCAGCGTGGGCAGCTCTCCGAGATTCGCGTTGTCGAAAGCCCGTCGGATGATGACGTCACTCTTAATGAGCTGCACGTGCTCGGCTCGGTCGCCATAGGTCGTTGCCCCTCCTTCCTGGAGCGGCGTGCCGGCCAGCTTGGAGACCAGAACTCGCGTGGAGGCATTGTACCGATGCCCGCTGACGTAATAGAACGCAACCCCCGCGGCCAGTCCCACGCTGAATCCGACCGCCAGTTTTCGCCAGTTGGCGAGCAGAAACCGGACGAGGTCGACGGAACGTCCCGGCGCTTGCTCGTTGACATCGGATTCGTTGTACCCCAGCGGCGCAAAATCGATGCCTGCCGGGGTCCCGTTTGATGGATGGGCTTTCAAAGCATTGTCCTCGGGGAATGCCGGCCGGGCCGTGTCGGGTGGCCGGCTCGTCTGAAACGGCGTCGTCTGAATAAGATGTCGGCCAAGCTCCCGCCTGACGCCGATGAAGTGCGAATGTTCGGCTCTCAGCTCACGTCAGGCGGGAGCCTGGCCTACGAAATTCCGAATCGCTTAACAAACATACCTGATGCTTTCGCGAATCTTGCGTCGGACAACCCCGGCGCGCACAACTCCTTCGATCGCTGTAGGAAATCTACTACGCAGAGCGCGATGGTGCAGAAGGGAAACGTCGCAATCGACACGCTCGGGCCGGTCCAACACACCTCGCGATCGTCACCACCCCCCCAGTCAGGCGGAGCGTCGCGGTCAGCCACGGCTGAAGTGCGGGTCAGCGGGGGGCGTTCAGCCGCAAGCGGGCGGCGACGAGCCGGTGGTCGGAGCCATCGGTGCGGCCAATCCAACACCGCTCGACGTCCCACTGGCTGCTGAAGAGGATATGGTCGATCCGCAGCCAGGGCGTGTTGTCGGGCCAACGGCGGTGATCGCTGCACGGCGATGTGTACCCGTACCCGAATCCGGCGGCGTCAAACGCACTGCCCAGGTCGTGCCAGTACTTCTGAAACAGGCTGCTGGATGTCGGCACGTTGAAATCCCCGACGGCGAGCAGCGGAACCTTGAACCCCTGCTGCGAGGCGAATGCCCGTGTCTCCAACGATTCCCTCTCCCGCAGGTCCTGGCGCACGTCGAGCTGCGCGACGCCTGCCCCGGTCAAGGGGGAATCGACTCGCAAGTGGGTCAGCCCGTGCCGCGCCGTCGTCAGATGCACATCGCAAACCAGGAACGGGCCGGTTGGGCCTTCAATCTCACACAGAATGGCCGTTGCCCGCTGAAATGCGTCGACCCGGCAGATGTCCCGCAGCTTGACCGGATATCGCGATGCCACGAGGTACTCACCCCGATGCACGCCGGACCAACCTTCGAGCAGGGGCAGCAACTCCTTGAAGCCGTAGCTCGCCTCCTGCAGGATGACGACATCCGGACTGATCTCGTCGAGTTCACGTGCGATCTTCGTAAGATCCTGCTTGCCGCTGCGGATGTTGCACGTCACGACCGTCAGTGTCTCTCCTGTTGACGGCCCCACCCATGCCGCCCACGGTACGCGCAGCCCCATGATCGGCCCTGCGACCAACATCAACGAAAACAGGTTGACCCAAACCCATCGTCGCCGCAACAGCAGCGCGGCGGCGGTGAGGAACAACGATGGCAGCAGGAACGGCGCCCGTGGCAAGTAGCTGAGCGCCAAGCTGAACCACCACTGCTCCGAGACAAAACAGAGCAGCACCAGCAGAGTGAGCACGGCCAGCAGATTCAGAATGGACACTGCAACCAGAGTGCGTCGGGTCCACTTGACGATGACAGGCCCTTGAGGAACCGGCTCCATCGTCGGCGCAGGACTGCTCGACGGAGGAGGGTTCGACGGAGGAGTGTTCGACGGAGAGACGTCCGGCGAAACGGTCGCCAGCGTGGCTGATTCCGGCGGCAGAGAAGAGTTCAACGGACGTGCGGACATGGTCGCCTTTGTCAAGCAAAACGCAACAGCATGGCGAACCCTAGCAAATCACTCACGCCGCGCGGAGACCGGAAGCGGGTCAGGCACCTTTTTCAGTTGGACGCGGTTCGCAATTCGGAGCAAGCCATGGCCGAAAAAAGTGCCTGACCCCGACGAGCGTGTTGGCTGCAAGAGTTACACGGTGACGGGCAACTGACGCGATGTAACGACCGTCGGTGCCGCAGCGTCCGTCTCCGCCTGATGCACGAGCTGCGCCATCTCCCATGCGCTGACATAATGATACCGGAAGCGGCTGTCTGCGGCTGCGTGACGGGCCAGGTCGGCGTGAAAAGCCTGCATCTCCGGGCCCAACAGTGTGTCGATATTGCCGTCTTTGCAACCGTGCGTGTGCAACTTGACAAACTTCCAGTTCGGCTTACCGGGAACGTGGACGCCCGCCTTCATCCACAATTGCAACCGCTGCCATGTTGCCGGGCGTCCTGCATGGATGTCTCCATTTTCGATCCGAGGCATGATCCCGAGTTTCCGGTTGCTCCAGTCGAACAGCAGCGGTCCCTGCACCATCAGCAATTGGTCCGCCGGCACCGACTGTCCGACCGCTGCCCGCACCCCCCGGTCGTGTGACTTCCGCTCCCCCGGCAAGTCGCGGGCGTAATAAATCGAGTTCATCGTGGCCGTCTGTGTGTCACTCGGAGCGGACGGCATCGTGAAGTCCGCGTAGCATCCCGTCTCCTGCAAGACCGTCAGTTCCTGATCGACGCCGCACCAGCGGCCATCCAATCGCGAATTGCACAAGGCCCAGTTCCCGTGGATGAACCCATACACAATCTCTCCGGTGACTGGGTCGCGACGCAACAGCCCGTGCCGGTGATAGAGCGTTTCGCGGAACAATTCGAGCTTCTCGCGCAGTCCCTCCGCCGTGTCACCGTCGTGATGCAAATGGACATCGACGTCCCCATACCCCGCCTCGCACAGCTCGGCCAAACGGTCGAGATACTCCGGAGCATACTCATCCTGCGGAAAGAAAAACGTGTGCTGCGGCGGGCGGCCGTTCTCGTCACGAAACTCTCCGAACAATCGGGGGTATTCTTCGACCCAGCGATCGACTCGCCGAACGGAAACGTCTTTGCACGGCTTGCCGACTTCCGGTTCGTAGTGATCGCAAATCGCGATGAACACGTGCACCGGCTCGTCGGTCGCAACAGGTGTCCCCACCCGTCCCGACGGCTCCGCCGGGAACAGATAATCACCCCCCCAATGCTGCATGTCGCGTGCCCGAATCTCACGCCAAACCACAACGACAACCGCCGTCAGGAGCGACAATAAGCCAAGAGCAAAAACAACTATTATCCCGTTCATCATTTCAATACCCGTCCCTGAATCAGTTTATAAAACTGCCGCAACCGTGACTCCCGAATCTTGCGTCCGCCTGCTGAATCGCTTGCGGATGAGCACATGGGAGACCCTTGTCGGAACCGAAAACCTATGTCGGGACCGCGGAGGGAGCCCCCGCTCGGTCGCACGCTCCGGCGAGATCGGTCATCTCGAGTTGGGTGACGTCTTCGGAGATCAAGCGGCTGCGGAGGCGGCGATAGGCCGCTCGTCCCAGAACACGCTTCACTCCGTCAAGCCCCATTGATCGCAGCCGCTCTCGTCGGACGTCTCCACTGAGCCATCGTTCCAGCGTCTCTATCGATGTACCGCTCTTAATGGCAAGCCGGCCGATCGGATGTGCTGCGGCCGTCTGTCGGTTGACGAGCGGCTGTGAGGTGAACACGAAGCGATACCCGGCCTCTCGGGTCATCCGCAGCACGCGGCGGTCAAACGACCCGCCCGGAAAGGCGATCGTCTCCACTTCACAACCGAGGATATCTTGCAGCATCGCTTTGGAGCTGTGGAGTTCCGCCCGCACTTCCTCGTCGGAAAGTTGGGCCAACAGCCGATGCGTCTGAGCGTGTGAGCCGACGACGAACGAATCGGTCAATGATCGCAATTGCGAAAGACCCACGAACTGCGGATGTCCGATTAGGTCGGTGGTCACGAACAGCAACGCCTGCAGCCCGCTGGCTTCGAGAATCGGTGCGCCGACCTCAATCGTCCCTCGCCAACCGTCATCAAACGTCAACAGCACGCGCGGCTCGTTGCCCGACACGGCCTTGCACGCATCGTCCCGCGACTCCGACCGAAACATCGCACGGAACTCGTCAACCTCCAGTGCCCGCCCACTCCGAGAAATCAGCTCGCAGTGACGGCTGAACGTCTCTCGATCGACGAAGTAGTTGGTTACCGAGGGACTGAGGCGGCCGAAGCCGGGCCAGATGCCGCCGCGCGCGGGCGACTCGCACACGTTGTGATACATCAGGCTGACAAACGGTGTCGACGGTGACTTCATGCGTGTGATGCCTCCAACACCATTCCGGAAGACGCCGATGCGGGCAACCAGTCCGAGACAGCGACTGATCGAACGGTCTCTTCGCCCGTTTGAGACAGCGCCCGGACGATCGCTGCGGCGTACGGGAGCCGGTCGTGAAGCAACACGATGTCGCCGGTTCGGAGACCGTACGACCTCACCCATGTGACCGCCTCGGACTCCGCACACATGGCGAAGTCCTTGGGGTCGACGTTCCACAGAGTTATCGTCTGCTGCGCCGTCCAAAGTCCCCGGAACTTTCCTCCGGTGAGTTTGCCCAGCGGTGGGCGCACAAGTGTCGTCGATGTGCCTGTCAGATGTTCGATCAAATCATGCGTCCGGCGAAGCTCATCCAAGAACATCGCTGTGGGGGTCTCAGCAGGAGCTGAATGCGTGTAGGTGTGATTGCCGATGGCATGGCCTTCGTCGACGATTCGCCGCACGAGATCCGGGTGCTGCTCCACACGCTCGCCGATCACGAAAAACGTCCCCTTCCATCCGGCGGATGCCAGTGCGTCCAGCACGGCCGGCGTCCACTCCGGGTGCGGCCCGTCATCAAACGTCAGAGCGATCTCGGCCTGAGTTCGACCGTCGCAAAAGCCGGATCGATCCCGCCGGGAAGACATCGGCCCGCTGACGAGAAACCGGTCTCGTGGCAGCACTGCCGTCAAAGCCCGCTTCATGGCTTGCCGAGCAAGATTCACAGGCCGGTCTCCGTTTCTGCCATGAGAGTTGAGGCTGCAATCACCTGCAAGGTTTCCTGTTTCGCGAAGGGGATCGCCTCCTTCGCCGGGGGATCGTCGTTGTCAACGCCGCCTCCGGAACGCTCAAGGATTCCATCGAGCAGCCCGGCCAACTGAGCCGTCTGTGCCCGCCGCTCAAACCGGCGGAAGTTCCAACCTTCCACAGAGGGAATGACGCCGCAACGATGCTCCTCCAGTCGCTCCGCAAGTGCGTAGGCAACGCCTTCGGGGTCGCGCGGCGAACAGATCGCCGCTCCGGGGTGTTCACGCAGGACATCACACTGATCGCCGTCGGGCGACACCGCGAAGATAGGACGCTTGGCCGCCATGTACTCGAAAACCTTCGAGGAGATGACCCGATCGGCGTGCGGCACGTCGCTCAGCAGCAGTAGCAGCGCGTCCGACGTTGTCATCAGCCGGATCGCGTCGCTGTGTTCGAGATACCCGAGCCGCACGATCTTGCACGGCAGCCCCTGCAGACTGTCGACAAACTCATCCTGACGCCCGGCACGGCGACCGGCGAGCACAATCTCCAATCGTTCCGCGAGGATCGGAGCCCGCTCCACCAGACACCGGACGCCTTCAATGAACGGCTCGATCGATGTCAGTTCCCACAAGGTGCCGGCGAACGACAGCCGGAACAGGTCCGTGCCGTTTCCGAAATCGTCGCGCGGCAATGATTCGCCCGGCGTCGGGAAATCGGCCGGATCGAAGCCGTTGTAAATCGACGTCGACGTCGCGGAACACGCGGAGTCGATGGCCACTTGCTGCAGCGCCTTCGCACTCGCCGGAGTTGTTGCAGTGATCGCTGATGCTGCCCGGACCGCATGCCGTTGCATCCGTCGCTGCACCCAGTTGGTGATTCGTCCGGGCCGTTTGTTTTCCCAGTAGGTATTGCTGATGTCCCATTCGTCCCGATAGTCGAGCACGAGCGGGACGCCGGTCTTCCGAGACAGCGCGGCTCCCACAAGCAGATTCGTGAACGGAGGCCCCGACGCCACGATCACATCGTGCGGAACCTCGCGCAACAATCGGACACCCTCGCTGACCGCCGCCGGATACCACAGCATCTGTGCATCCGGCTGCAACACAACGTTGGCAATTCGCTTGAGCACGTTCTTGACGCCCCTCTTGCATCGAGCGACGAAAGAAGGGGACGTCGCTGCGGCAGCAACCGACGATTTGAAGGCGTATCCCGGCTCACAGGTTTTTGCTTTGCGAACGATCGTCCCTCCGGGAATATCTGCGAGCAGACTTTCGTCGAACAGCGGAACCGACGGGTTCTCCGCCGTCAGTACGGATGACCGCCAGCCGCACTCCGGTAAGAACTTCGCGAACTTGGCGACCCGCAACACCCCCACGCCTCCCACCGGCGGGAAGAGATAAGAGACGAACAGAACTCGCTTGTTGGGGGATTCAATAGAAGATGGGCACGAGTTGAGGAAGACACCCGGTGTCTCGGCTCCTGCATCGCCGCCCGAATCAGCTTCGAGACCGGATTCACGAGGAACGTTCATTCCCCGCCCGAAACACCGGGTGTCTGGGTACGTCCTCACGTCATTGGATTCCAAGCCATCAGACATGGCACACAAGCTCTTCCGATCGTTTCGTCGACAGATTCTCTGCCCCGCATTGGTCGAGGAGCGCCGTAACTTCCTCCGCCATCATTTCCCATGTACGCGGGTCGTAACACCGGGCGTTCTCCTGATGGGTCCCGTCGAGGACGGTCTCCAGTCCGTCCGCTAGCGATTTCGCATCTCCGGAGGGCACGAGAATGGCGTAACGCTCGTCAGCAATCTCACGGATGCTGCCCACATCCGTCGCAACGAAGGGCGTCCCGCACGCCAACGACTCCCGCAGCACGTTCGGCAGTCCCTCCGAATCGCTGGACATCACCGTGGCGTTGGCAGCACGATACCAATCCCCCAACGCCTCCGGCGGCAGTGCCCCAGTGAAGAGCACGTCGTTCTCGAGGCCTTGTTCTGAGACCATTTCTGCGATTTGTTCCCGCAGAGGACCGTCACCAGCCAGACAAAGCACGAACTCGCGTCGCCGGCGGCGCAGTTCCGCTGCCGCCGTCACCAGCACGTCGAGCCGCTTGACGTCCACCATTCGACCGACCCACAACAGCATCGCTCGCTCGCCGTCCAGGGCCGGATGATTTGACACAAGGCGGGCGCGGGCCGCTTGTTGATTCTCCGTCAGCCGATTTTCCGTGAAGAACAGCCGCGGGTTAATCCCCTGTCTGATCGTATGCACGTGGTCACCGTCAACACCAAGTTCGATCACTTTCTCGCGAAGCCCTTCGCTGATCGTGATCACAGCATCCGACGCTCGAAGGACGTTCCGGACGCGCGCGCCTCGTTTCGGGCAATGCGGGAGCAGCAGCACGTCGGACCCGCCGACAATGACCGCCGCCGGGACGCCCAACATCCGAGCCGCGCGGAGGCCGACCTCCCCGTCCGGATGCGCCCAATAGCTGAGCACGGCGTCAGGAGCGAACGATCGCGACAGATGCCGGACCTCGTTGCGTATTGATCGCCACAGAAAGTCCCCATAGTGCTCACGCAGGATCTTTGGCGTGTACCAGTAGGTGGGAAAGGCCACCGGAACGTTTGGTCCCTCCGGGTGGGGGCGCGGGCGGTACGACTGCCCGGACATCAGCGACCGCAGTACCTCCGGCCATCCGCGTGGGGCGATCACCCGCACGTCATGGTTCTCCGCAAGGGCGGCGCACAGTTCGAAATTAAACGCCCCCCGCGACGGATGCGCGGCGTCGGAATAGATGTCACTCAGAAACAGAATATTCATGACTCAGCCAATCGCCGGTGCAATCGTCAGGGAACGTCGAAACGCTTCGTCGAAGGGGACCTCGGGACGCCAAGGTAACCCTGCCTTTGCCTTGTCGTTGACGTATTGGAGCGGCTTCCACATCGCCGCCGTGCGATACCGCGTGATCACGCCGGGCAGTTGTCCCCGCGACCAGTGGTGATACCATTCGTAGGCTCCCGCGAGCGGTTGGACCAACGGCCGCGGCACCCACGCCGACTTCACCCCGGCCCCCGCTTTCCTGCACAGACGCAACAACTCCTTCGCCGTCGGGAGATCGTCATCCACAACATTGAAGACCTGACCTTCGGCGCGTTCCGCGAGTCCCGCCTGACGCACGGCAGCGGCACAGTTGTCGACATACGTGTAGGGAAGTTGCTGTCCGCCCCCCATGCGGACCATGAGCGGACCGAGCCGCAGCCCAACCCGCGAACTGAGCACGCCGCGTCCCGGCCCAATGATCACTCCCGGCCGAACAACGACGAGCGGCAGCCCCGATGCCTTGTAGGCATCCCACGCCACCCGTTCCTGCACCACTTTGCTGAAGGTATACGGATCGCGAAGATGCGGATGCGGGTCGACCGGACTTCGTTCATCCAACACCGTTCCCGGCGGCAGGGTCTGCGTGCCATACACGCCCAGCGAACTCACCAGGACGAATCGCTGCACGCCGGCGGAGACGGACGCCGCCATCAGCCGACGGGTCGGAATCACCGAGTTCAGGAACAACGTCGAGGTGCTTCCACTGAGCCCGGCGGCCAGGTGATACACGACGCTGCATCCAAGGAGCGCTTCGCGACATCCGTTCTCATCCATCAGCTCGACCGTGCGGACATCCACGCCGCTCCACAAGGCGTCCCCCACCGCCTGTCGCAGCGGCTCGATGTCGCTTGAGGGCCGTACCAGACACGTCACTTGCAATCCGTCTTCCCGCAACAGACGGACAAGGCGGCGACCCAGAAATCCCGTTGCACCGGTGACCAGAGCACTCATGACCATGCCTCCTGGAGTTCGCGTGATTCGTCTCGATTCGTGGTCACGGGCCGTTGGTTCGACCGTTGATCGGATTTGATTGTGTGATCGGATTCGACCTTGATTCTCTCTTGCGAGTGTCTCGGCGCGGTGTCGCCCGCCTCCTCACGTTCCCGGCACTGCTCGAACATAGCTTCCATCAGGCGTGTCACGCGCAACATCCCTTCGTAGGGAATCGGTGGCGGACTGCCGCTGCGGACCGACGCATAGAATTCCTCGAACAGGCACCGCATTCCGGCGAAATAGTGAATGTCGCTCTTAAGGAATCGCCACACGTTCCGGCACAGGTTGCCGGTCGCCTCCCGGCAGTGCCGCAACGGCATCTCCAGTTTCTCAAATGCGCCCGGTAGCCGATTCTGACGAGATCGGCGCACCAGCTGCGCATCAAGGTCGACCTCCAGTGCCCCATGTGTTCCATAAACCCGTGTGATCCGCTGCGGTTCGATCCGCGTCGAGAACAACAGGTTCCCTGTCACCTGCTCGCCGCGGAAATGAGCGACCAGTTCCGTGGGAATCGAGACGTCGGCCGAGCCGGCGAACCAATTCGCATGGAGAGCCGGTCGGTCGTCTGTCAAGAATTCCGTGATGCGGTACAGCGGATGCGAGATCGTGTTCTGAAACAGCCCGCCGGGCAACTTCCGCACCCAGTGGTTTCGGTCGGTCGCCACTTGCCGTCCGAACTGTCCGCTGAAGGGATAGCCGAGGACCGATTCGACGTGCGTCACGTCGCCCACCGCGCCCGCCTGCACCATCGCGCGGCACTGCACCCACGATGGGTCGAACAGTTGGTCGTGACCCAGGCACACGCTGCGATCCTCCGCATGCGCCGCTTCCAGAACCGCCTCCGCCTCCCGCACATCGACTGTGAACGGCTTCTCGACATACACGTGAACTCCCGCTTGCAGCAACTCCGTCGCCAGCCGGCAGTGCGTGTGCGCGGGGGTCGTCAGATGCACCACATCCGGCGACGCTTCCGACAGCATCCGCTGCATGTCGTCGAAAGCGCGCGGCACCTCGAACCTCGCCGCCGCCTGGTCAGCAAAATCCTGATGCACGTCGCATACAGCAACCGTTTCCGCACTCGGAATCTTGCGGATTTCCTGCAGGTGCGCATCGGCAATCTGCCCGCACCCCACAAGTGCAACCCGGATCATGTCAGATGGTGATGTCGTCATTGGACAGGCAACAGGCTCTCATAAAGGGTTTCGTATTCACTCACCATGCGTCCCACTTCAAAGTGACGCTCCACGCGCTCACGTCCGCAGCGGCCCATCGTCATCCAGCGATCGCGGGATCGGCACATGCGGATCATCGCCTGTGCTAACTCGGATGGCTGCTCCGCAGCAACGAGGAACCCGGTCCGACCATCCTCCACCACCTCCGGGCTGCCGCCGACCGCCGTCGTCACGATCGGCAATCCGACCGCAGCCGCTTCCAGCAGCGTGAGCGAAACGCCCTCTGTGCGTGACGAGGAGACGAAGAACCCCGCCTTCCCAAGCAGGGTGGGCACATCTGACCGTTCTCCGAGGAATTCAACATGCTCCCGTAGGCTCAGCCGGTCGGTGAGCTGCTCCAGATCACTCCGTTCCGAACCATCGCCCACCAGTTGCAAACAAAACTCGGGAACCGTTCGCACGACTTCGGCAACCGCATGCAGCAGCGTTGCATAGTCCTTCTCCGGCGACAGCCGCGCGACGGAGATCGCTGTCGGTGCATCACCGGTGGGCGACGTCCTGCGCAACTCAAACCGGTCGACGTCGATCCCGTTCCAGATGCGGATCACGCGGTCCGCCGCCCGGCGGTTGTCCCGTCGGCAGAGCGCGGCTGCATCTTCCGAGACGGCGACGACACGCTGCGTCCACCGATTCGCGATCCGAAACTGCCCGCGATTCTTACGTGTCGGTCCACAACCGCGACCATGTTGCGTGTTGATGACCACCGGCACCCCCGCCAGCTTTGCCGCCAACGTCCCGTAAAAATGGGCGTAGGTGTTGTGCGTATGCACGATATCGACCTTCGACGCCCGTAGATGACGCACCAAAGTCCACAACATCATGAGCTTGCCGATCCGCTCGAATTGCAGCGATGTCACGCGGCAACCGTTTGATTGAATGTCCTCCGCGGGTGTTCCCAACTCAGTCAGTGCCACGAACTGCAACCGAAAGCGTTCCCGGTCATGCAGCCGGCTGAATTCAACCAACAACCGTTCCAGTCCGCCCGTCGCCAGACTCATGCTCACATGACAAACCGAGATCGGCTCACCGTCCCCTGCGGGAGCCGTCCGCACACTTGGTTCCCAGTCGCCTCGTGCGACCAGGGGGCAATCAACAACAGTTTCAGAAGTCATCATCAAACGAGTTCTCTATTCCCGGGGCCATCAAAACGAGGCGACGTCTCAACAAGACCATTCAACGACACCATTCGACGAATCCGTTTAGCCGCGAGCGCTAGCGAGCGGAGCCGTTCCCCCTCCCCAACCTTCACAACGACTGATGAGCCGGCACGGCCGCGCCGGACGGCGAAACCGCGTTCGGAGTCCGTCGTTCCGTCACCAGCCACACGGCCGCAGACGTCAAAGCAAGAACGACGCCTCCGCCAGCGGTCACGACCAGAATTGTCGGCCAACTTGCTTCCAGAGTGAGCCGCGATACGCTGTGTGAGTACGCCCACAAGGCGGCCAATGGCAGCAGATGCGGAGCAACCGAATGTTTCAGGAAGTACGCCGCTGACATCTCCAGGCGGCGAACACCGTACGGAACCAGCACCGCCAGATCGACGATCAGAATCGGGATCATGGTCCCCAGGGCGACGCCGAGGACTCCGAACGGCTTCACGAGAAGCAACGACAGCCCCAGATTCAGCACCGCCTGTGCCAGACGCAGCAGGGATGGCATGCGGACGTCGCCGATTCCCACCAGCACCATGTGCAGAATTCCGGAGGGCGCAGCGGCGATTTGGGCACCAATCAACACCAGAAAAACCAGTTGGCTTTGAGAGTATCCCTCGCCCATCCAGACTTCGATCATCGTCGAGCCGAAGTAGCACCCGCCAATGAACAGCCCGGTACTCATCAGAAAAGCAATTCCCATCCCTCGGCAAACCAGCGACCGCAAGATATCCCCATCCGCCCGCGCATTCAGTTCTGACGCGCGCGGCAGGAACACCTCACCGACCTGCATGATCGGCTGACGGATCATCGCGCACAGCCGCGATCCGATGGCATACGGCACGATCGCCGCGTTCCCCAGGGCGAATCCGATCACGATGTAATCGGTATCGTAGATCAGCTTCGACGCCACCAAACCGACGCCGCTCAGGGCAGCGAAGCCGTAGGAGTCCTTCACCACCGACCACTTGATGTACCGGCGGCGAATGCGCAACGTCGGCACGAGCCGACGGGCAACGACGAAGTACAACCCCTGCTCGACAGCCGTGTGCGCCAGGAAGACCATTGCCAGCGTGATCAACGAATGTTGCCCGGTCAGAAAGAACAATGTCAGCCCGAGCTTGGTGAGGACACCCGCGATGAGAATGCCCCGCTCGAGGTCGAATCGCTGAACCCCGTACAGCACGCCGCCGTTGACGCTTCCGATGATCGACAGCGCCGCGCTAAGGCCCAGCACGACGATCACTCCTTGGATCTCAACGACGGACTGCCCCTCCCAGTCGCCCACCCAGGGAGCAACGGCTGCAAACACCACCGCCCCGCCGACGGCAATCGCCCCGCTGACGGAATACGCCGCGCAGATCCCGCTGACAACGGCGTTCAGGCGGTCCCATTCCTGGCGCGCATAATGCTGCGACACGTACTTTGAGATCGTCTCGCCGAAACCGAGATAGAGCAGTCCCGTGTACCCGGCGACTGCGTTGAGAAAGACCCACGTCCCATACGACTGATCGCCAATCGTGTGGATGACGTACGGCATCAGGAAGAAGCCGATCACCATCATCGCCACGTGGCTCGCCCAGCTCGCCAGTACGTTGGTCTTAACGCTCACCGTGTCAGTCCCCGTAGTTCTCTATCGCCGGCGCTCAGACAAAGCATCCCGTTCTCCAAGCCGACGCCTTTGGCGTCGAACCGAAAATGAAAGCATCCGCGTCCCCACCGGCATCACCGTGCTTCTTCATCCGCTCCACCGTGCAAACAGCCGCACAAACACGAAGCAACCGCTGAACAACGCGAAACTGCACAGCAGCCATCGCTGGGCACTGAAACGGTTAAACAACACAATCGGTCGCGGACGCCACTGATGGAACCCCGCCAGATTCACATAAGCGGCCGACACGCCGATGACCATGTACGTTGACTCCACATAACAGC
The DNA here is from genome assembly GCA_029259845.1 of Planctomycetaceae bacterium. Lineage (GTDB taxonomy): Bacteria > Planctomycetota > Planctomycetia > Planctomycetales > Planctomycetaceae > JAHBXU01. The sequence continues at coordinate 30,124 of JAJDEI010000003.1, read as the reverse complement.
GGGACAGCGCACACATCCCCATCGCCCAGCACGCCAACATGGCGGCCATGTAGGGCCGCAATCGGCGGATGTCCGGGTCGCGAATTTGCAGCTTGTCGCGATGCATTCGCCACAGGGCGTATGCGGGGAAGAACACACAGCCGAAGAACATCGTCCCGCCGAAAAAACCCATCTCCACAAACGCATGTACGTACGAGTTGTGCGCCACCAGGCCGGCGTATTCCTGATACATCCCCTCGCCGATGCCAAACAAAGCGCGGGGCGAGACCAGTTGGGCCAACCCTTCTCCCCAAAGTTGAATCCGGCTCTGCCCGGTCCCACTCGATATCTCGATGTCGCCGCCCCGCCCCATCGCGAGCGGCACGCACATCGCTCCCAGCACGCCCAGTCCCATCGCGACGCGCCCGCCGAATCGTGCCGCCAGCCACACCGTGCCGGCGACGCCTGCCGCCAACACGCCTCCCCGAGACTGCGTGCAGTACAACGCCACCGCCATCAACACCAGCGGCGCGGCCCATGTGTAACGTACCGCCCCCAGACCGCGGTCAGTCAGGAAGAAAACGCTGATGATCGACGTAATCACGATGAGCAGCGCCACATCGTTCGGATCGTTGAAGATGCCCAGCCCCCGCATGCGGTACACATAGGCGACCTCTCCGGTGTCGCTCACTTCGCTGGTGTGAGACTCGACAACATGCCGGAGGATCGGTTGCTCACCGTCGGCCAGGAACGCGTCGTGGCGACGCGCCTCCTGTAATCCGGGATTGCCGTCCCAGGTGCCGACGAATTCCGAATAGTCGTTGACGCTGTACGCAATCATCACCGACGCCGAGATCGCCGTGCACATCAGAAACCGCCGCATCCGCAACGGTGTGTTGACCAGTGACACCAGCAACAGGTAGTACACGGCCACCTTCAGCATCCCGATCACGCCGATCCGGAATCCGTAAAAATACATGAAGCTGAGGTGAGACATCGCCACGCCGGCGATCACACCCAACACGCAGAGATTAACCGGCTGCTGAATGAGGAAGCGTCGCGAGAGCTGAGCCTGCAAAGGCCGGCCCGCGGACAGCAACGCGGCCACAATCAACAACTGATACCACGGCACCATTTGCAGCACCGGCGAGATCTCGCCCGGTCGCACAAACAGCACGAAGTTCGCCAGTAAAAACAGGACGTATGCCATGATTCTCAGCGCGCCGGCCCCGAATGGCCGGCGCGCACTTCGTCCTTCTGGGTGACGGTCTCCCTCCGACAACAGGCGTGCTGTCGAAGTCGGTCGTCATCACGGGAGAAAGGCAGAGGGAGTCTGCGGTCCGCGCAGACTGTGACGGTCTGAAAAACTATACATCCCGTCCCCCCGCCGACTGCCGAATTCCCTGACTCCGGCACCACCGCCGCTGCTCAAACGACGCATGCCCCTATAACCGGGACAAGCGGACTTCGGGCAAGCGAATGTGGCTCAATCAGGAATCAGAGTCCCGAGCATGCCCGGAGCCCGAAGAGCGGGTGACCGTCATCGTCAGATTGTCGGGCGGCAGAAGATCCACGCCGTTCACTCGGGCCGGCGTTCGATGCGGAGGATTTTGCCGCGGACGTATCCGTGCTGCAGGAAGGATCGTTCCACGAAACAGGACCCTTGCGTGCTCGGGAGAAACAGGTCCTCGTCGCCGTCCCCGTTCAGGTCGGCCATCAACACCCGTGGCTGGGCGATCGTGGGCAGTCCCGGATCAAAACCATCGGCGAACCGCGTCGCACCGGATGGGCCCGTGTTGAGAAAAACGCGCACGCGGCCATTGGCCGCTCCGGCGATGACGTCGTCCCAGCCGTCGCCGTTCCAATCAGTCGCATCGACAAGCAGGCGAATGCCCAGGTTGCCGATCTCAATCGGAGCATCAAACGCGATTTCCCCGGCAGTGTCCCCGCGGCGAAAGTAGCGGACCTTGCCGTACGTGTCGCCCACCACAAGATCGCGCTTTCCGTCACGGTCGAAATCGGCCGTTGTGAAGGTCGTCCGCGCACCCTGCAAGGCGCTGAAATCGCTGTCGAGGTCCTTCCCTATCGGCCCGACTTTGAGCAGTTCGCCATTCACGAGGGGCAGCTTTGCTCCGTCTCGGTCGAACTGAAGCGCATCAGCTTCAGTCGCATCGCCGGTCGCGAGGTTGCGGTGGAACCAGATGTGTCCGGACCAGTCACCGAATAAGATGTCGATCCGCCCGTCCTGGTCGAAGTCGTCGAGATAGGGCCAGAACCAGTCATCGCCGATTCCCGATGGATGCGCGATGTGCTCACCCGGCGGCAGAACGGCGACTTCCTCCTCCCAGAACCAGGGGTTGCCCCGCCCGGAATTGAGGCGAATGGAATAGTGTGACCGGACGAACAGGTCGAGTTTCCCGTCGTCGTTCCAATCGAGAAACTGGCCGGCGGGAATGCGGGCCCCTCCCCAGACACCGGGCAGCGAACGGCGGTGAGCGGCGAAGTCCGACCGCGTCGCGTCTCCCTGGTTCGCAAACAAGTAAACATTTTCCCGGGCGCTGACGATCAGATCGAGGTCGCCGTCGTCGTCCCAGTCAGCCGCCCGCGGTGTCGCCAACCGGGCGCTCGGGAATTGGCCCGCCGCGGGAAAGTCTCGTTCGACGAGGCGCGGAGACCGCCGGTTTCCGACATTCTCATAATACCGCAAGAAAGCTTCGGTCCCCTCCGCATCGCCCCCCTTTTCGCTGACCGGCATGTTCCCGGAGATCAAATCGAGGTCGCCATCGCCATCGAAATCGGCCGCACAGGGTGCCGCACACCAATGGCCCACGTTCAGCGGCTTGCCGTCTGCCTCAATCGCCCCCCGCAACATGAGCTGCGGCAACCCGTCCGCGTCCGTCTCCGTGTTCTCGTAGAAGAACACACGACCGGTGACATACCCCCCGGCCAACAGGTCAAGGTCGCCATCGTCGTCCCAGTCCGCCGTCTCCAGGATCGGGTAGTAGTCTCGTTTGAAAATCTTCTCGCTGCCGCGTTCGAGGGGCCGAATGGGGAGCATCAACGTTTCACCGTCGGCTTCCAGTAGCCCGACGTACTTCAAACGCCGGTCAGTATTTGTTCCCTGATTGAGAAACAGCAGAATGCGATTCCATTCGGCCCCCACCAACAGGTCTTGGGCCCCGTCTCCGTTCCAGTCGACGACCTTCGGAGCCGACGACGATCCCACATCGATCGGAACGCCTTCGTCGTCAAACAGAAATCGGCAATACGGAAACGCGGGGTCCGCCTTCGTCCCGCGATTGGGCCAGACGAACAGATGCCCATATTGCTCACCGGCGATGATGTCCGTCAGCCCGTCGCCGTTCCAGTCGTCCAGGTCGATGCGGCAATGATCGGCTCCCATGGTCGATCCGCCGCGCTTGTCGCAGCGGGCCAAGCCGTCGCCAATCCATCCGCGCGGCGGCACCCGGTTCGGTTTGTCGCCTTCGGGAAGCAGGTCGAAATAGATCGCATAGGACGAGACTGTGGCGCCTTCCTGCGTGTGCAGCCAGGCGAGACGTCCCTGCTTCCAGTCACCGATGGCATTGTAGAAGTAGCCGCCCCGGAGGGTCGGCGTGCGCGGCAGCTTGCCGTCGGTCCGGCTGACGTCTCCGGCAAACTCCGGGAACTCATACGGGACCGATCCGTCATACCAGCGATACGGGCGATCGGCGTCGGATTTCCCGTACGCGAAACTGCCGCGCGCGATCGGCTTTCCGCTCGTCTTGTCGTACCGAATGACTTGAACACTCGCCACGTCGACGGTGCCCGCTTCACCGAGCGTTGCCAGTGCCTCCGTGAAGTCGGCTTCAATCTCCGCCGGCATCTCGTCTTGTTCGCGTTGCTCGAGGTCGATTGATGGGAGTTCCACCAGCAACCGATAACGTCCCTGCCCACTCCATGCGACCGGCTCGGATGCAGCTGATTTCACGGCGTCCAACAAGGGTGACGCTCCGATCGACAGGACTCCCCCGGCGAACAAAACGAATGTCCGAAAACGGCTGCTACGGCTCACGATGCACCCCTTGTTTACCAGTTTCTCCGACGGGCCGACGGAATGGTCTTCGGTAGCCGTTCCCCGGATCGGGGCGTCGTCCCGACGCGGTCTGTGCGGGCAACGCCGAGAGCGCCCACGGATGACAAGTACGAAATGGTATCACGGTCCGACGGCGAACGCGATCAGCCGCTCACCGCGAAGCCGTCCCTGAATTAGCGGTCGTGCGCAGAACGGTCTGACGGTCGATCGCCGCCCCCGCATGAATCGATTGCGGCAACCGGTGGCGAGCCATTGTTGACCCGTCGTTAACGCTCCGAGCGTTTGGTTTTGTCCCACCGCGCGACCAAACACCCGGTGTCTCGAATCAGCAAGGACGCGAATCGCCTGATTTTCGCGGCTCATGTCCAGAACGTTTCTCGATCGCATGAGACACCGGGTGTTTCCCCCGAAATACTCACAAGCTCTCCGGGATCTGACGTAGAGGCTTCCGCCGCCTGGCTTGCTCTTGTGTTGCAATGTCTTGGTGCTTGCTGAAAGATAAGCCCGTCGCCAGGACCGCGAACCCGCGGCACCGGGATCCCGTGACTGACCACCGAAGGACGCACAATGAACGACGCCCTCCACGCCATGCTGGCGAAGTCTCCGGAAGAGATCTTCGCCTTGCTTCCTCCCGGACGGGTCGGCGAGGCGGACCGGCGTTATCTCGATGAAGTGCTGGATGCGGGCTTCAGGAATACGATCGACCCGGCCAACATTTTTTCGCGGATGGAGTCGGCGTTTGCAGAGCGGTTTGGGGTCCGTTACGCGGTGCTGCACAATTCGGGGACCGGGACGATGCAGTCCTGTCTGCTGGCTGCTGGGGTCGGTCCGGGGGATGAGGTGATCGTGCCGCCGCTGACGGCTGTGGCGACCGCCGTCGTCGTTGTGCAGTGCGGAGCGGTGCCCGTGTTTGCGGACATCGACCCCGACACATTCAACATCAACCCGGCCGATATTGCCCGCAAGATCACACCGCACACTCGGGCCATCATCCCGGTCAGCCTGTACGGCCTCGCCCCGGACTACGACGGCATCATGCGGCTCGCCGCCGAACACGGCCTCACCGTCGTCGAGGACAACGCCGAGTGCTTCCTGGGCGAATACAAGGGCCGCATGGTCGGCGCGATCGGCCATGCGGCCAGCTTCAGTTTCCAGGCGTCCAAACACATGACCTCTGCCGGCGACGGGGGCGTCGTCATCACTGACGACGACGATTACGCCCGCAACATCCGCAAACGTTCCTGCCTCGGCTATCGCACCCTCGGTGCGAAACCGGGCGACGTGTTCGTCCCGCGGGACGTGCGACAGGACATCGACTTCGAGCGGCACGATGTGATGGGGTACAACTTCCGTATGTCGGCTGTGCAGGCGGCTCTCGCCCTCGCCCAACTCGAACGCCTCGAAGCCCTTGTTGCCGCCCGTGTGCATATCGCGAAGCGGTACGAACAAGTGCTTGGCGAAGAGAACTGCGACTGGCTCATCCCTCCGGTTGTGCCGGCCGATTCCCTGCACACCTACTGGACGTGGGTCTGCAAGCTCGACGAAGAGAAAGCGGGCGTCGACTGGCGGACCTTTCGCAAGATGTTTCTCGCCAACGGCGGCGACGGGCTGTACTCCGCCTGGCGGCCCGTGCACCTCGAACCGGTCTTCCGCGACCTTGCCTTCTACGGACGCCCCGATCAGGCCCCCAACCACGATCCCCGCTACCAGGGGACCGTCAAGAGTTACCAGGCGGGCGACTGTCCCACCTGCGAAACACTCCAACGACGGCTGTGCCAATTCAAAACGAGCATGCAAACGCTCGACGCGGTCGCCACGCAAGTCAACGCCCTCCGCGCCACGATCCGCGAGATCAGCCGGCGTTAGCTTGGCTTAGCCGGCGAGCTTGCTCGCCGCGCGGGCGTCAAGAAGCGTCCGAAGCGCGGAGCAAGCTCCGCGGCTAAATTGGTTTCGGTTGCGGTCATCCCGGTTGTTGAAAAACGCGGGCTGACATGAACATTCTTATGTGGGAATGTTCGACTTTCCCTTGAGCAGAGTTTTCGCGACCGGGGCGGCCCAGAGGGCGAGGCAGATGACGGCCAGCGCGATGGAAACGGGACTGGCGAGGAAGGTGGCGGGGGAGGAGTCTTTGGTGATGCACTGGAGGAACTTGTGTTCGACCTCGCCGCCGAGAATCAAGCCAAGCACGATGGGAGCGAGAGGGACGCCGAACAGTTCGAGGATGAAGCCGAACACGCCCATCACCGTCATCACCGTGACGTCGAAGTAGCTGCCGTTGAGCGCGTAGGAACCGATCACGCAGAACAGAACGATCAAGGGCAGCAGGATGCGGCGGGGAATGCGGACCAGCAGGTTCCCCCCGCGAATGGCAGCCCAACCGAGTGGCAACAGGATCAGATTGGCGAGGACGAACGTGACGTAGATGCTGAATACCAGCGCCGCCTGGGCCGGGTCCTTGGAGGCGTCGAAGATGTCCGGGCCGGGGGTGATGTTCTTCATCAACAGCACGCCGATGGCGATCGCCGTCACCGAGTCGCCCGGAATGCCGAACACCAGGGCCGGAATCCATGCACTGCCCAGCGCGGCGTTGTTGGCTCCAGTCGCATCTCCGATTCCTTCGACCGAGCCCTTGCCGTACTGCTCGGGGTTGCGGGAGAAACGTTTGGAGACCGCGTACGCAATCCAGGCGGCGATGTCGGCCCCCGCACCGGGCAGCATGCCGACGACCGAGCCGATCACGCTGCTGCGAAGCAGAGAAAACTTGCGACGGACCGCGAACTGCAACGTGCCCGGCCACTCGGTTGTCGGATCGCCTTCCCCGGTTGATTCGACAGGAGGCGGTGCCAGGGGCGCGGCATCACCGTCGCCGCGACCGATGGCCAGTGCGTTGCGCAAAACTTCCGACAGGCCGAACAGGCCGATCATGGCCGGGATGAAGTTGATCCCGGTGATCAGGTCATCACTGCCGAACGTCAGCCGGGGAACGCTGTAGTCGGTACCGAGTCCGACGGTCGAAAACAGCAGGCCGATCAACAGCGCGAGGGCCCCTTTGAGCCGCGATTCGTCGGAGACGATCGCCGCGCAGGTCAGGCCGAGAATGTACAGCCAGAAATACTCGTAACTGGTGAACTGCGTGGCGAACGTGGCGAGTTGCGGGGCGGCGACGCACAGCGTGAGCGTGCCGAACAGGCCGCCGATCACGCTGAACACCAGCGAGATGGACAAGGCCCGTTCGTGCTGGCCTTTGAGCGTGAGGGCGTAGGAGTCGGAGGCATAGGCAGCCGAAGCGGGCGTGCCGGGGATGCGAACGAGCGTCGCCGGAATGTCGCCGGCGAAGATGCTGCACGTGACCGTTGTGACAATCGCGGCGACCGCCTGCACGTCATTCAGAAAAAAGGTGAGCGGCACCATCAGCGCGACCGCCATGGTCGCCGTCAGACCGGGAATGGCGCCCACAAAGATGCCATAAGCGGCCGCTGCGAGAATAACGAGCAACGTCTGGCCTGCGAACACCTGCCCGATGGCCTGCATGAGGACTTCAGGCACGGATTCGCCCCCGGCTGTTCAACGTTGTGCTCGATGTCGTCTTTGGCATGTTGGGTTTCGTGGGTTGGTCAAACTTCGGGACGGGGTTGCGTGCTGCGGTCCTGGGTTGAGTGCGTGTCAGTGCGCCGGACTCGCTCCCTAGCGGTCGCGGCTAAACGTTACGGCGGTCGCGGCTATGCGTGACGACGGTTGCGGCTAAAGGACATTGGGGCGGTGGGGGATGCGCGTGCTAAAACCCCCAGTCGCCGCGGGGAAGGGGGACCCGCAACAGGCCGGCGAATAGCTGCCACATCAGGGGCACGGTGGCCACCGTGACCAACACGCCCACCGACACCCGCGTCCGCAGGCTCAGCAGCAACACCAACAGCAATCCCCCCGCTGCGATGGGAAAGCCGACCTTCTCAACCGTGAGACAATAGGCGACGATCCCGCCGACAATCAGCGCGAAGTTGAGAACCCCGCGACCGGTGAGCTGCCGCGAGATCGGCTCTTGCGCGGTTTCTGTGCTGTCAGCCTTTGCGACGGTTTCCGGTACGTCTGTCACCGGCGTCTTTCCTTTTGCGAAGTGCGTGGCAACAAGGGCCACCAGCGTCAGGCCGATCAGGCCCATTAGCACCGCCGGCCAAGTCATGGAGTTGAACCGTTCCGTGTTGACTGACTTCATCGCATCGCTGGTCAACAGGACGCCGAACTTCTCATCCGTCTCCGCGAAAAAGGTTTGCAGCTCGTCCCCTTCACGCCACGTCCGGTCGAATCCGGCGGCATCCATGAACTCCGGAAACGTCTGAATGCTCGGCGTCCCCTCCGCCGCGCTGCCCCCGCTGACGATTGCGGTCTCGCCGGTGACGATGCGACGGACCGCCGTCTTGAGCTTGTCGACGACCGGCTGCGGGGTACCGGGCGGGAGGACCAACGCCCGCCAGCCGCCCAGAGACCAATCCCGCCCCTGCGAGACGAACGTGGGGACCTCTTCGTAACCGGCCACCGGCTGCGGCGACATTACGCCGATCGTGCGGACCTTGCCCCCCTCTAGGAGCGCGGCTGCTTCCGGCAGACTGCAGCAGACCATGTCCACACCGCCACTAATCAACTCCTGCAACGACGGATTCGATCCGGTCGAGGAAATCCAGACGACGTCGTCGACGTCAAAGCCGCCCGCCATCAGCCATCCGGCCAGCGCGAGATGCCACGCTCCCCCGCTCGACGTCCCGGAGGCCTTGAGGCTGCCGGGGTTGTCTCGGATCGCCTGTTCCAGTTCCCCCAACGTCTTCCAGGGGGCATCGTGGCGGACAAACAGGGCGGCGTAATCCTCGTTGATTGACATCAACGGGACGCAGTCTTCATAGGTCAGGTCGGTCAGTCCGCTCCAGTGCATCATGCTGAGTTCAAGCGTCGCCATCAGCAGGGTGTAACCATCGGGCCGCGCGCCAAGACCCCGATTATGGCCGGTCACGCCCTTGCCGCCGGTCGCATTGACGGCATTGACATGCTCGCCAAGTTCCTGCTCCAGATGAGCGGCCATCTGCCTCGAACAACGGTCGGTCCCCCCGCCCGCCGCCCAGGGGACGACCAACGTGATCGGCCGATTGGGGTACTCCTGTGATCGGCTGCATCCGGCGACAAGGCTCAGCACGAGGCCAAGCAAAACGGTTTTCAGGCAGAGGTGATCAGTCATCATGGCGGCCAAGATACATCATCTGCTTACGATTCGCCACGAAACCGTCAGTCGTTGCGACGGCGGCCACGATCTCATTAGTGCCCGAAGCGTAAGCGCCGGGACAGCCCTTCGTCGGTTGTTCGCGGATAGATCCACAACCGATCGCAAGATTGCCAACGTCCCCGTTTGAACGGCCCGGCATCCGTCCCATCGCTAACAGCCTGTTGAAAAACGGGTGCCACGGCTGTGTCAGCCGTGCAGATGTCTGAAAACTGACTGGTTTCTCGCACTGCCGAGACGGAAGTGGCACGCGGAATTGAGTTTTTCAACGGGCGGCCAACGCTCCGGGCTCTGGTTTGGCTTGCACTAATTCGTGTCGCCTCGACACGCTTTCGCGAAATGGCTCTGATGCTTTGCGATGCTGAACTTGGGGCCACACCGCGGGATTGCTAAGATCGACGCAGGATCGCCCTCCTCCCGGCAGTCACCTCATGGTTCGACCGTTTGTTGTGATTCAGAGACCGCCCCTTAAAATCCACAAGCGGACGCCGCCGCGCAGCACGCGTTGCCGATGGGCGAGCGTTGTGGCGATCCGATCTTTGCTCGCAACGTTTTGTCTGTTCGCAACTTCAGTCGCCGCTGGGGACACGGACGGACTCGGTGTGGTGCGGGCGATTGAGCAGCAGTTTGTCGACGTGATCGCCCGCTGTGAAGGGGCGGTCGTCAGCATTGCAAGGAACAAGCGGACGGTTGGTGACCCGCGATGGCGGGGGAATCCGCTTCGCCGGGGCCGTCCGGTCGACCGTCCGATTGACCTCACGTCGCTTCCCGCGGCATTCGGCTCCGGCGTGATCATCGCCACCGAGGCGACCGGTGACGGTCGGTTCGTTCTCACCAATTACCACGTGCTGCAGCCGGAAGCCGATCCGCATGGCACCGCCGCCCGAGAACCGGTGACTGTCCGCCTGTCGAATCATCGGGTCGTCCGGGCGGCTGTGATCGCGGCTGATCCCCGCAGCGACCTCGCAGTGCTGCGGCTCGACCTGTCCGGGAGCGGGATCAATCCGGCCGACGTCCAGCCGATCCCGCTGGGCGACGCAACAGACATCCGCAAGGGGCAGTTCGTGTTGGCACTGGGCAATCCGTATGCGATTGCACGCGACGGATCGGCGAGTGCCAGTTGGGGACTCATCAGCAACATCTCGCGTCGGGCGGCGGGCGAGGGGGATGACTCTTCGGCGGCTCAGACGGGCGAGACGATTCATGAATTGGGGACGCTGCTGCATGTTGATACGCGGCTGTCGCTGGGAACCAGTGGCGGGGCGCTGGTGAATCTCGACGGTGAGCTTGTCGGTCTCACGACGTCGTTGGCTGCGCTGGAGGGGTATGAAAAGTCCGTCGGGTTTGCGATTCCGATCGACGCGGCGATGCGGCGGGTGATCGGCTCGCTACTCAAAGGTTATGAAGTGGAATATGGCTTTCTGGGGATTCATCCGGGGGATGTGCGACCGGATGAGTTGCGGATGCGCGGGGGACCTGTGGACCAGATTTCTGCGGCCCGGGCGATCTTCGTCGCGGCGGGCTCGCCGGCGGCACAAGGCGGTCTGCGGGGCGACGACCTGATCTTGCGGATCAACGACGAACCCGTGCTGAACGCCGAGGATTTGATGCGTGAAATCGGTCTGCTGGGGCCGGGGGCGACCGCGACCATCGACGTCTGGAGGCCGTCGAACCGAAGGAATCTCCGTGCGGAGGTCGCGCTCGGCAAGTGGCCCGTGCTGGACGACTCACGCATTGTCAGCACGAACCGGCGGTATCCAAGCTGGCGGGGGATCGATGTCGATTATCCGACCGCGCGGCGGCGTTTCTTGACAAGCGACGTGATGGAACGATACCACCATGCGGTCCTCGTGCTGAGCGTTGCCGACGGAACAGCGGCTCACGAGGCGGGATTGCGGCCGGGAGATTTCGTCACACACGTCGCCAACGTTGCCGTGGAAACACCGCAGCAGTTTCACGGCGCCGTCGGCGGTCTTACGGAGGCGGTCACGCTTACTCGCCTGGACGGTACACGGGTGGAGATTCCTCCGCCGACGGAGTAGTTGTTCCGCCGAGCGGAGCAATCCGCCATCAACCTCGTTCCCAAACACTGTCGTTCCCGGTTTGGCTAGGAGATATCGTGTGACGCAAGTTCTTGACGCCAACGGCGTGCAACAGGACGGCCCAGGGTGGCGGACGAAGTGATCGCACCGTGGGGGGGACCAACGAAAGAATCCACAACCCGGAAAGGGTTAAACAATCGCCGCTTCACAGGGAAACATCGCACGGTCGTGTTGTGGAACCCTTTCAGGGTTCGGGCCGCGTCGTCCTCGATTCCGCAGGGTGGCGCGGCGACGCCGCTGACCCTGGGCTGTGTTGTGGAACGCCTTCGGCGGAATCGCGTTACGGAAACTGATCGCATTCTCCGAAACCGGGAGCGACTGAAACTCCGTTTGGGAACAAGTCACGTCTTCCTTACTTCAGACGGCCAAAATGTTACCCAACTGACAACCGACCACTGACCACATCGATTCACTTCCATCCGGCCGCTTTGCCTTGGAGCCGGGCCGATTCCTCAAGAAACACGCGCTGTCATGAAGACCGACGAAATCCGGGAAAAGTACCTCTCCTTCTTCGAAAGCAAAGGCTGTGTCCGCCGGCCCAGTGACGTGCTTGTCCCCAAGGGGGACAAGACGGTGTTGTTTACACCGGCCGGGATGAACCAGTTCAAGTCGCAGTTCCTCGGCGTCGGCCCGCTCGAATTCACCCGCGCGGTCACCTGTCAGAAGTGCATGCGGACCGGCGACATCAGCAACGTCGGCGTGACGGCCTACCATCACACGTTCTTCGAGATGCTGGGCAACTTCTCGTTCGGAGACTACTTCAAGGAAGAGGCGATTACGTGGGCGTGGGAGTTCCTGACGGACAAACAGTGGCTCGGACTCGACGCAGACCGCTTGACCGTGACTGTCTATCTCGACGACGACGAAGCGTTCGGCATTTGGGAGAACAAAGTCGGGCTGCCGGCCGATCGCATTCGCCGGGATGACGAATACGAGAATTTCTGGCCCGCCGGTGCGCCGAGCGAGGGACCGGACGGCGTGTGCGGCCCGTGCAGCGAGATCTTCTATCACCCTTCCACCGGCGGGAAAGAGGTCGAAATTTGGAACCTCGTGTTTACGCAGTTCAATCGAGTCGGCCCACCGCCGGACAATCTGCGTCCGCTCCCGAAGAAGAACATCGACACCGGCATGGGACTGGAGCGAACAGCCGCCGTCCTGCAGGGAGTCGAGAGTAACTTTGAGATTGATACGCTTAAGCCATTGTGTCTCGCGGCCGGCAACGCGGTCGATATCACGTATGAATTCAAGGGAAAACACGGCCGTCCGTTGCGGCGAATCGCTGATCACATCCGGGCCGTCGCCATGTGCGTGCACGAAGGAGTCGTGCCGGACAACGTCAAACAGGGATATATCGTCCGCCTGCTGCTGCGACGGGCCATGCTCGAAGGGTACCTGCTCGGCAAACAGGAGCCGTTTCTGCACACGCTCGTCGGTCCGGTGTTCGACGTGATGAAAGCCGCCTTTCCGGACGTCGCCGAATCAGGCGAATCGGTCGCGACGACTGTCCGCGAAGAGGAAGAGCATTTTCTGGGCATCATCGAGCGCGGACTCGCCAAGTTCGACCGCATCGTTGAGCGCTGCCGCGAGTCGAAAGACGCTCACATCAGCGGCGATGATGCTTTCGAGCTGCATACGCAGGACGGGTTCCTCATTGAGATGACCGAAGCGATGGCGGCGCGGCACAATTTGTCTGTCGACGCCGACCGGTTCCGTTGCCTGCTCGACGAACATCGTCAGAAAAGCGGAGCGGGCGTGTTTCTCGACGCGGTGATGGCGGAGGGGCCGCTCGACGCCATCCGCAAGACAACCGGAGGAACGGAGTTTTTGGGGTACGACTCAACGGAGGCCGACGCCAGGATTGTCGGCATCATTGCGGAAAAGCGATTGGTCGAATCGCTCGACGAAATCGGACACGGGCATCCGGTCGCCGTCCTGTTGGACCGCACTCCGTTTTATGGAGAGGCGGGCGGTCAGGTCGGCGACGTGGGGACGATCTCCGGCGACGACATGCTGTTCGAGGTGCTCGACACGCAGCGGGATGGCGAACTCCTGCTACACATCGGACATCTCCGCGAGGGATCGCTCGCCGTAGGAGCCGACGTGTACGCGGCCGTTGACGCCGAGCGGCGGGCGGGCATTCGCCGGGCTCATTCGGCGACCCACCTTCTGCACCACGCGCTGGAGCAAACACTCGGGCCGCATGCGATGCAGCGTGGCTCCAAGGTCGAAAACGATGTGCTGCGTTTCGACTTCTCCCATCGAGGCCCATTGACCCCCGACGAACGGTTGCAGGTCGAAGACCTGATCAACGCCCGCATTGCCGAAGGTGCCGCCGTTTCGACGCAGATCGTCGACCAGAAGGCGGCGAAAGAGCACGGAGCGAAAATGCTGTTCGGCGAGAAATACCCGGACCGCGTCCGCATGGTGTCGATGGGTGATTTCAGCGTCGAGCTGTGCGGCGGGACGCATCTCTCCAACACGGGCCAGGTCGGCCTGTGTCGCGTCATTGCCGAGGAACCGGTCGCCAAGGGAGTCCGACGGATTGTCGCATACACCGGCCACAAGGCGCTGGAGAGCGTGCGTGAGGCGGAGTCACTTCTGGCGGAGGCTGCCCGCGCTTTCAAGGTTTCACAACCCCAGGAGTTGCCGCGCCGCGCCCAGCAGTTGCAGGAGGAGCTGCAGACTCTCAAGCGGGAACTGGCCCAGTTTACGAAAGCCTCCGTCGGAGAAACCGTCGACGCCTTTCTCGCCGAAGCAGAGGAAGTCTCCGGGACGAAGATCGTTTGCCGGCGTGTCGACGCTGCCGACCGCGATACCTTGCGGGAGTTCGCCGACCAACTCCGGTCGCGGGCCGACTCCATTGCCGTCCTGCTGGCAACCGAGATTGACGGAAAAGTGGCCCTGCTGGCGGCGGTCAGCAAGGGACTGATCAAACAGGGCGTCAAAGCGGGCGACTGCGTTCGCGAAGCTGCGAAAGCCGTCGGCGGCGGCGGCGGCGGACGCCCCGATCTGGCCGAAGCCGGCGGAAAGGACGTCTCCAAGATCGACGATGCGCTCATCGCCGGTGCGAAGACATACCGCCGGGCACTCGATGCGACCACTTAGCCGCGGAGCTTCGCTCCGCGCGGCGAGCAAGCTCGACGGCGAGATCCCCCCCCTGGCACGCGCATAGGAACCCGACACGCTCACAGGAAAAAGTCAGGGATCAGGTCGGCTCCCGGAGTAACGGCGTACTCATCAAGGTCAGTGACGCCTTCGTCGGCGAGGACCTGTTCGTCGACGAAGAAGTTGCCGGTGCAGGCGCGGCTGTCGCGGGTGAGGACAGCGTGGGCGGCATCGGCCATGATCTCCGGTTTACGGGAGCGACGGACGATCTCGTCGCCGCCCAGCAGGTTCTGCACGGCGGCGGTCGCGATGACGGTCCGGGGCCAGAGAGCGTTGAAGGCGACGCCCTGTTCGGCAAACTCGGCCGCCATGCCAAGCACGCATTCGCTCATGCCGAACTTGGACGTCGTGTAGGCGACGTGCGGCTGGAACCAGCGGGCTTCCATGTTGAGCGGCGGCGAGAGGTTGAGCACGTGCGGGTTGTCGGCTTTCAGTAGATACGGCAGACATTTCTGCGTGACGAGGTACGTGCCGCGCACGTTGATGGCGTGCATCAGGTCGTATCGCTTCATCGGCGTTTCGAGCGTGCCGGCCAAGAAGATGGCGCTCGCGTTGTTGATCAGAATGTCGATGCGACCAAATCGTTCGACTCCTTGTGCGACGGCTGCGTCAACCTGATCCTCAAAACGGATGTCGGTCGGAAGGGCGAGTGCCTGTCCGCCGACAGCTTCCACAGCTTCGGCCGCCGTGTAGATTGTGCCGGGGAGCTTGGGGTGCGGCTCGGTCGTTTTGGCGGCGATGACGATGTTGGCCCCGTCTCTGGCCGCACGCATGGCGATCGCCTTTCCGATGCCGCGGCTGGCGCCGGTGATGAACAGGGTTTTGCCGTGGAGGGTGCGGTTGGTCATGGGGAGTGCTTGAGTCGGTTGGGGGCGAAATGGGTGGTGCGCCCACGGGGTGCGACCCGTGGACTTGTGAGGGTGGTGATACCGGAGAACGATCGCGTTAGATTTCGCCGGTGGTGATGGCGTTGATGCCGCGAGCGCCGAGGGACTCGACCATCTGGTTCAAAGTGGCAAAACGTTCGTCGTGGGTATGTCCGCGTTCATAGCGGGCGTAGATTTGCTGGACGATGACGGCCAGTTTAAACAGTCCGAAACAGTAGTAGAACAGGATATCTGAGACGTCGGCCCCGGTCCGGGAAACGTAGGCCTCCACAAGCTCCCGGCGGGTGAGACTGCCCGTTGCCATTGTGGGGCCGAAGGCGCGGGCGTGTTCCGCCGGCGGGTCGCCAGGCTCGACCCAGTAGGCAAGCGACGAGCCGAGATCCATGAGCGGATCGCCGATTGTCGCCATCTCCCAGTCAAGGACTGCGACGATTCGAGTGAGATCGTTCGTGTCGAGAACGAGATTGTCGTACTTGTAATCGTTGTGGATGAGAGCGGCAGCCGATTCGCCCGGCCGGTTGCCAAGCAACCAATCGCTGAGCCGTTCGACCTGCGGGTAATCGTGGGTCTTGGCGTTTTGGTAACGCTTCGCCCATCCGGTGACTTGCCGCTCGACATAGCCTGCGGGCCGTCCCAAGTCTCCCAAGCCGGCCGCTTCGTAGTCCAACATGTGGAGCGCGGCGAAACGTTCGACGACCGATTCGCAGAGCTGCCGCGTGAGGGCGGGGTTGTCGGCCAGTTCGGCCGGCGGCTCCGGTTTGCGAAGAATCACCCCGCGGCAACGCTCCATGACATAAAACCGATCGCCGATCAGCGCCGCATCTTCACAGTAGGCCAACGGGCGAGGAGCCGCGTCGTAAACCTCGCACAGCTTGGAAAGCACGCGGTACTCCCGACCCATGTCGTGAGCCGATTTGACCTCGTTGCCAAACGGCGGACGGCGGAGCACCAATTCCCGGTCACCGAGTCGCAGCAGATACGTCAGGTTGGAGTATCCGCTGGGAAACTGTTCAACCGTGAGCGGTCCAACGCTACTAGGCAGATGTTCGAGCAGATACGGCTCCAGCCGTGCAACGTCCAACTCCTCGCCGGCGCGGATGGCTTGCGGTTGGTCGATGGAGATCGTCATCGGCGGACTCAGCGCGGGAGAATGAACGAGTGCAAGTAGCGTAGGGTGGGCTGTGCCCACCGACAGAATTCGACCGTGTGTGGAACCTCGCATGGTGGGCGAAGCCCACCCTACGCCTCACGAGTCCCATCTCTCAGTTGAGTTTGACGCCGTATTTTTTCATTTCCTGACGGGCGATCACGGTGCGATGAACTTCATCGGGGCCGTCGTAAATGCGGGCGGCCCGTTCGTTGCGGTAGAAGGTCGAAAGGATCGTGTCGTCGCTGATGCCCAGGGCACCGTGGGTCTGGATGGCGCGATCGATGACCTGCATCATCACGTCGGCGACGTAAAACTTGATCGCGGAAATCTCGACGCGGGCTTCGCGGGCGCCGGCCTTGTCGATCTTCCAACCCGCTTGCAGCACCATCAGGCGGGCGGCGTTGATGGCCGCGCGGCTCTCGGCGATCCAGTTTTGAATCGTCTGTTTGCTTGCGAGCGGAACACCGGGGGCGATCTCACGGGTCGCTGCCCGCTGGCACATCAGCTCGAAGGAACGTTCGGCAATGCCGATCCAGCGCATGCAATGATGGATGCGTCCCGGACCGAGCCGCGACTGGGCGATGGCGAATCCGGCCCCTTCTTCTCCCAACAGGTTCTCGGCCGGCACGCGACAGTTTTCGTAGCGGATTTCCGCATGGCTTTCCCAGTCTTCTCCGGCATGGCCCATACAGGGAATGTTGCGGACCAACTCGAAGCCCGGCGTGTCGGTCGGGACGATAATTTGACTGGCCCGTCCGTGCGGCGGGGCATCGGGGTTTGTGACAGCCATCACGACGGCGAAGGCGGCCCCATCAGCGGAGGAGGTAAACCATTTGTGCCCGTTGATGACATATTCGTCTCCTTCACGGACAGCGGTGGTGTCCATCCAAACCGGATTGGAGCCGGGCCGGTCGACTTCCGTCATCGAAAAGCAACTGCGAATCTCCCCGGCGAGCAGCGGCTTGAGCCACCGTTCCTGCTGCTCGTCCGTCCCGAACTCGATGAGAATCTCCATGTTCCCCGCGTCGGGGGCCTGACAGTTGAAGGCGAAATGCCCGTAGGGACAGCGGGCCAGTTCCTCGCTGAGCATCGCGTGTTCGAGGAAGCCGAGTCCGCCGCCGCCGAACTTCGTCGGGATTTGCGGGGTCCACAGGCCCATCTCGCGGACCTGCAGTCGCCTCTCTTCGAGGAGCGGCAGAAGTTCCCGGAATGAGCGTTCACGAGCGATTGTTTCCAAAGGGATCAATTCGGCGTCAACGAACCCGCGAACGGACGCCAGCATGTCGAGCGTGTTGTCGGGAATCGAGAAATCCATGAAACGGCTCGTTAGTAAGGGGGGATGCCTGGAGACCGACAGCCGTGCCCATCAGCGATAGGTCCAATCATCGGGATTCGGCAGATGCGGCAGCGTGTTGAATCGGTCGAGTGTAAACCGATCCCCGGAGAACGCAAACTCGGTGACTGAACAATTCCACACACGCCATCCGGTCGCCAACGCGGTTTGATCGTCGCAACCCATCGCGTGCTGCAGGGCGACTGTGACGGCTCCCACCGACGTGAAGACCGCCACGCGACGGCCGTTTCCGGAGCGAGAGACAATCGCGTGCAGTCCTCGATGAACACGGTCGCGGAACTCGCCCCAAGTCTCAATGCCAGGCACGACGGTCGCATTGGTGAGCCAAAGCCGCGCGGTCGCCTCGAACAATCGCTGAAACCGGCGAGCTCGTTGCTGCAGAGTCCCGGGGGATTGCGCGGCGTCGATGAGCGGCTTCAGACTGAGATCCTGTTCGGCAAGGGCCGAGTCATACCCGAGCATCAGCCGGTCGACCTGATGTTCGTCCCAGTCGGAAACCGCGACTGGTTCGGGCCAAACGAGTCCCGCTTTTTGCATCGATTGGCCGACCAATTCCGCTGTGCGGCGGTGACGCTGCCGCGGACCGGTGACCACTTCCTCAAACGTGATTCCATACGCCGCCAAATGTTCGCCGAGGCAACGGGCCTGATGTTCGCCGTGAGCGCTGAGTTTGTCGTAATCGTCCTCCAGGAACGACGCCTGGGCGTGGCGGACAAGAAGCAACGTGCTCATTCACAGGCTCGATTGAAAAAAAGCGAGAAACCGAGGGGGATTCTGTTGATCCGCAACGACTACACGACCGTAAACAAACCAGAGGCAGCAACCGATTGACAGTTCTACCGTACGGTCGGTAGATTAGTCGGATGCGGGGTTATCGGGCCGTTGATTCGATTCGATTCGGTCTCTGGTCGTCGCAGCACATTAGTGGGAGATTTGAGTGGCCACTCAAACGACAAAGCGCTCATCCAAAAAAGATCACAACGGCACTGCGGAGGACCGCACGGCTGAAATTTGCCGAACCGCCGCCCAGATTATCTGCGAGAAAGGCTTTGATGCGACCAGCATGAACGACATTGCGGTCGCTGTCAATTTGACCAAAGCGGGATTGTACTACTACACGACCGGTAAGCAGGACCTGTTGTATCGCATCATCAACTATGCCATGTCGCTGGTCGAAAAAAATGTTATCGAGCGATGCTCCGACATACAAAACCCGAAAGAGCGGCTGGATCAAATCATTCGGAACCACGTCGTGCTCGTCGCCGAGGGAGGGGGGCCCATCGCGATTTTGAGCGATGAAGTCAATTGCCTTCCGAAAGCTCAGCGGCGGGAGGTGATTCGGCGAAAACGCGGGTATCTGGAGTTCGTCCGGCAAACTCTGCGGGACCTTGAATCGGAAGGACTCCTGCAGGATTTGGATCCGGACATCGCCTCGCTGAATCTGTTTGCAACCGTTCTGGGGGTCGCACGCTGGTATCGGCAGGACGGAGCGATGAGTTCTCAGGAAGTCGCCGACGAGATTGCCAAGTTTCTCTGCGACGGCCTGCTGCGAGAGTGATGCTCCCGGCCCGTTCCTCCGATTGAAGTATGGCTTCCGTCCTTTTCCTTTGGCTCCGGTCGATTTCCCGTGCAGATTCTCGTTTGTCTCAAGCAAATCCTTGACCCGGAGGTTCCGCCCCGCGACTTTCAGATTGACCGTGGCCGGCGTGCGGCGATCCAGGGCAGCGCGAACCTCGTCACCAACATCTTCTGCGAGAATGCGCTGGAGACGGCACTGCAGCTTCGGGAACGGTCCGAAGGAGAAATCTCCGCGTTGTCGATCGGCCCGGCAAGTGCCGAGGACGTTTTGCGCAAGGCCATCGCACTCAAAGTGGATCACGCCTGCCTGGTCGAGCAGGAGGTGGCGGGGAGCGGATCTCATTCGGCAATCACCGCACGGCTGTTGGCGGCAGCGATCCGGAAACTGGGAACGTTTGATCTCATCCTGCTGGGACGTGAGGCGGGTGACTGGGGAGCGGGCCAAACAGGTGGGCTGCTCGCCGAAGAACTCGGACTGCCGTTTGTCGGTTTTGTGGACCACATCGAAGCGGCGGACGGGGGCGTTGTTCTGCGCCGGCAGACCGATACCGGCTGGGAGAAAGTGCGGGCCGAATTGCCGCTGGTGGCGACCATCACCAACAGCGAGGAGAACGTCCCCCGCATCCCGAAGACGCGGGACATCATGAAATCGCACCGCAAGCCGCTAACCACCTGGAAGCCGTCCGACCTCGGCCTCAGCGAGGAAGACGTTTCATCGGCAGCGGACGCCCTGGAGGTTGTCGATTTGTACATCCCGGAGAAAACCGGGGAGTGCGAGTTCATTCAGGGAGAATCGATCGAGGAAAAGGCCAATGCATTCGCCGCACGAATCGCAGCGGTCGTGCAACGTGCGGGTGTGTAGCCGTCGAGACGTTGTTCAGAGACCAGAGCGTTAGCGACGGGTCAGTGTGCAGGTAAAATCGGACCCGTCGCCAACGCTTCGGGCTCTGTTTCTGAGAGAACGCGGACAGTCAGGCAGTGAGAAGCATCCGGAAAAGGAACAGGTCGTGAAGAACGTCGTTGTGTGTCTCATGCCGGGAGCGAAGTTCGACCGGGCCACCGGCGGGCTGTTCGGTGCCGCGCGCCGTTTGGATGCCCCGCTGACGGCGGTGATTCCCGGTCCGGCAGACGATGAGCTTGTTGCTACGATCGCCCAACAGGCCGACACTGTCATTTGCGCCGATGCCTCCGAACTGACCGCGTACCAACCGGAACTCACGCTCGCCGTCCTGCAGACCGTGTGTGAGCAACTGCAGCCGGACATCGTGCTGCTCTCGGGCGACACATATTCCCAGGAGTTGACGCCTCGCCTGGCGGGTCGGCTGGGCGGCTCGTCCATCGGCGACGCGCAAGGACTTGCGATCGAGGGGGACCATCTGCGCGTCACGCGGTCCGTCTACGGGGGGAAGGCGATGGCGGTCGTCGAACTCAGGCGTTCCCCGGCGGTCGTCTGGGTGCGGGCAAGGTCATTCGATCCGGAGCCGGCGAGAGAAACCCCCGGCACCGTCGAAACGCGTGCGGTCGAACTGTCGGAGGCGGCTCGTCGGCATGTCAATGCGACCGAGATCATCGAACGTCATGTGGAAACGACCGGCGATGTGCGGCTGGAGGACGCGACCGTCATCGTCTCCGGCGGCCGCGGGTTGGGCGGACCCGAGCCGTTTGAAGAACTCAAGCAACTGGCCTCCACGATGGGGGCCCAAATGGCCGCCTCGCGAGCGGCCTGCGATGCCGGCTGGGTCCCTCCACATTGGCAGGTGGGACAAACCGGCAAGAAAGTCGCACCGGAGTTGTACCTGGCGATCGCCCTGTCCGGGGCGAGCCAGCATCTGATGGGCATCGCGGACGCCAAGGTGATTACGGCAATCAACACGGACGAGGATGCGCCGATCTTCCGGCATTGCCAGTTCGGCATCGTCGAGGACTACCGAAACATTGTCGGCCCCTTGCGGGAGAAGCTGGCGTCGTTGCTGTCATGATCCTTGCTGCTGCCAACAACGCCGCTGGAAACGCGGCCGACGCGACTCGCCAGGTGCTGTGGAATATCAGCCATGCGTGGGTAATGTACGCGCTGCTGGTGCCGACAATGCTCATCTTCGGCAGGGGCGTGTACCGTCAGGTGAAAAAGTGGCGGGCGGGCCGCCCGGTTCAGCGCTTCGACCGCCCCGGCGAACGAATCAAACGGGTCGTCCGTCATGTGTTGCTGCAACAGGCGACGCTGCGGGACCGGTTTGCCGGCGCGTATCACTTCCTGCTTTTCTGGGGCATGATTACGCTGACCATCGCGACCACCGTCGTGCTGATCCACCACGACCTGGGCCTGCCGGTCATGCAGGGGCGGTTCTATCTGTACTTTCAGTCGCTGTTCGTCGACTGTCTCGGATTGCTGGCGATGGTGGGAGTCGCCATGCTGGCGGTGCGGCGCTGGATCGTGCGGCCTAAGAAGCTCGTCCCCACCCGAGAGTCGACCGGCCTACTGGTGCTATTGTTCGTGATCCTCGGCACCGGTTTTCTGCTCGAAGGTTGGCGGATTGCGGCGACGAACGACCCCTGGGGCCGTTGGTCGCCGGTGGGGTCAATCGTCGCTGCCGGGTCTCTCGCCGTGGCGAATGTGGAAACGCTGAAGTCGGCCCATCTGTTCACGTGGTGGTTTCACCTGCTGATCGTGTTCGGACTGATCGCATGGGCTCCGTACACGAAGTTGCTGCACGTGCTGACCGCCCCGCTCAACATTTACACGGCCAATCTGGACGCGGGCGGCGGCACGCTCAAAACGATCGACTTCGACAACGCCCCGTCGTTCGGCATCAACAGCCTCGAACAGTTCACGTGGAAGGACCTGCTGGACCTCGATGCGTGCACGGAATGCGGCCGTTGCACGAGCGTCTGTCCGGCGAACACCGTCGGCAAGCAGCTCTCCCCCCGCGACCTCATTCTCGATATGCAGCATCTGCTCGACCGCAGCGACCTCGCCTCCGTGAGCGGCCCTGCCGATGCCGATGACGATTATGAGCCGGCGTTCCCGGTCATCGGCAGCACAGCCGCCCTGTCGCCGGAAGCGCTTTGGCAATGCACGAGCTGCGCGGCCTGTGTCGAAGCCTGTCCGGTGTCGATCGAGCAGTTGCCAAAGATCATCGACCTGCGGCGGTTCGAGGTGATGGAGAACGCCAAATTCCCGCAGACGCTGCAGGACGCGGTCGGTTCGCTGGAAGAGCGCGGGCATCCATTCAAGGGGACGCAATTCTCACGGGTGGACTGGGCACAGGCGCTTCACACACAGGGATTCGACGTTCCGACGATTGGGGACGTGCAGGACCCGGAAGTCCTGCTGTGGGCCGGGTGTGGCGGGGCGCTGGTCGAGCGGAACCAGAAGTCGACCCAGGCGCTGGCGCAACTGCTCTCGAAAGCGGGCGTCAAATACGCCATCCTTGGTCGGGAGGAGACCTGTACAGGCGACCCGGCTCGCCGCATTGGCAACGAATTTCTGTTCGAGACGCTGGCCCAGCAGAATATCGAGACCTTCCGGACGAATAACATCCGGACGGTCGTCACGTCGTGCCCCCACTGCTTCAACACCTTCCGCAACGAATACCCCCGGCTGGGGGGCGAATTCGAGGTCATGCATCACACCACGTTCCTGGCAAAGCTCATCGGCGAGGGGCGGCTGACAATCAATGCGGAGGCAACCGAGAAGATCACCTTTCACGACCCCTGTTACCTCGGTCGTCACAACGGCATCACCGAACCGCCGCGCGAGCTGTTGCAGCGATCGGCGCGTGCTCCGTTAATTGAGATGGCCCAACATGGGCAGCAGAGCTTCTGTTGCGGCGGCGGCGGCGGGATGAGCTTCGTCGACGAAGCGCCGGACCAGCGGGTCAATCAGGAGCGGGCCCGTCAGGCACTGGCAACCGATGCAGAAACCGTTGCCGTCGGCTGTCCCTTCTGCACGACCATGCTGGAAGACGGCATCAACGCCGTCAAAGGCGACCGCGAGATGGCCGTCAAAGATATCGCCGAAATCATCTGGGAATCTGTATCCGGAGGAGTGGATAGTGGGTAGTTGGTAGTGAACAGCCAACAGCCAACAGCGATTAGCCAAGAGCCAACTGCCAATAGCGAACAACAATCGGGAATCACACATGGACCTGAATCTCACCGCTGACGAAAAAGCGTTTCGCGACGACCTGCGTGCCTGGCTCAAAGAGAATGTGCCGGAGCCGTGGCCTGCCACGCTTGGCACCGAGCAGACGCCGGAGTACGCGCAGTATCTCCGCGACTGGCAACGTAAACTGTTTGAAGGGGGCTGGGCGGGCGTCTCCTGGCCGAAGGCCTACGGCGGACGCGATGCGACACCCATTCAGCAGTCGATCCTGTTGGCCGAACTGATCCGCACGCACGCACCGGAGCAATTGGGCGTGATCGGCGAAGGATTGGTGGGGCCGACCATCATGGTGGCGGGCACCGACGAGCAGAAGGCCCGGTTCCTGCCGCGAATTCTTTCCGGCGAGGATGTCTGGTGCCAGGGCTTCTCGGAACCGAACGCGGGCAGTGACGTCGCCGCACTGGGGACGAAGGCGGTCCGGGACGGGGACGACTGGGTCGTCAACGGCCAGAAAATCTGGACCAGTTTCGCCCAGTTTTCCGACTGGTGCCTGCTGTTGGTCCGCACCGACTTCGAGGCCCCCAAGCACAAGGGCATCACAACGCTGTTGGTCGACATGAAAAGCCCGGGCGTTTCGCTCCGTCCGCTGCGGCAGATGTCGGGCGACTCCGGCTTCAACGAACTTTTTTTCACCGATGTGCGAGTGCCAGTTGCCAATCAGTTGGGCGAAACCAACAACGGCTGGCGGGTGGCGATCACCATCCTGATGAATGAGCGGGCCAATTTGGGCTCGAGCATGTTTGTGTTCATCGACCAGGCGGTCAAAGGGCTCATCGAACAGGCCCGCACCCTCACGAAAAACGGCAAGCCGCTCTCCGAGGACCCGGTCAACCGGCAGAAGATCGCCCAGGCGATCGCCGAACTGGAGGTCTACCGGCTCAATGTGGACCGGGCGCTCAGCGGCCTGACGAAAAACCAAACCCCCGGTCCTGAGGGGTCGATGCTCAAGATTTACTGGAGCGAGATGTACCAACGGATCGCCCAGACGGCGATGGAGGTGCTGGGCGACGTCAGCCAGTTGGCCGGCTTCGACAACGGCAACTGCATCTACCGTTACCTGCGGTCGCGGGGCAGCACGATCGAAGGCGGGACCAGCGAAATCCAGAGGCTCATCATCGCCGAGCGCGTGCTCGGTTTGCCCAAAAGTTATTGAAGCGCGTCCGTCGCCAAAGTCTTCCGAATCATTGAAAGCTCACCAGCAAGGACATCCTCATGGATTTCGATCTCTCCAAGCCGCAAAAACTGCTGCAACAGTCGGTCCGCGACTTCTGTCAGCGGGAATGCCCTGCGGAACGTGTTCGCGAGCTGATGGAAACCGACACGGCAATTGACGACGTGCTGTGGCAGGGCATCGCCGACCAGGGGTGGATCGGCCTGCACCTTGCTGAGGAGTACGACGGTCTCGGACTGGGACTGGTCGAGCTAGCCGTGGTGGCCGAAGAATTGGGCCGCGCCTGTGTGCCCGGACCGTTTCTGTCGACCACATGGGCGGCAACCCTGCTGTCCCTGTCCGGCAGTTCCGCACTGGCCGAGAAGCATTTGCCCCAACTGATCGAAGGGGCCGGCAAAGGAACCGTGGCTTTCCTCGAAGAAGGCGCCGGTTGGTGCCTCTCGCAGCCGCAGGTCACCGCCACCGTTTCCGGCAGCCAGGTGACGCTCAACGGGAAAAAACATCTGGTGACCGACGCCGGCGTCGCGGACCTCATGATCGTCGCGGCGCGCGGAGAGCAGGGGCTGTGCCTGGTGCTGGCCGACCCGTCCAGCGATGGCGTGACGGTCGAGGCAACGCCCGGAATCGATTCGACCCGCAAGCTGGCTCAGGTGACCTTCGCCGATGCGACCGTGCCCGCCGCCAATATCCTCGCCCAGGGAGCCGAGGCCGAATCGGCCCTCAAGCGGAGCCGGCAGGTGGGCATCGTGGTCGTTTGTGCCGAGATGGTCGGCAGCAGTCAGTGGATGCTCGACACGACCGTGGAGTACGCCAAGACCCGCAAACAGTTCGATCAGTTGATCGGCTCCTTTCAGGCGATCCAACTCAAGTGTGCGGACATGTTCCTGCAGACCGAGAGCAGCCGCGCGGCTGCGTACTACGCCGCCTGGGCCCTCACCGAGGGCACCGAGGACGCTGAGCGTGCCGTGTCGATCGCCAAGTCGTACTGCTCAGATGCCGCACGGTTTGTCGGCGGAACAGCCGTCCAGGCGCACGGCGGCATCGGCTTCACCTGGGAGCACGGCCTGCATCTGTACTACAAGCGCAACAAAGCCAACGAATTCCTCTTCGGCGACGCCACCTACCACCGCGAACAAATCGCCAGACTGACGATCGACGCCGCGTGACGGGACGGGCGTGGTCGTAAGACCACGCCACAGCGGAGTAGGTTGCTTTAGATTCAGAACGGGAAACGCCGCTGGCCACTGGCTTCCTTGAGCTTCACCTTCTCCCAGAAGCTGAGTCCGAGCGGGTGTTTCGACGCGAACACCAAGCGATAGAGGGGGCCGTTCGGACCTCGAATCACCTTCTCGCCAAACTCTGAATACCCCGCCTGCTCACGCAAACACTTGCAATAGAATTTGTAGAACCATTGCCGAATTGTGGCGGGCTCATGATTCGGAAGACTGCCCCACTCGTCTCTCCAGCCGCTGTGGCGGCCAAAGACAAGGTCCAACTTCGATTCTTCGTTCGGCAAGTAGTATTTCTCAGCGTTTCGAACGGCGTCGATCGCATCGGGGAACAAGACCAAGAGGTCAACCTGTCCACAATCCGAAAGCTTGCAGATGGTGTTGAGATGAGCATGGAGCCCGGTTGGGTCAACAAGAGCTAACGACAATGCACGATTGGGGATGGACGTGACAACTTCGCCAATTCTCTCGTTGCAGTCTCCGACAAAGAACTCGAATGGTGGTGCCGTTCCTAGATTCCTCAGCCTCTGCTCGCAGGCTGACGCCGTCTTCGGATCCTTTTCGCACAGGATGAGCTTTCGAAACGGTTTCGGTGAGTTCGCTGCGAGCAATGGTGAACCGGGGATTCGCTTGTTGCTGCCTTTGATCCGACAAACTCCAGGCCCGGAGAACAGGTCAATGTAAATGAGACCGCCCGACCACTGACGTTTGCCAAACATTGATCTCGTGGTGATCTCAATGTACCGGTTCCAAACAAAAAGCTTGTCCTCGGACCATTGGCCGACGTCTCGCACATCCATGCCATCATCTTCGCTGACCCGTTCAACCAGCTCTGGCCAGCGGTCCCTGCTCTTGCGTTTGCCCACGATTTATCCTCGGCAATTGTGGCATTTCATCCCAAATTCGACCTCCCAGTTCGCGTCCGGCCCGCTTCTTGTTCACGCCCCCCCATTGCTTGAAGAAGAACGGGATTCGATGTCGCAGGCAGCGATTCCGGATTTGCAGTACCCATTCCTCCATCATCGGGCGGGCGCCAGGACCGGATTCGCCCCCGACGATGACCCAATCGATCCGGTTCAAAGGGAGCCGGGGGATCGGACCGAGGAGTGGTTCGACGGAGAGGAAACGGATGGCTGCCGGCACCTTCGACAGTTCGCGGGAACGCCAGACGTAGTCGCGGCTCTCGATGCTGGTTCCCATCCAGACGTTGGACGGCCAGGGAAGATCGCTGGCCATTTCGACGACTCGTTCGGGGCGTTTGGTCAGCACTTGAAACGTGTGCTGCGAGGCGCGCTGCATCGTGTCGAAGCAACGCGCGATGAACCCATCCGGCACGTCGGCGTGGAACAGGTCGCTCATCGAGTTGACAAAGATGACGCGCGGCTTCTTCCACCGCAGGGGCAGGTCAATCAGATCGTCCTGCATCGTCACATCGAAGCCGTTGCGATAGCGGGGCTGTCCCATCGCCTGCAGCCGTTTCGCCATCCGCTCGGCGTAGCAATGCTTGCAGCCGGGGCTGATCTTCGTGCATCCTGTCACCGGGTTCCATGTGGATTCCGTCCACTCGATGGATGATCCTTGAGCCATGGCTAACGCTCCCTGTACATGCAAAGTGTATACATAAGGACACTGCACGTCAACGCATCGTCAGGACTGTACCCGAAATTGTATTACCTTGCTGCGCTGCCTCTCCCGGGCCACAGTCGCCGCACCTCAGTAGGTCGTACCCACGCGGATGATCCACGAGTTGCCGGGGGAGAAGTCGCCGGGACCGTTGGCGAATTCGAGCCGGCGACCGAAGACGTATCCCGCTTCGATGAGGTGGCCGGGCCCCTGAGCGGACCGGGATTCGCTGCCGATCAGGATGCGGAAGTCGCGGTAGCCGACGACATCGTGCAGGCCCGTGCTGTCACGTTCGAAGGCCCACGATCCGCCACCGATCTCGCCTGCGACATAGGCCCACGATTCTTCGTGCTCGTCCGTCACGCGATAGCGATAGGCGAACCGCGGCCGCGGGACCAACAGGTCGAGGATGACATCCTCGGCCGACAGACGGAATCCGGCGATCGGCAACAGCGGCAGGTCGGGACGGTCAAGATACGTCAATCCGCCGACGAATTTCCAATTCGGCGAGAGCTGCATTCCCAGCATCCCGCCGGCAACCAACCGGAAGGCGTCGCTGCCCTTGTTGTCGAAGTCGGTGGCGATTGTCGGCGTCACCTGGAGGTGCAGGCTCCAGACGGAGTCAATCTGTCGCGAAAAATTGGCCTCCAGGGCAAGATCGTAAGATTGAGGAGGAAGGTCCGGCTGCAGCGGACCGTTCAGAAAGTGCCAGCCGAACTTTGGCCGCAGCCAGATCGGGCCGGTTTCATCGGCGTGGACATCACCGACGAAACTGAGCGTCGTGAGCCCAAAGCCGCCGCGCGAGGAAAGAAACGACGCTGCGTTGCGGGTCTCACGGTAGATCAATGAGTTGTCGTCGAGCAGCGGACCGAGCCAGTGGGGCGGAGGAGGATTAATCACTTCCAGAATATCGGTGATCAGGGGCAACGGCGGCTCGGCTGCCTCATCCGGGATCAACACCTCCGAACCGGGAACGTGTTGCCCATCCCGCGGAAAGTACGGAGCGTCATCCGCCGAGAACACGGTCTCCGCCGATCGTCGCTTGACTTGCGGAGCCAACACCGGGCGCGGCGGTGGCGGCGCATCATCGGAACGGGCCGCCGGTGAGCCGCAGCAGATCAACAAAACCAACCATCGCGATCGCACAGGGCCGGGCACCATCGGTGAGCGAGGGGAAGGCGGGGAGTTCTATCCCGTCGGTCCCAGACCGTCAATCGGAAACTGGGCGAAGCGCCCCGAAGGCGGCAGAACATGCTCATCCGACTGAGGTGCCGCCCGCGTCCCCTCTGTCTCCCGGCGACGCCACCAAGGCATCCCGACGAAACTCCTTCAAATATGGCCGCATGCTCAGTCCTCCTTGAGACGCAAGGAATCCAGGCAGCTTCACCACCCCGGAGGGAGCCAGGCTAAGCGAGACGCCGCGACAGCAGTCTGTTGAAGAACTCTGTTCCGCGTGCCACTGCCGTCTCGGCAGTGCGAGAAACCAGCCCGTTCGCGAACTTCGGCACGGCTGGCACAGCCGTGGCACACATTTTCAACAGACTGCTAGGCCCGGAACAAGCGGCCCCGTGATTTAACGGCGACGTTGAGTTGGGCGCAGCGGCGACGTGAAGCCGGCCGTTGGTCGCTGTTCAATCTCCAGGTTTTCGCTCGTCTCAGGTTTGTGTTGTTCAGGCTGCAGGCGCCGGCGAAGTGCCAGGACGTCCGTATCCTGACTTCGATAAACCGAAGAACTCGTGGCCGCTCACCAACGCTTCGGTGTGGCTTTACCGTTTCAAAACGTCGGCCAGTCGCCAGAATACGGGCTGCCGGCTGTTACCGTTCAGCAGCCGAAAAATGAGTCGGCGGCCGGTTCTTGCGATCTGACAGGGAATGCGGAGCAGGTCGTTCCCGAACGTGCGAAACCCCATCTTCGGCAAGCGAAGTGTTTCTTTGCGTCGGGCTGCCTTCCCGCGTCCCGTTTCCGGAAGGCTCAGCGCCAGCCACGCCTTCGGTGTCCACGCCAGTGACGACATCAACAGGTATGCCCAGTTCGAGTACCGGTTGTCGGCCGGCGCCCTTAACGAACGTGGTCCGTCCTTCAATTGTTCGATGAGGTTTTGCTGTTCACAGCGATCGTTGCACGGAAATCCAATCGGTGCTGGCGTCGAAGTGCAGTCGTTGGTGATGTAGAACAGGTCGCGTTCTCTGTTCAGCAGGAGGTGGTTTTAAAACCCCTTGAGGATGGTGGACAGGCAGGCGAGGTGAACGGGGCGTGAATCGCAAGCGGGTGCAGCGTTGAGCTACCGCAGGCCGACCTTCCTCCTCCCGATCGGTCGGCGGCAGCCCTTGCTTGCGGATCATGGGCATCGAGGCGGTCGGCCCCAAACGCCGCACGACCCAACCT
>JAJDEI010000200.1 GCA_029259845.1 Planctomycetaceae bacterium | reverse complement strand
CTTGAAGTGCTTCAGTCCAATTCGTTACCTCCTTGAACCGCCCCAAGGACTACCGGATGGAGCGACCAGTTTCCGGGTGGGACTACCTCCCACTGAAGTCCCAAAGCCTTTTCACGGCACACGCAGAGCCGGACCTACCTGGCTATAGCATTGGGACCATAGTGTGTGTACGCTCGATGATGCGGAAGCTGATCGCTACAGGGATCTTATTTCGGCGGAGATGGGTCATGACTAATGGACGCCAACACGTTTGGGAGCCAAGTTTCCTGCCAGAGCTTGTACGTGGAGTGAGGCTCGGTGTCGTGACAGTGTTCGGGATATTGGTCCCTGGGATGTGGTTCTGGATGACAATGTCCGTCTCATTCGTGTCCATCACAGATGAAGAAACTCTTGTCCATTTACTGGAATTACCGTTACCAACCAATCACCCGATGGTCGCATGGCTGATGGGATTTGTTCTCGTATACGTCATCGGTTGTGTTCTACGAGCAATCAGCCCAAACGCCTTGGATGCCAACAGCATCCGTTGCCTCAGAGGGAAAGCGTTTTTGAAAGCCCTCCCTGTCCGGATTCTCTCCGGCCTACTTCGGAGTGTCAGCAAGGTTGATGGCGTACGAATCCTCCCGGTGAATTCCCCAAAGGATTCATGGCTAATTCAATCCCGTGAGCGATTTCCGTACAAGTCGCTTCCGGAGTACTTCGAACAAATGGGGGTACCCGGATTCATAGATTTCGTACCTTGGGGTAAAGAAAAATCGGGAAAATGTTCGACGGTTTGGGTGAATACATCCAAGATCTGGGTTTCCGTAAGAAACGCCGAACTCGGAGATTTTCTGTGGCGGGAAGAAGCGTTTGTGCGCAGTCTATCTGGGGTGGGCTGGGCCACGATCGTCAGTTCGATTTTGTCGCTGTTCTACCTAGGCATCAGTTGGCTTGGGCTAGATTCGGGCTACAACCCGGCATCCATTTTCGCCTTTGTTCTCGTGCTGTTTACCAACGGCTGCGTCTTACTTGGGATTGTCTTTAACTTCCACCGCCAGCGTCTTCGCGAAGTAACCAAGATAGTTGCGGCGATGCACGTGTTGGCACGTGATGAACCACCATACAGCACATCAAATCACGCCAATGAAACTGAGTGAAGTGACGTAGGGTGGGCTTTGCCCACCAACTGAACGTTCCAAGAATTCGCCGACCGGTCACCGGCCCACAAACTGGTGGGCAAAGCCCACCCTACACGGCTGACGTCAAATGTATTGCGCAGCCTCTCCGACCAGTAGTTTCTCTTCATTGCACTCCAATTGAGACTTCAGCTTGTCAACTTCTGACAGTATCCACACCACGTGCTGATCGTCTGCGTATCCGTTTCCGTCGTCGAATCTCGCGATCGCGGCGAAGCTCCAACGCAGGCGCGCAATATACTCCGCTACGAAAGTGTCTCGTCCATGACGGTCCAACGATTCGTCATAGATATCGTTGACTAACGATGTGACATCAAAATGAAGTTGTCCACGACTCTCCGGCCGGATTTCTCTCATCTTTGAAGCCATATCTACGACCGCATCAAGCTTGATCGTGAATTCCATAGCTAGATTCCTTGTATTGATGGATGGGCACGCACCATGCCACATAAAGAAGATTCGTGTCAATAGCATCTTGGTCGCACTCCGCCCTGCACGCGGAGGGGGACGCCGAGGATGCGGAGGAAGCCTTCGGCGTCGGTTTGGTTGTAGTCGCCGCCAGATTCCATGCTGGCGATGGCTTCGTCGTACAGGCTGTTGGGACTGGTCCGGCTGACGATGCGCACGTTGCCTTTGTAGAGAGCGAGCGTGACGTCGCCGGTGACCGGCTGTTGGGCTTCGCGGATGAAGGACATGAGCGCGTCCATTTTCGCGCAGTACCAGAAGCCGTTGTAGACCATCTCGGCCACTTCGGGAGAGATGCGGTCGCGGAGGTGGGTCAGGTCGCGGTCGAGGGTGAGTTGCTCCAGAGCCTGATGGGCCGCGTAGAGACAGGTCATGCCGGGGGCCTCGTAGACGCCGCGGCTCTTCATGCCGACGAAGCGGTTCTCGACAATGTCGATCCGCCCCACGCCGTTGCGGCCGCCGATTGCGTTGAGGGTGTTGACGATGCCGACGGGGGACATTGGTTGGAGTTCAGCCTTCAGGCTGCCGTCGGCGCAGGCTACAGCCTGAACTCCAACGGGCACGCCATGCGCGAAGGTGATGGTGACCCGTTCCTCCCGGTCGGGGGCCTCCTGCGGAGAGACGGTCATGCCGAAGTCGATGATGGGGATACCGTCGACCGCCGGGTCTTCGAGATCGCCCGCTTCGTAGCTGATGTGCAGGCAGTTTTCGTCCGACGAGTACGGTTTGGCGACGGTGGCTTTGACCGGGATATTCTTGGCGTCGCAGAATTCCAGCATCTCCGTCCGGCCGGGGAACTTGTCGCGGAACGACTGCATCCGCCAGGGGGCGATGACTTTGACCTGCGGGTCGAGGGCTTCGGCGGCGAGCTGGAAACGGCACTGGTCGTTCCCCTTGCCGGTCGCCCCGTGAACGAAGGCGACCGCTCCCACCTCACGCGCCCGTTGCAGACACGCCTTAGAGATGAGCGGACGGGCAATCGAGGTGCCGAGCAGATAGATGGTCTCGTACTTGGCCTGCCATTGCAGCACGGGGAAAGCAAAGTCGCGGCACAGCTCGTCCTGCACGTCGACGATTTCCGAGGTGACGGCTCCGACGTCGAGGGCCTTCTGGAGGATCACTTCGCGGTCTTCGCACGGTTGTCCGAGGTCGACATACAGACAGTGCACGTCGTACCCCTCATCCTGCAGCCAGCCGACGAGGACCGACGTATCCAAACCACCGCTGTACGCAAGAACGACTGAGTCTGCCATGAGAATTGCCTTCTTCTTGAGGTAGGGCAGGCTGTGCCCACCGTCTGATCTGTCTTTGATTCAAGTTGGTGGGCAGAGCCCGCCCGACGCGGAGCCCATCCTCCGAAGTGCGACACTTCGCGACCGTCGAGGTTCAGATTAACGGGAATCGATGCGGATACACAATTCGGCGAGCGCGGGCAACGGACAGGGTCGCCGCACGTGGGAAATGTGTGGCGATGTGGGGATGCGTTCGCTGCCGCCCCGCCCAATCGAATCATTCCACAAGCGCGGAAGGAAGCGGCCGATCGGGCATCCCGGCAATCGCTCCCTGGCGGTCGCGGCTAAACGCGGTGTCGGACGGTGTGGTGAAGGCGGGGGACGGCGCGCAAAAAAACCTCCGCTGATGCCGTTCGAGCTGTTTTGTTTGGACCCAATCGTCCAAGGGGGGGACCCGCACTCCCGTGTTGTGTGGGCCGGCAATCGCCGGAAAATTCCGACACTCCGGATTGGCACAAGAACGGAAGGCTCCGGTCCCCTGCGGAATGCTTGTAGGGCCAACAAAATCGAAGCCCGGCATCGGACATCGCAGAGGTTTACCGCCCCAAGGGCAGCACCAAGATGCTACGCAACTGCGAGGTGGCCAGCAAGCGGGCAATTCGCGAGGTTGGACGAGAATCTGGAATCGACCTGCGCGAGTCCTCGGCATGGCACAAAAAAAGGCGTCCCGAGCGGAAACCGCTCGGAACGCCGTCGTGAGCGCCGATGGAGCAAGTGCGGGCCAACGCTTGCCACCACGGCTGAGCCAACGTTATCGCAGATTCTGCGCCAATTAGCATGCTAATCGTGAAGCTCGTTCCTAACTGGTTCTATAATTGTAGTTTATGGTTTTCTCCAGAGATATTCGCCCTGAATGGCGGTGGAATTACGCGCCGCATTTTGCCCCGGTGTCCAGGTTTCAAGCGTTCGATTTTGCGGAACGGAGTCCACTGCCGCTCGCCTGTCACCCCGTCATTTGCCGGACCGGGAGTTTTGAAGTTGCGCTGTCTGCTTTCTGTCGGGTGGCGGGGGCGTGTTGGCGTCTGGAACGAGCAAGGTCCTTCCGATCCGGGGGCCGTGAACGATTCACCCAACGGCGACACGGCCCCCGTGATCGACGCCGCAAGACGGGCGGACGCTCTTGATGCGCCCCCGCCACCCGCCCGTTCTGCCAAGAATACTGGGCCATCGTACGAAAGAGGCCCAAATCGCGCAACTTCAAAGACCGGGAGCTGGGGGTCGGTGAACGGGTTACACCGGGACGCGCACTCGACCGTAGGAAAACGCTGCCGACTCGACAAACGCGATCCGTTCGCTGGATTCGATGATCCGCTGCGATTCCCGCGGTTCGCTCAGCGGAACCATGAACAGGTCTTCGACGAGATCGTCTTCGAGCTGGCTGAGGAGGTAGACATTGGCCCAATCGACCGCCTTGGCGAGCTGGGTCGCAGCGACAACATCGTTGGGGACTGCCATGCGGAGCGGCTGAAGGGCGTCTCGCGGCGTCCGGCTGTCGCGAATCAGCTCCAACCCGGGTGACAGCGGGGCGTTGGCCTGTGTTAAGACGACGATTCGCCCGTCGCGGCTGACGAGTTGCCGCGCCGTCTCCAACGCGCTGCCGATTGCCCCCCATTGGTCGCCGTCACCCACATCGTCGACCGCCACGACGACGGTTTCCGGCCGCTCTTCGATATCAATCTCCCAGCACTCGGCCAATCGTTGCTTTCCTCGCCGAAAGACCGCGTCGCCGGCTCCCGCGATCACTTCGGCCACACCACCCCGCCCAGCGGGGATCACCTGGAGTGCGAACTGCACCCCCAGCAGCCAGCCGACTTCGTCAATGGTCTGCCGGAGCCCGCGAACATCATCGGGGCCCAATTCGTCGTGTCCCTGCCCGAGAGACCTGCGGATGGCGTCGGTGTTCGACAGTCCGGGGTACAGCACGCTGCTCGTTCCCCGATACCCCAAGAGCGGATCGTAGGCGACGGCTCCGACACAGAAGAGGAAGTCTGCATCAACGACTTCACGGGCCAGATAGATGCGCTCCCCGGACGTTGCGGATGCCAGGTAGGCGTGGTTTTCCGAATCCTCCGCGTCGTGGCATGTCAGCCGGACTTGCCGGGCGACATCTGTGGGAAGCGCGCTTCGCGGATCCGGCGTTGATGTGCCGTCGGCGGAGCCGGGTTGGGCGATGAGCAAAGAGGACGGTGCAATGCCGACCGACGCCAGGGCATCCCAACATCCCTTGATCAACGCCGGGGCGCCGGGGGTGCGGTCATCGAGGGCGATCACGATGCGGTCGTCCGGGAGGACGGCTTGGGAGAGCGCCGCAAACTCGAGCGGCGCGGCCAGACAGTTGCGAATCCGCTCTTCGAGACTTTCGACTGCCGGCGGGGCCGCATGGTGCAGCAGCACCTGATCGGCTGTCACGGAACAGGCAAACCGGCCGTCCGCCCCGTAGGGAAACTCGATTTCCAGAAGTTCCATGAGGTCGCGGGGTCCGCTTGAGAGACATCGGCAGAGAGTTGGGAGCGGTCATTCGGGATGCCGCGACTTCGGTGTTTTCGCCCGGCGAACGGTTCCGCCCATCGAACAAGCGATTTCCCAAACAACGACCGTCCAACTATATTGGCAAAAAAGAATCCGGGTCAACCGGCTCACGGCCCAGTTTCTGAATGGGAACCGCCGATCGGTCGGCTTGGCGATCTCCCGTCGCTTTTCCCCAACACAGATCAGCCGTCGCATGTCGGACGATGATCAACTGATGATCCGGATTCAGAGCGGGGAGACCCCCGCTTTCGACGCGCTGGTCGAGCGGCATCAGGGTCCGCTGATCGGCTTTTTCGTCCGCAACACGCACGACCGGCATCTGGCGGAAGACCTTGCGCAGGAAACATTGCTGAAGGTCTTCGATCAGTCGTGGAACTATCTGCCGCGCGGCCGTTTTCGCGGTTGGATGTACCGCATCGCGCGGAACCTGATGATCGACCATCATCGCCGCCGCACGCACGATGCGCTGATCCGAGCCGTCAAAGGCCGACGGGATGACGAGGACGACGCGCTGGCCCGTCTGGCGGGCGAAGTCCTCTCGCCGGCCGAGCGGGCCGGCGAACGGGAACTGGCCGCGCTGGTCGATGAATCCCTGGCGGAAATCCCCGAGGAACAACGAATGACGTTTACCCTGCACCACTACGCGGGGCTGCCGCTGTCGGAGGTCGCGGAGATCACGGAGACCTCGTTGGCGACCTGCAAGAGCCGGCTGCGTCTGGCGCGGGAGAAGCTCTGCCAATGGCTCAAGAAACGAGGAGTGGAACCGCCCGCGACGACCGTTTGACCGGAGCAGATTCGTGTGATGATGGCCTCAGGTCGTTTGAGAAACGGGAGCCGTTGCGTGGTTTTCGGTGGCAACACCCGGTGTCTCATGACTTCGCGAAACGATGAGGCCAAAAGCCGCCAACATCAGTCTTCTTATGCCCTAACGGATTCGAGACACCGCGTGTTTGGTCGAACGAAGAACCACAACACTGGAGAATCCCTGGAAAACGAGGCTCTGCGAGTGCTTCGCCCACCCCAACCGAACTCTCCGGCCGACTCAAAGCATGGTGACCAAAGAAATCGCAGAATCTCCTGATCTGGTTCACTCGCGTTGCCGTTGACCGCAAGATGATCGCCGCAAACGGAGCGGTCGTGCCGGGGCCAAATCGGGATCGTTCATACGAGTTTTCCAATCCGCCATTATCGCGATTCGCCCCCCCAGGAGTTACGGAATGAGCTATTTCAGCCGTCTGACCGACATCGTGACGTGTAACCTCAGCGAATTAATCGCCGGAGTAGAGGATCCGTCGGCCGCGATAAAGGACATCATCGAGGAGATTCAGGCCGGGGTTGAAGCGGCCCAACGAAGTGTTAAGACGGCTGCAGAGGCGGAGGAGCGGATTCGTATCGAAATCGACGACTTGAGCAATCAACACAAATACTGGGCCGACCTCGCCCGGCAGGAGCTCAAGAGCGGTCGGGAAGACAAGGCCCGCCTGTCTCTGATGCGCAAGAACGAAGTCGGCGACCTGATTGCCGGGCTCAAACAGCAGCACACTGCGGCGGAATCGACGCTTGAGCATCTGACGACGACGTTGCATGCCCTGGAAGCGCGGCTGGCCGATGCGATTCGCCGCCGCGCGTCGATGGCGGGGAGTCGCGAGACGGGAGACGGACCGGGCGAGGAAGTTTCCCGCCCGATTGTTCCGGCTTCGGCTTCGCTCCACGAGGCGCGCGAGCAGCAGATTGAAGCGGAACTGGCAGCCCTCAAACGCGAACTCGACGGTTAGCAGTCCGTTGAAAAACTCAATTCCGCGTGCCACTGCCGTCTTGGCAGTGCGAGAAACCAGTCAGTTTTTAGACATCTGCACGGCTGACAAAGCCGTGGCAGACGTCTTTAAACGGGCTGTCAGGTCGTGATGGGTAACCGTTCACACCCCGGATAGCAGGGTGGGGGGTGGTTGGCTGGCGAAGTGGGCTTTGACGGCGTCGGTGACGAAGGTGAAGACGTTACGGTTCTGCTGGCGACAGGTTTCGATCACGCTCAGCAGCGTCTCCA